>DATLBY010000121.1:0-11038 GCA_035526665.1 Bryobacteraceae bacterium
TGACATCCTGCGGCTCTATCCCGTGATGGACTACTACGACGCGCAGAGCGATCAGATGGGGCATATTCCCTACACGCCGCTATTTTTCGCGGCGCTCGGCACTTCGCTGGCGCGCCGCATTCACGCAATCCGCAGTACGCCATGGAAAGTGATCGCGCTGGATTGTGACGAAACATTATGGCAAGGAATCTGCGGCGAGGATGGTCCTCTCGGCATCGTGGTCGACCCGCCACGGGAAGCTTTGCAGCAGTTCGTGCTGGCGCAGCAGAACGCCGGTATGCTCCTCTGTCTGGCGAGTAAGAACAACGAAGAGGACGTGTTGGAAACCTTCCGCTTGAATCCCGATATGCCACTGGGACTTCCGCACTTCGTCGCACGGCGCGTTAATTGGGAGCCTAAGTCCGCCAACCTCATGGAACTGGCACAGGAGCTGGATCTTTCCCTGGACAGCTTCATACTGGTGGATGACAACGCGAAAGAGTGCGGCGAGGCCCGTGCCAATTGTCCGGATGCTTTGACCCTTCTCCTTCCCGCCGATATCGAAGACATACCGGATTTTCTACGGCATGTATGGGCATTCGATCACGTTAGCATCACCGAGGAGGACCGCAAGCGCACCGAGATGTATGCGCAGGCGCGGGAGCGAGGCCGGATTGAACGCCAAGCGTTGAGCCTGGATGAGTTTATCGCCGCCCTCGAGCTGCAGGTATCTATAGATGCCATTCAGGCAAATCAGCTTCAGCGAATTTCCCAGCTGACCCAGCGCACCAACCAGATGAACTGTACGGGCATCCGGCGCAGCGAATCGGAGCTTCAATCGCTTTTCCGCTCGGATGAGTTTGGGTGCTTGACGGTGCAAGTGAAAGATCGTTTCGGGAGCTATGGCCTGACGGGCGTCCTCTTATTTGAGACGCAGCCCGGCAAACTGCTGGTGGATACGTTCCTGCTGAGTTGCCGCGTCTTGGGTAGGGGGGTAGAGCACCGTATGCTCGCCAGCCTCGGGGAGCGGGCCCAGGCGCTGGGCTTGGACGAAGTCCATATTCCCTTCGTCACGACCGCGCGCAACAAACCCGCGCTATTGTTCCTGCAATCGGTAGCGTCGCAATTTGCGGAGCAGACCGCTTCGGGTTTCCTGTTTCGAATTCCCACGGCGTATGCAACGGAAACCAGCTACGAATCGGCCAGCACGGAGGCGCATGCCGGCCATGCACCCACTCCACCGGTGCGTTCCTCCACGCGGCGGCGCGTAGATTTTGGCCGGATCGCGATGGATCTCCGGAGGCCCGCGGACATCCTGCGGCGTATGGCCGAACTCCGCGCCTCTCGATCGAATGGGCTGAGCGAGAAGATAACCTCGCAGCCGCCGGCCACAGCCCTGGAACGGCAACTAGCAGAAATCTGGCGCAGCCTCTTGCATGTGCCAGCGGTAGGGCTAGACGACAACTTTTTCGACTTGGGAGGCCACTCTCTTCTGGCCGTTCAGCTCCTGTCCATTGTCCAAAAGACATTTCATGCCGAGCTGTCCTTGAAACTAGTGTATTCGGGGGCATTCAACATCTGCGAACTGGCAAAAGCTATCGAGCTTTATCAGATCGAACACTCTGGCGGCACTGAATATGAGGCACTGCTGGCCGAGTTGGAAGGCCTGTCGGACGAAGAGGCCGCAGCGCTCCTACTGGAGGAGCAGGTGAATCAGCCACCAGACCCGGCATTGTAAGTCCGATGCGCATCCTTCTCGCTTCCAATGCCTCCTACGTGCCGCCGCGCGGAGGCTCGACGCGCAGCAACTTGGTCTGGCTGGATCAGTTGGCGGCTGCGGGGCACTCCTGCGGGGTGGTCGCCACGGCTGCAGCCGCGGGAACTCCGGAGCGGCGCGAGGAGGTGAAGTCCGAGCTCTTGGAGCAGGAAATCGGGCTGCCATCCGAAGCGCGCGACGGGGTGGAGATCGCCAAGCGCGGCGAGATTGAAGTCCACTCGGTGCAAGATGCCACCCGGCGGGGAATCGTTCTGGAACGGCGCATTCGCGAGTTCCAGCCCGACTGGGTCCTGGTCTCCTCAGAGGATATCGGCCAAGTGCTGCTTCGCGCGGCCCACACCGCGGCGCCGGGAAGAATCGTCTATCTCGCGCATACTCCGCAGTTTTATCCTTTCGGGCCGGCCAGTTGGAACCCGGATGCGCAAGCGGCGGATATCCTGCGGCAAGCCGCGGCAATTGTGGCCATCGGCCATCGCACCGCAGCCTACATCAGGACACACACGGGCGTGCAGCCGGCGGTAGTCCATCCGCCGATGTATGGCGAGGGACCATTCCAAACACTGGGGCGGTACGACAGCGGGTTGGTCACGATCATCAACCCGTGTGCCGTCAAGGGCATCTCCATCTTTCTCGAACTGCTAGATCGTCATCCCGAACTGCGCTTCGGTGCGCTGCCCGGTTGGGGCACAACCACGCACGACCGGCGGCTACTGGAAGCGCACGCCAACATTGAAATCCTGCCGAAGGTGAAAGATATCGAGCATGTGCTGCGGAAGACTCGCCTCCTGCTGGTACCATCGCTCTGGCTGGAAGGCTTTGGCCTGGTTGTGACTGAGGCGCTGCTGCGCGGCATTCCCGTGATCGCCAGCGACAGCGGAGGCTTGGTGGAAGCCAAACTGGGGACAGGTTATGTGATTGAGATTCATCCCATCGAAGAGTACGAGCCGGTATTCGATGAACAGATGATGCCGATGCCGGTCATTCCGCGGCAGTCCATTATGCCCTGGTCGCGGGCACTCCTGCAGCTGCTGGGAGACCGGGGAGAGTATGAAGCGGAATCGGCACGGTCGTTCCAGGCGGCCGCTGCTTTCGTGGCGGCGCTCGACCCTGCCGGGCTTGAGAAGCTCCTGTTAAAGTTGCGCCCCAACTCCGACACCAGAGCGGAGCGTGGGCATATCCTGGACGATCTGTCGCCCGCCAAACGGGCGCTTCTGCTGCACCGGCTGAGGTCGAAACCATCCTGATGCGCATTCTGCTTGGGCACAATTCGCTTTATTATCCGGCGCACGGCGGAGGGGATAAATCAAACCGCCTGCTGATCGAAGCGCTGGCCGAGCAGGGACATGCCTGCCGAGTGGTTTCGCGCCTGAACAGCTTTGAGCCCCGTGAACAGGATCGCCTGTTGCACGAGCTAGCCGAGAGAGAGATTCCGGCGTCTACCCGCGAGACGGGTGTGGTCCAGTTTGCTCTGAATGGCGTCGAGGTCCGTACGATAACGACAAATCCGAACCTGCGCTCGTACTTCGCCGCCCAGATGCAGGAGTTCACGCCCGACGTGATTATTGTGTCGACTGACGATCCGGCGCAACTGCTGGTGGCGGCGGCGCTGAAGAGCGAAACGGCACGGGTGGTTTATCTGGCGCGGGCTACTCTGGCGCTTCCGTTCGGACCCGATTGCGCCTTCCCCAGCGAATCGAAGACGGCCGTCCTGCGCCAAGTGGATGGCATCGTGGGAGTCAGCCAGTATGTTGCCGGCTATATCCGGCGGTGGGGTGGAAGTGACGCGGTTTCGCTGCCGATCTCCTTACAGGGTGCCGGGCCGTACCCGCTGCTGGGGAAGGTTACTAACCCTTACGTCACGCTGGTAAATCCCTGCGCGGTAAAGGGGATTTCCATCTTTCTCGGGCTGGCCGAGAGGATGCCCGGCACCCAGTTCGCGGCGGTGCCGACATGGGGAACCAACGCGACCGATTTCGCGGCGCTGCGCGCGCATGCGAATATCCGCGTGCTCGATCCGGTGGATGACATCGACAATCTGCTTCACCTGACCCGCGTCCTGCTGGCGCCGTCACTTTGGGCCGAAGCGAGATCGCGGATTGTGGTGGAGGCGATGCTGCGCGGTGTTCCTGTGATCGCCAGCGATGTCGGCGGCATTCCCGAAGCAAAGATGGGTGTTCCGTACCTGCTTCCGGTAACGCCCATCAAAAAGTATGAAGAGCGTCTGGATGAACACATGGTGCCAATCGCGGATGTGCCGGTGCAGGATATTGCGCCCTGGGAAACGGCCTTGACGCGTCTAATCACCGATCCAGCTCATTATTCGGAAATTTCGCAACAATCGCGGGCCGCGGCTCTCCAATATGCCGGCAATATCTCGGTTCGACCATTTGAAGCTTTTCTCAAAGATCTGCTGGACCGCCCCCGCAATGTGAGAACGCCAGTTCAGCCGGATGCGCCGAAGCCGGATCCACTGGCTCACTTATCTCCGGAAAAGCGCGCTTTACTGGCTCTCCGGCTGAGAAAAAAGACGCCGGTGGCTGCGGCAAAACTCTGGTTTTCCAACGCACCTGAGGCCCACGGACACCGGCTCTTCTGCTTCCCTAACGCGGGCGGCGGAACATCGTTCTTCCGCACCTGGTCCGATCGTCTGCCCCCGTCTATTTCTGTGTGTCCGGCCAGATTGCCCGCTCGGGAGAGCCGGCTGGAGGAACCGGCGATTAGCAGGATGGAGCCTTTGATTCATTCGCTGGCCGACGCCCTGTCTCCCTACAGCACAGCGCCTTATGCGTTTTTCGGCCACAGCATGGGTGCAATTGTGGCCTTCGAACTCGCCCGGGAGATGCGCCGCCGCCGTCTGGCCCTTCCTCAGGTGATGATCGTCTCGGGAGCCAGGGCGCCCAGTTTCCGGCGCGGTCACATTCCGCAGCCCGAGCCTACGGACCAGGAGCTCCTAGCCGATCTGGTAAGGCTGGAGGGCACTCCGAAAGAGGTCCTGGAGAATCCGGAACTCCTGCGCGTACTGTTGCCGGCCTTGCGTGCCGACACCATTGTCTATCGCAACTATGTCTACACGGAAGAGAGCTCCTTGCCGATCCCACTCCACGCGTACGGCGGGGAGTCCGATCCGAACGTAACGCTCGATCATCTGAAACCGTGGTCCCAGGAAACGACAGAGGTGTTCACCATTACTCAATTTCCTGGGGGCCACTTTTATTTGGCCACGGCTGACAATTTCTTCACTGCTCTATCAGGTCATGTGGGAGATTCGTGACGGCGCACGGCCGATAAAAATTAGAATGGCGCAATTCCGCAGACTCGCCGTCACGGGCGCGCTTACCATCACTTCCGTTTTGCTCGCAATCCTGATTCGCAAGCTGACTCCCGTCAATATTTATCCTCTGTTTTTGGCAGTCATTTTTGGAAGCGCCTGGTTATATGGCTTCCGATACGGGTCTTTTTCCCTGGTCCTGTACTTGGTGCTGGCCGGCTTGCAGCGAGGGAGGGTGGTGTCGCATCCCGGGTTGTGGGATCCGTCCGTTGTGATGCGCATCGGCGTGTTTTGCATGACCGCGATGCTGCTTGCTTGGCTCGCAAGCCAGCTCCGGGAGGCACGGCGGGAAGCCGCGGAGAAACTGCAGAACGAAGCCGCGATGCAGGAACGTTTTCGGGATCTGGTGGAAAGTATCAACGACGCATTCTTCGGAATAGACCGCGACTGGAGAATCGTATACTCCAACGAAAAGGCCAGCATGATCAACCGCGTGACGCGGTCGGCCATACTCAGCGGCAAAACAATTTGGGAAATCTTTCCCCACATTGTGGGAACGCGGTTTGAAGAGGAATACAGGGGCGCCATGGCGGACCGGAAAGCCGCAACGTTCGAGGCGGTGGATAAGGTTTCCGGAGCTTACTTTCATGTCCGGCTGTACCCAACTAAGGACGGTATTTCCGTATTTCTGCACGACATCAGCGATCGCATCCGAACAGAAACGGCTCTTGCAAAAAGCGAGGAGCGCTACCGGTTATTCATACGCCACAGCAGCGAGGGCATCTGCAGAATCGAGTTCGAAGAGCCGCTGGACCCCGACATGCCCGAGGAAGACCAGATAGAGGCTTTCTACCGATACGGCTGGCTGGCCGAATGCAACGACGCCATGGCACGAATGTACTCTTATGGATCGGCCGGTGAGATGGTTGGAAGCCGCCTTAGCGCCATGCTCGTGGCGAGCGATCCCAAAAATGTTGATCACATCCGCAAGTTGATCGCCTCCGGCTACCGTTTGACTGATGCCGAAACTCACAAAGTGGATGAAGAGGGCCAGCCGCATTATTTCCTGAATAACCTAGTGGGCATTGTCGAAAACGGGAAAGTAACCAGAGTGTGGGGGACCCAGCGCGAAATTACCGACCGGCGCCAGTTGGAAGAGGCACAAAAGAAGTATGCCGAGAACCTGGCGCGCAGCAACGAGGATCTGGCGCAGTTTGCGTACGCTGCGTCTCACGATCTGCAGGAGCCACTCCGCACGATTCTGAGCTTCAGCCAAATGCTGACAACGCGCCACAAGAACGAACTCACAGCGGACGCGGCCGAATACCTCGACTTCATTCATCTCGCTTCCACGCGGATGCACTCCCTCATTGTCGACCTGCTGGCATTTTCGCGAGTCGTCCATTCGGAAGAGCAGGCGTTAGGAACGGCGGATTGCAACAATGCGCTGGAGTGGGCGAAGCTAAACCTGAACGCGGCCATCCAGGACACAGGTGCACGGATTGAATGCAGCGGACTTCCGGTTGTCCAGGGCGACAGATCTCAAATTGCCCAGCTTATTCAGAATCTGGTGAGTAATGCAATAAAATACCGTTCCGCCGAAACGCCGGAAGTCGAAATATCGGCGGAACGCAGGGAGTCCCAGTGGGTTTTCCGCGTTCGCGACAACGGTATGGGAATAGATCCGCGGTTCTCAGCGAGAATCTTTGGGATTTTCACGCGGCTCCACGGGCGGAAATTTCCTGGAACCGGGATAGGACTGGCACTATGTAAGCGCATTGTGGAGCGGCACGGAGGCCATATCTGGGTGGAATCCGAGGTGGGGCGGGGTTCGAGCTTCTTTTTTACGTTGCGAGCGGTAGATTAGCCGGTTTGTCACAGAATTTACCACCCGAGCGTCCACAGGGAGGAGGAAGACATGAGGCTAGCTTTCGCGCTACTGACTTGCGTTACTTTGTTCGCGCAGGACCGGCTGCCACGCTCCACGCCTAAGGGAACTGACACGGGGACCGGGGTTAATGATCCAATCGTGGACTACTACGATTCGATCTCCGACTATTTCCGCATTAGCCGTCAGGCAGTGATGCTTATTAGTAAGAAAGGCATTCCCGATCAAGAGATTCCCGCAGTGCTCCTGCTGCCGAAGCGCGCCAAAATATCCCCGAACCAGGTGATCGAGGCACGAAAGAGCGGGAAATCCTGGGAAGAGGTCGCACAGCAGCATAAGGTCAGTTTTCCAGGCAAGGACGTGGTATCCGAAGCCAACATCTTCTTTCTGAGCGAGTACCACGGCCGCTCGGCCGACGAGGTCCGGACCCGGCACGCGAAGGGTGTGGGATTTGTCGAGATCAATCAGGAGTTCCGGCGCACCGGGGATCTTCCAATGAAGCGGAAAACAGATAAAAAATAGCTTGCGGTGCCCGGCGCGTCGCTTAAAATAGCCTCATGTTGCCTTGCCGACCCGCCCTACCGCAGCGGCTTGCCGTACTGGCGACCGCAGTCCTTCTGCTGGCCGTCTCAGCCCCCGCTCGCTCCAAAAAACAGCGAGCGAGCCAGCCTCAGGCTTTCTCATACTATTTGTTGTCGTTATCCTACGCTCCAGATTTTTGTGCGCAGCCAAATGTGCCCAAAGATCCTCGCGAGTGCGGCACAGGCCGTCACGTCGGGTTTGTGGTGCACGGGCTGTGGCCGCAAGCGGACAATGGCCGCGGGCCGGAGCGGTGTGGGCCCGCCAGTCCCGTATCGAAAGACGTCATCAACAGTATGTTGAAGTACATTCCTACCGAATCGCTGATCCAACATGAGTGGGCGAATCACGGAACGTGCAGCGGTTTGAGCGCGGCCGACTATTTCGCGGCGATCCGAAAAGCTCGCGACTCAGTTTCTATTCCGGACGATCTTAAGCAGCCGGGACGGGCAATGCATTTAAGTCCGGCGGATATCCAGGGTAAGTTTGCGGCGGCAAACCCGCGGTTTCCCCGCGAAGCGTTTCGCATTTCCTGCTATCGAGATGGGGAATTGCAGGAAGCACGAATCTGCTTCAACAAGGACCTATCGCCGCGGGGCTGTGGGGGCGGGGCGGGGCAATGTAATACGGGCAGCGTACTTATCAATCCCGTGCGATGACCGGCTGGATGTGCCCGGCGTTCGCTTAGAACATTCGGTGTCAGCCGCTTTTGTATACTACGGGCATGAAGCATTTTCTGACAGGCGCACTCACCGTAGCCGCGACTGCCGCCGCCGCATCGGTTCCAGCGGGGTGGACGCCGGTAAAGGACGCCCAAGGCGCCTGCCAAGTTGCTGTTCCGCGGGACTTTAAGGCTAACTATCCGACTCTTCCGAGTCTCGTCAGATCGGCCGACGGGAAAATCGACGTACAAGTTGTAAATCAGCCGGGCAAAGCCGTGACGCCCCTGGACGGAACCGCGCAAAAGGTGCTGGGTGTGGACAAGGTCTTTGACAACACACCGCAGCGGGTCTTCTATTCGAATAAGCCCGCGAATTTCGCCGGAACCGAAGTTACCAGTTGGCACGTACGTGTTCCCGGCAGCCATAGCGTGTGCTTCGCGACGATCACGATGCGGGCGGGCGCCTCGGAAGATACGGCCAAAAAGATCGCGGCGACGATCGGTCCCGCCAAATAACTGCGCCGCCGTCCTGCTGTAGATGAGGAGGCCGCGAGGGAGTGAAGAGGAATGAAGTACTCACGAAGAGACCTGCACCTTCTGGTTCCCGCCGCATTCGCTGCCGGGACCGCGGGATTTGCCCAAACCCGAGTGCTGCCATCGAAAACCTTCAAGTATGAGGATCTCCCGGTGAAAGTGAACGGGCAGAACCGCGGGCGCGCCATCCTGAGTGGCAAAACGCACACGGGATGTGCGCTCGAGATGCACGAAACAGAATTGGGGGCGGGCCTAGCGCCACATCCGCCTCACCACCACGTGCACGAGGAGATGATGCTGATCCGCGAAGGCGATATGGAGATTACAATCGCGGGCAAAGTCTCAAAGCTAGGGCCAGGTTCTGTGGCTTACGTTGCCTCTGGTGAGGAGCACGGCTGGCGGAATGTGGGAACCACGCCAGCGCGCTACTTTGTGATCGCACTCGGCAACGAGAAATCCTAGCCGTTCTTCCGGCTCAGCTCAACTCCGGTAGTGGACACATAATATTTCACCAGCATGTTCGGCTGCTCCCAAGCGGGCAGAGTTTGCGGCGCCCTCAAGTAATCGAAGAAACGGTTGGCTACCTGAGCAAAATGTTTTTCGTGTCCCACGCGCAATCGCTCGGGGATCACGAGGCGAGCTGCGCCGCCGGATTCCAGGACGCCAAGCCCCGGATACAATTCCTGAAGGGTATCTACTTTTTGCCGCAGTGCGGCAAGCACGGCCGCGGCTGAGGTAGCAGGCTCCGGCACAACGTAGATTTCCGGAACAAAACTTTCCGCGCTGCCCTGGCGGAGCTCGATACGCGAATTACTGCCGCGGAACTTGGCCTCGTACACATCACCCGAGCTCTGGGAAGCCTCCCAGTTCCAGAGTATGTTCAGTTTCACATGCGTGCCCCGCACCGTGTAATGCACGAAGTTGTTGCAGTAATACTGTAGCGTTTCCTCCTGGACGTAGGGGGACAGGAAGCCGGGAAAGCCCGCCTCGCCAGTCACCCGCTGGAAATCCGACGCGGACAGCACGGTGGGCCAATGTCTCGCGCCTAAAACGCCAATGTCGGTCCGGTAGTCGAACTGGTCGTTGGGGAATGCGATCCATTGGACCAGGTCCACAATGTGAGTGCCGACGTCGGCCAAGCCTTCGCCAGCCTCATTCACATCGAAGAACCATGCCGGACGGCGCAGCGGAACTCCGGCCACTACCTTCATCAGATGGTGGATGCTATGGGCTGTTATGGCCGGTTCGGCTTCCGATCCCGCGATCAGTCTGCCGAAGATCGCTTCGTCATTCACCAGCTGCCGCTGCAGAAGGGAGGTGATCTCAAAGCGTTCCGTCATAATGTCGAACGCAACCCTGCCCTGTATGCGCGCTTCCTCCAGGACCTGTTCCAGCGCCGGCAGGCTGGAGGGAGAGATAATCCAGGGCTTGTCAGCCAGTACGTGGAGACCGGCACCGATGCAGGCGCGAATCCGCTCAATTTTGGGACGGCTCCGGCCGGCTAAAACAGCGACGCTGCCAGGGTATTCGCGCAGCATTTGGTTGAAGAAGTTGGGGCCAGTGTGCACCTCCAATTCCCAGGCGGTGGGATCCTGCTGGCGCGTATTGAACAGCGAGATGCGGGTGAGGTAATCGAGCACGTCGGGCCCAAGAGGAGCGTAGACCGAGACCTGATTCGAGAGTTCAGGATACATCTCTTTCTGAACGAGGGCGGCGTGGAAATGGCCAGGGTCGAGGACGATGAGTTTCACTTGTGTTCCATTCTATCCATGCGTTCGCGATTTCTCTTGACAGCCGGGCCGGCCAGTGCTAGTTTTCTAGCATGATGCTAAATACGCAGCATCGCTTGAGCCGCCGCGAGCGGCAGATCATGGATGTTCTCTATCGCCGCGGGCGGGCAACGGCTGCTGAGATTCATGAGTCGATTCCCGATCCACCGGGGTATTCTGCGGTGCGCGCCATGCTACGGGTGCTGGAAGAGAAGGGTCATATCCGCCACGAGGAAAAAGATCTTCGCTATGTGTTTGTACCCGTAGTACCGAGGGACAAGGCGAGGCGCTCCGCAGTGGCCCATCTGCTGGAAACCTTTTTCGATGGTTCGGCGGAACAGGCGGTAGCAACGCTCCTGGACGTTTCGGCGAGCGACTTATCCAAAGAACATCTCGACCGGATAGCGGCGTTGATCGAACAGGCGCGGAAGGAGGGACGCTGATGGACTGGCAAATGGGCCTATCGCTGTTTGCCCGGTCCGCCGTTCTCTTGCTGGCAGGTGAAGTGCTGCGCCGCGCCGGCAGACGCGCCCCGGCGGTCAGCCACCGCATCCTGCTGCTTACTTTTGCACTGCTTGCGACG
>DATLBY010000122.1:0-5664 GCA_035526665.1 Bryobacteraceae bacterium
CGAGCTGAAGAAAGTTGCGCCGTTTCATGAGAATTGGGACAGCACGACGGACGCGGCGCCGAACACGCCGGCGTGAGCCGCAAGTTTAGCCGGAACGATGGGCGTCTCCGGCGCGAACTGGTTAATGGTCCGGGTGGGCACAATGCGGCGCAATCGCGTAAACAGCGGATCTCCGATTTGCGAAAGACCTCCGCCCACCACAATCACATCGGGGTCAATCAGGCTGACGAGGCTGCCCAGCCAAGCTCCCAGCATGGTGGCGAGCTCGTTCAACTGAGCCGCGTCCAAAGCCGCCGGGTTTAAGCCCCGCGCCGCCAGAGCCGAACCGGATGCCAGCGCTTCAATGCAGCCGGGTGTGCCGCACTTGCAAATCGACTTACTTCGATAATCAATGGACACATGGCCGCCCTCCGCGGCCGCTCCGTTCTTGCCATGATGAATTTTTCCGTTGAAGATCAGACCGGCGCCAATTCCCGTGCTGAGGGTTACATAGACAACACTCGCGCATCCGCGGGCGGCTCCAAATAGCGCCTCCGCCAATCCAGCGGCGTTGGCGTCATTCTCAACGGCGCAGCGCAAGCCATACCGCTGCCGGACAATGTCAGCCAGGGGAACATTGCTCCAGCCGGGAAGATTCGGCGGATTCAAAATCACTCCCGTCTTGGGATTCAGAGGACCCGGCGCGCAGATTCCTATCGCGGCGGTATCGTCTGTAAGGCAAGCGTCAACGGCTCGAAACACCTGTGCCAGCGATGCTTCGTAACCCTCCGAGGCCAGCGTCGGCAGCGTACTTGATGCAATTATTTCCAGCTCCGTGGAGATGCGGGCGCAGGCGATCTTCGTGCCTCCGATGTCCACCCCGATTACCGGCATGAAAGGTACGATAACATGCGGCTGCAAAGTGAGAACGGAAAATCATCCAAGTGGCCGTACAATGACTCCATGGCCGTGGTCACAGTTTCCGGCGAGCCCGGCTGCCGCAGCGAGGAGGTAGCCAGGTATGCGGCACACCGTCTGGGCTTTGAGTTGATCACGGAGGCGCGCCTCGGCTCTCTTATTCAGGAAGAATTCGGAAAAGACAACGCGCTTCCGCACAAGGCCTACCCCCACGCCGTCGCGTCCATGCTCGCGCGGCTCGCGATGGAACACCATATGGTACTCGCGGCGACGGGAGCCGAACTCGCGCTGCGAAAGTTTCCTAATCTGTTGCGCGTGCGCATTGCGGCTCCCGAAGCGCACCGCGTCGGCAGTTTGATGGTGGACCGCAGGACCGATCGTACCGCGGCAAGAAAGCTCATGCATGACCTCACCCTGGAACAACGTTCGGAGCGCAGGCGCAAATTCGGCCGCTCCAGCGCGCGAGTGGAAGATTTCGACCTAATCCTCAATTTGGGATTTCTCAACAGCGAGCAGGCGGCCGTCATGATTGAGGCTGCCGTCAAGGCCACAGGCCTCATGGAGATGGGTCTTTTGACGAGTTCCAGTGAGGCGAATCTGCAGTTTCACACCCGCTTGGAGCTTGCCCGCCACGGTATTGCCCCACCCAGTCGCGCCACCCTAAAACGCACGGTCTTCGGCCACCCCAGCGAGCAGATTTTTGCTAATCTTCTGGATTTTTACCGGATCGCATGGGAATACGAACCCCGCAGTTTTCCCATCCAGTGGGACAAGGATGGGAAACCCCTGGAAGCCTTCACGCCTGACTTTTACCTGCAGGAATTCGATCTGTATGTGGAGCTGACCACCATGAAGCAGGCCAATGTTACCAAAAAAAATCGAAAAGTAAAGCTGCTGCGCAGCATCTACCCAAACGTCAACATCCAAGTGTTTTATCAAAAGGACTTTCAGAACCTGATTTTTAAATATGGGCTCGCCGGCCGCGTCCTTCAGACATAACTTATGAGCCCTCCGGGTATCGAGAAGATCCTCTTCACGCAGGAACAGCTGCAGAAAAGAATTGAAGAAGTCGCAGCCGAGATCAGTGAGCGCTACCGCGGGCGCAACCTGACGCTGATCGGCGTGCTCAAAGGGTCCATATTTTTCCTGACCGCGCTGGCGCGGGCGATCGATATTCCCTTAAAAATCGATCTGCTCGGAATTTCCAGTTTTTCCAGTCAGAAGGGCGCCCCCGGGCTGGTGCGCATCGCCAAGGATCTGGACGATAGCATTGAGGGTGACGACGTTCTCCTGGTAGAGGACATCATCGATACCGGCTTTACCGCACGATATCTATTGCAGACGCTGGCCAGCCGTGGCCCCAACTCATTAGCCATCTGTACCTTGCTCGACCGGACCACGCGGCGCATTGTGCAGGTTCCGGTGGAATTCCGCTGTTTTGAGATTGACGACCGGTTTGTGGTCGGCTTCGGCCTCGATTACAAACAGCTGTATCGCAACCTCAGCTACGTCGCGGTCATGAAGCCGGAACTGTAATCTGAATCTCACCTTTGCCCCACGTGGTCTGACGGCCCACCCCGGCCCACTCGGCCGCCCGCAGCCAGGGCAGGAAGGGCCCCAGATTTCCCTGATAAGCGACCCAACCAATAAACCCACCGATGGGATGCGTCTGTCCCGTGAGGCTGCTCGTCCGTGCGCGCCTGCAATGCTCGATTGAAAAATCGGCAGTTTGGATGGCGCGGGAAAGCAGTCCGAGCTGGCGGAAGTCAACATCCAACTGTTCGTTTGCGTACAAGGTGTGCAGCGCGCTCACCCGATCCCGGATACGGGTGAACAACACGTGGAAGGGAGGCGGGACTTCGCTGGGTTTTAATTCTGTTGGTGTTAGAAATTGCATTGTCAGCCGGTGGCAACTGCAGTCACTGGCTTGCAGCGGAAGTTGGATGGCCTGGGTGTCCACGGACAAAAGCTCCGCTCGCCCGCGGTCCCGCCCGAGTCCTTGCGTGCTCACCTTGCTGAAAAGCTCCCGGAACCAGCCGAGCTCATCCGGCGCAAACAGATGTAAGTCAATGAAAAAGCTGCCGGCCGGCTCCACCACCAACCCGTCCAGGGAACGGGTCCGAAGGACGAATGGGCGCGGAGGACTGGCATAGCCTAAAGGGAGCGCCGGCGCGGCGGAAGGCCGAAAGATGCGGCCATAGGCACAATTCCGGATCTCTGGTGAGTGTTGCTGTGGGCAGTTGGGTGTACAAGGAAGTGACCGGAGAAGTTGGCCGACCGCCCCGCGCACCGCGTTGCCGGCCGTTTTTTCAAAACGAACCCAGTCGATGGCTTGAAAATGAAAGCGGCAATGGAGCAGGTGGAACTGCACGTTGCTCAGAGTTTAGCGACTTGCGAAGCACGGCGGGGCCTTGTTAAACTAAGAGTTTGAACTTTTGAGGAGATTTGTGTCTTATGGCGAAGGTATGTGAACTCTGTGGGCGCGGGCCGCAATTCGGTAACAAAGTGAGTCACGCGCATAATGTAACCAAGCGGCGCTGGAACGTCAACCTGCAGCAGGTTCGCGCCGTGCTTGCCGGTGCGACCAAACGCGTCCGCATCTGCACTTCTTGCATCAAGAACGGCAAAGTCGTTAAAGCAGCATAAACTTCCTAGGCGGACCCCCTCATCGGTCCGCCGCCATCCCCGCATCTGTTTGTAACCAATTACATAAGTCTTACAATTCATCCAGCCGGGACTTGTTACCGTAGTACTGGAGACCTAAAAAACAACCAGCATGAGCACGCAAGTGATTCGCGTTAGCAAAATGAACAAAATAAACTGGCTTACGGCCGCCTTTATGGGTTTATTCCATATTGGCGCGGTGGCGGCCTTCTTTTTTGTCACCTGGCAGGCTGTCGTGGTGGCAGCTTTATTGTATTGGCTGGCCATTGGCGGCGGCATCGGGATGGGTTATCACCGGCTGCACACGCATCGCTCTTACAAAGTTCCGCGCTGGCTGGAATACTTCCTGGCAGTCTGCGGCACGCTCACGCTGGAAGGCGGACCGATTTTCTGGGTTGCCACGCATCGCATTCACCATCAGAAATCCGACCAGGACGGCGATCCGCACAGTCCGCGGGATGGCGGCTTCTGGGCTCATGTGGGCTGGATCATTTTCGGTGAAGGCAATCACAACAAAACTGCAGTGATGGCGCGCTATGTACCTGATCTGGCAAGAGATCCTTTCTACGTCTGGTTGAATACCTACCACTACGTGCCGCTGGTGATCCTGGGGCTGATCCTGCTCGCCGCCGGTGGCTTACCGATGATGCTGTGGGGAGTTTTTGTGCGCGTCGTAGTAGGACTGCATGCCACCTGGCTGGTAAACTCCGCCACGCACATGTGGGGCAGCAGGCGCTTTGCCACGCGCGACGATTCGCGGAACAGCTGGTGGGTCGCCATTCTGACTTTCGGTGAAGGCTGGCACAATAATCATCATGCTCACCCGACCTCGGCACGCCACGGCCTTGCCTGGTACGAGATCGATCTCACCTGGATGCAGATCAATCTGCTGCAGAAGCTCGGCATCGCCAAGTCAGTGAAAGTCGCCAAGGTTACCTCGGCTACGCAACAGCGCGAAGCGGCCTAAGACTGCTACTCTGAGGACAGTTACACTGTCCAATTATGATCGTCAGCGGGCATCGTAAGTCGATTGCCTTCTTCATTACGCTCGGTTCCTGTGTTGTCGCGCTCGCGATAGCGCTCAACATCGGCTGGATCGTTCTGAACTGGCGCACCGGGGTATTGCTGATCCTCGGCGTGCTGTTTTTCGCCCTAATTATCACCGGAGTGGTGCTGAATACCATCTTTTTGGTGCGGGAAATTCGCCGAAACGAACAGCACAATACCTTTATCAACGCGGTTACGCATGAGTTGAAGACTCCCGTCGCCTCCATCCGGCTGTATCTCGAGACGCTGCAGACTCGCGAAATCACTGAATCTAAGCGGCAGGAGTTCTACAGAATCATGCTGGAGGATAACGACCGGCTGCTCCGGACAATCGAACAGGTGCTGACGGCCGGCCGAACGGGTTCGGCGGACCGTCCGCTGAACCGCACGTTTGTGGATCTGCGGGCCTTGGTGCAGGAATGCGTCGAACTCGCCCGGATGCGGCACCGCCTGCCGGCGGAATCGTTCCACTTTGCCAACGCGCCCCAGGGGCCGAATCACCCAACCGTACTCGGTGATCTGGACGAGCTGAAGACCGCAGTGTCGAATCTCCTGGACAATGCCATCAAATACTCCGGCCCGACCGTCCACGTGAGGGTGGAGATTGCGGAGGCAGAGGCTGGACGCTTGGCTATTCGCGTAAAGGACGAAGGTGTCGGTATCCCGCGCAATGAGCTCAAGCGGATCTTCAAGCGGTTCTACCGGATTCCTGGGAAGTCGGCCATGGGGGTGAAAGGCACCGGTCTGGGCCTGTTCATCGTGCGGTCGGTTGCCGCCAAGCACGGAGGGAAAGCCTACGCGGAAAGCGAGGGAGCCGGTCATGGCAGTACGTTTACGCTACAGTTACCGTGTGCGCCACGCCAATGACTCGCATTCTGGTTGTGGAAGACGAGCAGCATATCGCCGACGGCCTTCGCTTCAACCTCGAAGCCGAGGGCTATGGAGTCGATATCGTGGATCAGGGGGAGACCGCCCTCGAGAGGCTTTCGCAGGATGTTTTCGACCTGGTCGTTCTCGATGTGATGCTCCCGGGCATGGATGGCTTCGCGGTTGCGT
>DATLBY010000123.1:0-7363 GCA_035526665.1 Bryobacteraceae bacterium
GCCACTACCGTGATCTCAACCGGCGTGTCGGTGGGCATCTTGTGAACACCGAGAGTAGCGCGAGCCGGTGGATTTTTCGTGAACACCTTGCCCCAGGGCCCATTTACCTTGGAATATTCTCCGACATCTCTGAGGTAGAGATGGGTGTAAACAACGTGCTCCATCGTTAAGCCCGCCGCCTCCACAATCGCTTTCACGTTATTTAACGATTGTGCGATCTGTTCTTCGGTGGTCGCGGGAAAAGTTCCGTCCGTCCTGGCTGCGCCTTGGCCCGACACGTACAGGTAGCCGGCCGTCAGAATACCCGGACTGTACGGGCCTACTGGAGGCCGGGCGCCCGCGGGGCTAACCACTTTCTTCTCGGCGGCGGAGGCACACACAGCCAACAGAGCCACTACAATGCGAAAAGTTTTCATCATGCCTTTGGAAAGCGCCAGATGCGCAGAGCATTTCTGCCTAACAATAGTTCGCGGTCGGCTGGCGTATAGAAATCGAGTATCTTATCGACAAACTCCAGTTCCTTATCCATCGGGAGTTCCCAACGTGGCCGGGGATAACCCGTTCCCCAGATAAGCTGCCTGCCGCCGAACTCTTCATAAGTTGCTTTGAAGAACGGAATGGTATCCCGGTACGGATAGTCCTTGCTGATCGACAACTCGTAGGGCTCGGAGGCGCTCACCCAAACCTGAGGAAACTTCTTCAGCCGGAACATTTTTCGAAACTCCGGCCAGGGATCGGGAAGCTTCAGGTCGGGCTTGCCCAAATGGTCGATGACAATTTTGACTCCGGGGAAGCGTCCCGCCATATCCTCCAGCATTGGCATCTGATGCGGAAGAATGTAAAAGTTGAACACCGCATTCAGGCGCTCGGCCTCTTTCCAAAGCGGGTAGTGCTCCTTGGAATTGAGCCACGTGGCTTTCGGATGGTAGATCGGACTGAAGCGCATTCCCTGAAAGCCATGTTCCTTCACCCAGTAGCGCAGTTTTTCCGCCACCTTGGGGTCTTCAGGATTGATCAGGCCATGCGCGACGAAAAGCTTCGGATATTTATGCAGGCTGTAGCTGATGTAGGAGTTGTCCCAGCCAAAGTAGCGGGGATTGACCAGCACAGCATACTTCAGGCCGAAGTCTTTCATCTGCTGGACCTGGTTTTCGATGGGAGCGGCCATGGCGACCTGCGTATTGGGCCGCTCCGGATGAGCGAATGGGAACTTCGGATCGAGAGTCCAGACCTCCAGGTGCGTGTCGATGATCAGCCGTCTCTTTGCTTGGGCCAGGCCTGCGGCCAGGTGCCCGAAGAAAGTTCGGCGCCCGATGCTTCCGGTCGTTGCCATGGCCTAGAAATATAGCTTTGCCACGAATGTGCCGACAAACTGTCCCCCGAGGCAGCAGAACCCGCCCGCTGTGCTGGTGGGCTTTCCGAACAAACCAGGGTTCACTAAGTTGACCGCCGAAGACGGATTGTTGAAGGTTGGGCGTTTGAAAATGTTGTTGATGTCGAACCGGAGATCCAGGTTCACGCGTTCCTTCATCTTGACGGTTTTCGCAATCGATCCCTGCGTCCAGACCATGCCGGGGCCTTCCACTGTGTTCCGGCCTACCGTCCCCGGAGTGAAAGCCGCAGGGAAGGTAAATGCATTCAAATTCCAGAACGCATTCTTAAGATTGTTGTTGAAACGATCTCCCAGGGTCCAGTCTTTCGCGTAAACCTGTTCGTTGGGCAAAACCTGATTCGGCCGTACAACCCCCGGAAGGTAGCGGTTCGGGCTGCCGGCGACGGTAAACGTTGCGGGCAGCCCGCTCTGGAATGTTTGTACGCCGGACAGATTCCAGTTGCCGATGATGTTGTTCAACCAGCCGCCGCTGTTCATCCATTTCCTGCCCTTACCCACCGGCAGTTCCCAGGTGACGTACGTCACGGAGCGGTGTGCCAGATCGAAACCGGCGCGCCCCTTCTCCAGCCGGCGGTTGTAGTAAGTTACCCCTGTGGCTACGCCATCGCTATCGCTCTCATCAATCGCCTTGGACCTGGTGTAAAAGGATGTAAAAGTGAGCCCGCGCGAGTAACGCTTTTCGATCTTCACAGTTCCCGAATGAAAAGTGGAGTGTCCGAAGTTGCTCCAGAGGTTGACGGCTCCAAAGTGCGGAAACGGCCGGTAGTTCTGATAGTTTTGGAAGACTTGGTTGAGCACAACAGGATCGCGGCTGATGTCGAGCGGAACCGCGTTGATGTCCCAGGCGTTGAGCAGGCCCACACCTGCCGAACCCTGGTAGCTGAGCTCCATTAGCCAGGACGAGGCAAACTGATATTGATAGGTCCCATTCCAGTTCATGCTGTACGGGCTGCGCATATTCGGGTCGTACCGCGTAGCATTGCGGCCAGTGAAATTCGTACCCACGAACGGAGAGGTCCCGTTCGGAAGAATGTTGTAGGCGGCCGATCCCGGACCCTTGCTCAGGAAGAAGGCCGGACGAGGATCTCCCGCCGGCGGCTGTACCGCAACGCTGGTGAAATATTCCTCAAAGTTCTGATCAAGTGCGGCGGTAAAGAGATCGATCGTAGTCAGGCCAAAGCCGCCCCGAAATACCATTCTGTCGTTGATGCGGTAGGCGGCGCCGACGCGAGGCTGGAAATTATTGAGGTCGCGTTTAGCGATTTGGCCGCCCGGATGTAGGATGGCGCCGGGCCTGCCGGTTATCGGGTCAACGGCCGCAGGATCGAACTGGCTCTGCTGTCCATATTTGGTCGAAAATGGCGTTTCGTATGACCAACGGACGCCTAGGTTGAACGTCAGCTTGGGAGAAATCGACCAGTCATCTTGAAAATAGGCCGCATGGCTCCACCATCGCGGGAGCCAATTTGCCAGGCTGGTGTTGAAGTCTGCCCGCACCACGGATCCGAGTAGCAGCGCCGCAAAATCATTGCCTGTGTTGGGCGTGAACGGAAGGTCGGTGCCGCCAAAACGATAAATGCCGCCGGGCGTAGAAGCAACGCGAGTGTTGGCACGCGTCCGCAGCAATTCATATCCGGTTTTCATCGCATGCCGGCCGCGAATGACGGTCAGGTTCTCCTGCAGCGTAAAGTTCTCGGTCACCTGGTAATAGGAGCCCCCCGGCATGGTGGCGCCGTAGAACGGATTCCCATCCGATCGTATGAAGGAGGGGAACGTGGCGCCGCTCACGCCCGGTATTCCGAGTTTTTGCGCCCAATCCTCGTTTATGCCGCCTGGCGTTCGGGATTCCTTGCGCCGGTTCACTCCCAGCCGGATCTCGCTGATGACAGAAGGGCTAAACAAGTGTGTGTCGGAAATCACACCATTGATCTGATCGCTTGGCGTAAGCACGAAATCGCGGTCCAATAGCTCCCAATTCAGAGCGATCTCATTTCCACGTGCGCGATTACGGACGTGAGAGAACCGCCCGAACATGCGGTTTGCCTCACTGAATACGTGGTCGATCTTTACGTCGTAGCGCGTCCGGTAGGAACGGTAGCGATTCTCCGCTCCCAGATTCTGCGATGGACCGGACCGATCGATGAAACCAGCATTCCCGAAATTGTTCGGAACTTTCCACGGCTGATTTGACAGAAACTTCGCAATAGCCGGATCGATCCGATTGCGAGGGATCACATTGCCGGGAAACGGATCGCGTACCCAAACGCCATTCTCGTTAAGCCGCGTCGTAGCCGGATCGTAAATAGGAAATCCAATACCGCCGAATGAGAAATCACCGCCCAGCATCTCAGGCGTGGGCACGCTGGAGAACAACTGCGTGTCGTTCTTCTCATGATGCCTGGACCAGCCAACCAAAAAGAATGTCCGGTTCTTCCCGCTATATAGCTTGGGAAGCGAAAGCGGTCCGGTAAACAACGCCGCCAGCTCATGGTAGGTGAAGGGGCTGGTAGGCCGCGCCAGTTGAAAGAAATCCCGATGCTTCAGCGCATTATTCATGTAGCGGTCCTCGGCTTCCCCATGGAAGTCGTTGGTGCCGGACCTGTAGGTGGCGCTCAGCAGGCCACCGGCCGAATGGCCATTCTCCGCAGGCAGCACGGTGGTCACCATCTTGACTTCCTCGATGGCGTTCTGCGTCGTGGACATGATGCGGTTGGTCGCCACGCCGCCGCGGATGGGCTCGGTTCCGGAGATGCCGTCCATTGTGTATCCCAGGCCGCGGTCTCGTTGTCCCGCGATGTGGAACCCGTTCATGCTGGTCACGCCGGGCACCAGGTACATCGTCATCCACGTGTATCGCTGTTGGATGGGAAGAGCATTCATCTGGCGTCCCGACAAAACGGTTCCCGTTGTGGAAGTGGCCGCCTCCAGCAGGGGCGCTTGCGCGGTGACGTCCACCTTCTCCATCACACTGCCCACGCCCATCTGCGTGTCGATCGACAGTGTGTCATTCGAGCGCAGCGGCACCCCGGTCTTTTGTACTCCGGCGAAACCGGGCTTGGCGAATGTCAGGTTGTAGCTCCCCGGCTCCAGATAGAGCACGCGGTAGAGCCCGTTATCGTCGGTGGTGGCCCGGGTACTGATTCCTTTTGCGGGATTCAGTGCGCTCACCTCCACACCGGCAATCACGGCGCCGGAGGAATCGGTGACGCGGCCCACAATACTGCCGGTCGCCGTTTGGGCGTTCAAATATCCAAGAGTCCAAAAGCTGGCCACTATAAGGGATGCGATGCGCATGAGCGCCTCCTTTTCGATTCGGCACAGCACTGTGCAAGTGTGCGGCTACAGGGGCAACGTAAACGGAATAGTAACACTTTTCCTTGCGTTCGTGAAGATAAAAAGCCCGGTTGCCTCAGGCCTGAAATGTCTCGGTCCGCACGGCGTACTGCGCCAGCTTGGATTCCACTACCTCGAATCCCAGCCCAGGCGCCGGAGACAGGTTCAAACAGCCGTCCTTCACGTCCAGCCACGGCGAGATAATATCATCGCGGAACCAGCGCGCGCTTGCCTCCACATCCGTGGGAAACGAACAGTGGGGCAAGCTCGCAAATGCCATTCCCTGCACCTGTCCGATCCCGAGTTCCGGCATCGTGCCCACCCAGACCGGTATGTTCGCGTTCTTGCAGAGTTCGTAAAGCCGGAGTGCCGGCCCAAAACCGCCCACGCGCTGCACTTTTATGTTGGCGATTCTCATGCTGCCCAAAGCGATAGCCTGCTTCACGTCGTTCTCCGATTCCAGGCTTTCGTCCAGGCAGACAGGAGTCTTTACCTGGCGCTGCAGCGCAGCAAGTTCCGGCAGCATGCTGCCCGGAAACGGCTGTTCGAACATCATCAGTCCGAAGTCGTCCAGTGCTTGAAACACTGGCAGATCGGACATGTCATACGCACCGTTTGCATCCACAAAAAGGGGGATGTTGCCGAACTCCCCGCGAACGGCGCGAACCAGTTCTAAGTCGTGACCTCGTTCGATTTTGATTTTGACTCGCTTGTATCCGTCGGCCAGATACTTCTCTATGGCCCGGAGCAAATCCCCCACATCGGCGTAGAGGCCCACTGCCAGGCCGGATTCCACGGGACCATCGGACCCTCCGAGCAGCCGATGGAGAGGCATGTTCCGCTGGCGCGCCTCCAGGTCCCACAGGGCTGTCTCCACCCCGGTCTTGGCGAAGTTGCTGCCGCCCGTCCCGCTGATCCATTCGGCGCCGGCAAGGGGAGAAGAGAACTTTTCCTGCAGCAAGGAAGGCACAATCCTCTCCCGCAGCTCGCTCCAGCAGCTATCTGGAGTATCGGAGGAGTAGAAGGATCCGGCCATGGGCGATGACTCGCCGAACCCGGTGGAATCACTGGTATCAATGCGGACAACGATGCCGTCCTTTTCGGCGACAGCCCCGGAACTAATCCGGAAAGGCTCCACCAGCGGGACACGGACGTGTGTGAGAGTTACGTTCTTAATGATCATGGCCATTTCAATTTTCAGTCGAGATACGGCATTATAGAGCGATACAACCCTCGAGCTCCATTCTCGATCCAGCGACGCCACGGCCGGCGGGGGCACGGCGCTGGTTCATTGTGGTGCTGCTGTGCCTGGGCATGGTCATCGCTTATATCGACCGGACGTCGTTATCCGTCGCCATCAGCGTTCCCGAGTTTCGCAACTATTTCGGCTTGAGCAACACCCAGAGAGGCCTCATGAATTCGGCCTTCTTCTGGTCCTATGCGCTGCTACAGATTCCAGCGGGCTGGCTGGTGGATCGCATGGGCGTGAAGTACCCCTATGCGGCCGCTTTCTTCAGCTGGAGCCTGATATCGGCGGCCACGGGCTGGGCTCGATCGGTTCCCCAATTGTTTGTTATGCGCTTGCTGCTGGGTGCGGGGGAAGCAACAGTGGCTCCGGCCAGCCTTCGCTGGATTCGGATGAACATCGAGGAGCGTCAGCGCGGCCTGGCCATGGGCATTTACATGGCAGGGACCAAGATCGGTCCGGCGGTGGGCGCTCCCGTCGCGGCGTTGTTGATAGCGGCCTACGGCTGGCGGAGCATGTTTCTGCTGAGCGGGCTGGCTTCCATGGTTTGGCTGATCCCTTGGCTGCTTTTGGTGCGGCGCGATGAGCCTGCGGCCGCCAGCCTGGGAAACCGGAAAGGTGAGGCCGTTCCATTCAGCCGCGTCATGCGTACCCCCGTGATTTGGGCCATTATTTTCGGCACGTTCTGTTACAGTTGCTACTTGTATTTCTGCGTCACCTGGCTGCCCGCTTACTTCAGTGAGCAGCGCAAGCTGCCATTGAAACTGATGGGCCTCTATACGATGTTCAGCTTTGGAGGCATGGCGGTAACTACCATCCTGTCCGGATGGGCAGCCGACCGCTGGATTGCGAGAGGCAACGACGCCGTGAAGGTGCGGAAGTATTTTACGATTACAGGGATGGTTCTGGCCGCCACGGAGGTTTTTGGCGCGTACGCCAGCTCTTCAGAGGCCGCGCTGTTTTTTGCCATCTTCTCGCTTGCCGGCCTGGGTATTGCGACCGCAAACTATTGGGCATTGACGCAAAGCGTCGTACCTGGAAACGCCATCGGCCGGATCGGCGGGGTGCAGAATACTGCCAGCAATCTGGCCGGCATTTCCGCCCCCATTCTTACCGGATGGTTAATAGAAACCACGGGAAGTTACGAAGCTCCCATGCTGGCAATCGCCATATTACTGCTGCTGGGAGCAGCTGCTTACGCACTCTTTGTGAACGCAGTTCACCTGAGGAAACATGACTCTGCTTAAAATCTTTGCTATTGCTGCCGCGCCTCTGACCATAGCGCTATCCATCGGGAACGCCCGGGCTGCCGAGCCTTCTTTGACGCTGGACAAACCGATGGCCGCCCCGGCATGGGCCTTGTTCGAACGGCAGTTGCTGCGGGCCAACTC
>DATLBY010000124.1:0-7355 GCA_035526665.1 Bryobacteraceae bacterium
CGTAGTCGTGAAGCCCGGGGTCCCGGCCGTGCTTCCACAACTGCCCGCGTCGGCGAATACCCGCCTGGATCTTGCCAAGTGGCTGGTGGACCTGCAAAATCCACTCACCAGCCGAGTCACCGTCAATCGCATGTGGCAGGCTTACTTCGGCAAGGGAATTGTCGAAAGTGAAAGTGACTTCGGCAAACAGGGCTCCAGTCCTTCACATCCCGAGCTGCTGGACTGGCTTGCCCAGGAATTCATGAGCCAAAAGTGGAGTCAAAAGGCGATCCACCGGCTGATTGTCACGTCGGCGGCCTACCGGCAATCTTCGAAGCGGCGGCCGGAGACCGAGGCCGTCGATCCTTTTAACAAGCTGCTGGCACGGCAAAACCGCCTACGGCTCGAAGCCGAGATCATTCGCGATTCCGCGCTCGCCGCCAGCGGTCTGGTCACCGCTACGGTAGGGGGACCGAGCGTGTATCCTCCCATTCCGGACGGCGCGATGTCGGTGACGCAAGTCAGCGGACCGTGGCCGACGGCAACGGGGCCCGACCGGTACCGGCGTGGCTTGTACACGTTTTTCCGCCGCTCCGCCGCCTACCCCGGTTTGGCTGTGTTCGACGCCCCGGATGCGACATCTTCCTGTACGCGCCGCACGCGCTCCAACACGCCGCTGCAGGCACTCACCACACTCAACGATGATGTCTTCATCGAGTTCGCGCAAGGCCTGGCAGCCAGGGTTCTCAAGGAAGCTCCCGATGAAAATAGGGAGCGGATGCGCTACGCATTCACGCTGGCGCTCGGCCGCGCGCCGAGGGCCGATGAAGAAAAACGGCTGGAACAATTTCTGGTCCGCCAGTTGGATGAGTACAAAACCAAACCGTCGCGCGCGACGGACTTGATCTACAAGGGCGGGAAGTTCGGGCCGGACGGGAAGCCGCTGAATCCGCCTCCGCCGAAACTGGCGGCAATGCTGCCGGCGGATCTGCCGCTGGAAGCGGCCTGGACGGGCGTCGCCCGCGTGCTGCTGAATTTAGACGATTTCCTTACGCGGGAGTAATTCGCATGAACCCGGAAGACCTTCTATTACAGTTTGAAACGCGCCGGCAATTCTTCAGCCGCTGCGGCGTCGGGGTGGGAAAGCTAGGACTTCTTTCGCTGCTCAGCGACCAGAGTATCTTTGCGGATCCGGCCGGCGGCAATCCCATGCAGGCCAAGCCGGGACACTTCCCCGCCAAGGCGAAAAGCGTCATTTACCTTTTCATGGCGGGCGGGCCCAGCCAGTTTGAGCTCTTCGACTTCAAGCCGGCGCTGCAGAAATACAACAATCAGGTGGTTCCCGACTCGCTCATGGCCGGCAAGCGCTTCGCTTTCATGGACACGTTCACCAAGGAGAAGCCGAAGCTGCTCGGCACCAGCCGTGTTTTCAAACAACACGGTCATAGCGGGGCCTGGGTATCGGACCTGCTCCCGCATATGGCCGGCATCTCGGACGACATCACCTTTCTGAAGGGAGTGTCGACGGAAAACTTCAACCACGGGCCTGCCAAATGTTTTGTGAATACCGGCTCGACCCGCTTTGGACGGCCCAGCATGGGTTCATGGATCACCTACGGGATTGGCAGTGAATCCGCCGACCTGCCCGGATTTGTGGTGCTGCAATCGGGACCGCGCGGACCACGCGGAGGCGCGGCGTTGTGGTCGAGCGGATTTGTGCCCACTTCTTACCAGGGCGTGCCCTTCCGTTCCGGCGGCGACCCGATCCTGGATCTCTCCCGGCCGCAGGGTGTCTCGCCGGAAGCGCAACAGGAAACCATCCAGGCGATCCGTGAATTGAACCTTTCGAAGATGGCGGAATCCGGCGACTCTGAAATTGCCACGCGCATTGCATCCTACGAGATGGCGTACAAGATGCAAACCAGCGGTCCGGAGTTGATCGATTTTGGAAAAGAGTCCAAAGAGACCCTGGAGATGTATGGAGCCGAACCCGGCAAGGCCAGTTATGCGAATAACTGCCTGCTGGCACGCCGGCTGGTGGAGCGGGGAGTGCGCTTCGTCCAGCTCTATCACACCGATTGGGACCATCACGCCGACCTTGGCCAGCCGCTCGATCAAGTGGCCCGCGAAGTGGACCAGGCCAGCGCGGCGCTGATCCGCGATTTGAAACAGCGCGGCCTGCTGGACCATACCCTCGTGGTCTGGGGAGGCGAATTTGGCCGGACGCCCATGGGCGAAACCCGCGATAGCGGAAAGGCAGGCCGCAATCACCACATCGATGCGTTTACACTTTGGATGGCCGGAGGCGGCGTGAAGCCGGGACGCGTCATCGGCGAGACCGACGAGTTCGGTTTCTCGCCCGAAGGCGAGCGAATGGACATCCACGACCTTCACGCGACGATGCTCCGGCTGCTCGGGCTGGACCACACCCGCCTGATCATGAAGTTTCAGGGCCGGGACTTCCGCCTGACGGATGTTTCCGGCCGGGTTATCGAGAAAGTCTTCGCCTAGCTTCCGCTACTTGCTCAGCGCAGCGGCCACCCGCAGCCGGAGCTGATCGATTTGCGTGTTGTCGATCCGGTCGAAGCGGATCGCGCCGGCGTCTTCTTCGTATTGGCGGCCCACCTCTTCGGAAAGATCCAGCGATCCGGCGACCGCACGCTCCACGGCCTCGCGATCCCAGCCTTTTTTGTGGGCCAGCAGATTCATGTATTCCACGTCCTGCTGGCCGCGCCGGAACGCTTTCAAACGCAGAGACTCGAAAGGTTCATTCACACCAAACTTCTTGCCAACGTAAAAGACCGTGAGGGGCTCGGCGCGGTCCCAGGCCTCCATACCGCGGACCGTGTTCCACGGAACGACGCCGTCGGCTCCGGTGACCCACGCGCGCCAGCACCAGGCCCGCATGCCCACGTTGGTCTCGCGCGGGTGATTGGTAGTGGCGTAGTTCCAGTAGCTGCCGCCAAAACGGTGGCGGTTGTCCATCAGGTAGCGGTTCTTGGTAAAAAAGTGCTGGCTGGTGCAGTTGATATCGATCTGGCCGGCAAGCTGGTCGCGCATAAACTCCACATAGCTGATATCGGCGCGAAACACCAGCGGCACATCGGGATAGGCGGTCAGCCAGCGCTTGCCGAGCCAGCCGAAAAAGCTTAAGGCCCGGTAATCGTCGTGGTGGTTAGGCTCATCCAGCAGCCACCAGGAGACGCCGGCCGCCGATTTGCTGAGGGTCGGGTCCTTGTAATAATACTTGTCGTTGAAAAAGATCTGATACTTGGTCCGGGTCCACTTGTTGCCGCGGAGGTGCTCGGCAAAATCCCGGGCCACGGCGGAAAAGCGATCCTGGTACTCGCGTGGAAACCCTTCTTCGATCGCGCCCGCTTCCAGGCCATGCCGCGCAATGAGCTGCTGGTATTCGGCCTTGGTCTGTGGTTTCTCCGTAATGTTGTACTTGTACATTTTGCGCAAGTCCGCGGGCCAGTTCTCGAACAGCGCGAGATAGAGAGTAGGTACCGGTACCGAGGCGCGCGGCAGGTCCGCAAAAGCGGATCCCGAGACAAGCGGGCCGAAGTGGGCATCCCAATTCTTCCAGCTCGCGACCTTGGTGGCGGCGCCTTCGCCCTGCAGCGGCGGAGCCTGTTCCGGTTCGGTAGTGCCGGAATGCGAATAGCCGAGAATGTCGAGGTTGGTCCGGTTGAGGTGCGCCACGCGGTGATACGCCTGCAGCAGCTTGTGGTATTCGGGAGTGCCGCGCTGTATGTCGTATCCGCCATTCACGCCGCCATACGCATTGAGGTCCACGATAAAGTTCAGATTGTCGGGAAGTGAGAACGGCAACACCTCTACCTCGACTGGAATCTCGCGCAGCAGCCGGCCGGCGGCGCGCACGGCGATGGTGCCGCGGTGGGTCCCCGGCGCCGCATCGTGCGGGATGTAGATATCGACAAAAAGCGGCTGTACGCGCTGGTTCGGCACGCCGTTATCGGCAGCCGGCAGGTCGAACGTGCCGTGAAGAGGAATGAGCGGATCGGGATACCAGGGGCGGCCGGCGCTGGTGTCCTTATCATCGGGAACCATCCACTCGCGGTAGAGTTGCACGGCTCCCGTCTTTTGGAAGACGGCCGGTAGCTTGCATTCTCCGAAGAGTGGGCGATCCACGGTAACCGCAAGGTCTTTGACGGGCGTTGCGCTCTCGATTGCCACCTGGAAAGCAACGAACTCGTTGCGCGCGCCGGTGAGCTTGACGTTCCCCTTCCAGATGGGACCTTTCTCCAGCAGCGCTCCGGTCTGCGGGTTGACTTTGTGGAGCTCGGAGAAGGACCAGATCCTGACCGGTCCCGCGGTATCGCCGGCTGCAGCAACTGGATCGGCAGAGCGTGCCGGTAGCGCGGGCCAGGTGCGCTGGAAAGCCCGGATGCTGCCCAGGGCGCTCACGGGTCCCGGCTGTCCGGTGGCGCTGATCCCGCGGGCGGCGAAGTAATAGAGGTTTCCAGGCTGCAACTGCTCAACGACAGCGTCCACCTGATCACGGAGCGCGTTAGAGGTCACCAAGGGATTCGGTTTGGGAGCGAGTGGATCCAACATCCATCGCGGCGCCTGCGTTGCCGCATCGAAATTTTTAGCATTCAGGGGAGATTCGGAGTAGCGGAGATCGTAATGCGCCGCGTGGGCGCCCCCGAAGCGAAGAACGGCACTGCCGGGCCGCAGCGATGTCCGGCCAAGGGCGGCGGCCGGTTGCGGCGCGAGAGCGCGAACCGGGCCCGCCTTCACAGGAGTTCGATCGCCCTCCACGATGAGCACTGGAGGATCCGGGCTCTCGCGGCTGCCGATCCGATGCTGCGTGCGCGTCTGGCCCTTTTCATCGGTCAGCATCAGGCCGAACTGATCGCCCGCCGCCAGCGCGGTCACGATCTGCGGTGGTACATCGATCTCATACCAGTCACTGCCGTCCGGCCGTGCCTTCACATAGGCGTAGAGGCTGCCCCCCAAGCCAAACGTGACGTCGGCCATATCGGAGCCCTTATACGACCACGGCTGACCGGAGTTCGCGAAGAAGTAGTTCGATTGGCCCTCGGCCCAGGGCCCGGAGCCGCTCACGGTGGATATGCCGACTAGCGTCAGCGGGACAGCATCCGGTTGGCGGTGCAGACGCAGCGTGGCCTTCCCGATCCGCATGCCTTTCGCCGGCGCCATATCGAAGGCGAACAGCGCGAAGCTCCGGCGGCCGCTGACGATCAGGCCCTGCTCCTTACCGTGGTTCCGGGACTCCTGATCGTGCGGATTCCAGGGCGGAGTGTCCAGCCAGTTATCCGCCGTGGCGGAGCATTTCACGCGCTCCGCTGCCGGCGCGCTAAAGGCCAGTAATGCCAGCCCGCAGAGAAGTACTGCCGTGCTCTTCTTCATCCATTTCCCTTCAGAAATTTTTGAAAAAACTGAAATGCGGCTTCGAAAGATTCGATCGACATGGCGTGCTCGCCCGGGGGCCGGTGCACCACCAGGCGGTCCGCCGCCCCCGCCCGTTGGAACGCGGGCTCCGCAACCTCCAGGAAACGGTCGATGCCTTGGTTCGGCATCCCGATATCGCTCCGGGGCGCCCATAACATGAGCGGCCGAGGCGCCATGGCTGCCGCAAATTCGCCGTGGTCACCCTTGGTGAGCATGCCGGGCACCCACCAGTAGATGCCGTGGTAGCTGCGCGCTCCATGCTTGATGAACTCCTGCACCGAGCCCACGCCGCCGCAGATAGGGGCTGCCGCCGCAATGCGGTCATCCACCAGCCAGGTGTAGAACGTCGTAATGCCGCCGAATGAGATGCCGGTCATGCCGATCTTCTCCGGGTCCACTTCCGGGCGCTCACGCAAATAAGTCACTGCTTGGCGGATCTCGTAAATAATCGTTCCCATCACATTGCGGCCGTTCACAAGAAGGGCCTTGTTGCGGGCTTCCGTGTCGGGCAGGCGGCTATCCAGGCCGCGCTGCGTGATAGAGAGCGTTACATAGCCGCGGCGGGCGAGTTCGCGTGCCCAGCCGGCGAGGGTATTCATCTTTTTGTTTGTGCCGTATCGCGTCCACTCCGTATAACCAAACTTGGGTGCGATGTTTACGTCCCGGTTCGTGGAGCTTCCATGCAGACAAACGACGGCGGGCAGGCGGCCGCTGGAGCGCGCCGGGCGGACGATAAAGGCCGGCACGGTATCGCCGTCGATAGAGGGCCAGGATACGTCCTCGATGATTAGCCCGTCCTCTTCCCTGGTGCTGAGTACGGTTGGTTGGATGGACGGAGGCTCGAGGGGGATTTTGAGCAGGTCGGCGAAGACTCTCCGGGTGACTATAAACGGGTCCTTCTGCGCGTGGACAAGGCCCGGCGGCAAGACGAACAATGCCGCGAGGGCAAATAATGCGGTGCGAGTCATGTGCTCTATTGAATCACAACGTGTCGAGGCGGCGATTCTCTTCCTGGCAGCGTAGTCACTAGAGGCAAAATATGCTTCGTTCCATTTTCGTAATTCTTCTAATTACATCCAGCGGCCTTGCCGGGAAGGCTGCCAGGAAAGGGCCGCCAGCTGTGATCCCCGGAAAGTAGCATTGCGTCTTCTTTCGCCGGTGGCTCGCTTCAGACCGTGCCGGACTTCGAGATTCAGAGCGGTGGCGGTTACAAACACGCCAGCGGCAGCACGGGAAAATATTCCTATGACGCCGCGCAATCGTTGATCACACTTCAGGGCAGTAATCTGGATAAACAGGCCGGGTTGATGCAGGCCGGCGAAAAGCCCGCCAGAATTCGCCTCTACAATGAACGCCGCAACCGGACGGTCATCGACTGCGACAGCGGCAAATAGGAATACGGAAAACCGTGGGGCTGCACATCGCCTGCGGTTATTGCCCATAGCGAGGCAAAGGAAACCGCCGTCCGACCGCAGCAGCGATAGATGGCAAAACTAAGCCCGCAGATACTTATTGAAGAAATCCAGCGTTCGCTGCCACGCCAGTTTCGCCGCAGCTTCGTCATAGCGGGGGGTCGTGTCGTTATGAAAGCCGTGGTTTGCACCCTCATAAATGTGGGCCGTATACGTCGTATGGTTCGCCTTGAGAGCCTCCTCGAAGGCCGGCCATCCGGCGGCGATACGAGTATCGAGAGACGCGTAGTGCAGCAACAGCGGAGCCTTGATCTTGGGCACATCGGCGGCCGGAGGCTGGCCGCCATAAAACGGGACACCGGCGGTAAGATCCGAACCCATCCGGACAGCCAGCGAGCTCACCATTCCACCACCAAAACAGAAGCCGACGGCTCCAATCTTCCCGGTGCAGTCGGACCGCTCCTTCAGCCAGCGAGCCGCGGCGATGAAATCCTCGGTCATTTTCGGCTTGTCCACGCTTGC
>DATLBY010000125.1:0-6858 GCA_035526665.1 Bryobacteraceae bacterium
CACGTTAATCTCGGATAGAGCGCCGTGCGAGCCTCGAAACCGGCTGCGGCCGTTCGATTGGCCGAATGAGAAAGCCATCCGCTAGTCCTCGAACTTCTGTTCGGTTAGATTTAGAAACTCGAGCGAAAAGTCCTCCATGCGTGTGCCGAACTCCTTAATACTATTGCCAAAGTAGTTGTAAAAGACGGCCGCGGGGATCGCCGCCGCCAGGCCCATGGCCGTCGCGATCAGAGCCTCCGAGATTCCAGGAGCCACCGCGCGCAAACTCGCGCTGCCGGCCTGGCCCAGGGCACCGAATGCGCCAATGATTCCCCAGACCGTTCCGAACAATCCGATGAACGGCGACACAGTAGCAGTCGTCGCCAGCCAGCTCATGTTCCGTTCCATTCGGGTGACCTCTTCGCTGATTCCCAACTGCAGACTGCGCTCCAGCGCGAGCTTGTTGGTAAGAGTACCCCTCGCCTTCACCTGGCGGTCGACTTCGGCGTAGCCAAAATCGAACACCGTGACAAGCGGCGAGGCACGGAACTGCTCGCTTGCCAGCGCCACCGCGTCCAATCCGGCAGCTTTTCTAAACGCTCTCAGGAACTGCGAGTTCGCCGTCCGCGCCTGGCGAAACCGGCTCCATTTGGAAAAGACGATTGCCCATGAGATCAAAGAAAAAAGTAAAAGGAAAGCCAGAGTTACCTTGGGAATCGGCCCGGATCCGGCCACCGAATCCCAAACGCTAACTTGCAGCAGAAATGCGGTCAACAGTAGCAGTGCCCTCCAAAAACACTATCATAGCGAAGCCGTTTCCGGCCTGCCTCCAAAACATATCACGTCTCAAATGTTTCCCACAGGAATTCTGATGTCCGTTCCCGCTCTGAATGACGTCGATTCGGGTCAAAAAGTAAGAAGATTTATAATTCGAGCAGTGCTCGTTGAACTCATGGTGGAGAACTATGCCGTTATCGAGCGCATCCGCGTGCGTCTCCACCACGGATTGAATGTCCTTACCGGTGAGACCGGCAGCGGCAAATCCATTGTGGTGGATGCGCTCGGCATTTTGTTTGGCGGACGCGCCTCGGCCGACATGCTTCGCACCGGCTCCGACCGGGCTCGAATCGCGGGCATCTTTGAGCTTCCCCCTTCGGCAGCCGGCCTGCTCGAGGCCTCCGGTATCGAACCCGAGGACAATGAGCTGTTGATTGAAAGGGAGATTCTTGCCGGCGGCAAGTCGCGCGCGTTCATTGCCAACAGGCCGGTCACGGCGGCTCTGCTCCGCGAACTCGCCCCTTACCTCGGCGACATCCACGGCCAGCATGAGCAGCAGCAGCTCTTTTCAGCGCCCGCGCAGCTGGCTATGCTGGACAGTTTTGCCTCCACCCAGCCGCTTCTGGCCGAAGTAGGCGACATTTACCGGCAGTGGAGAAACTGCACCCGCGAGCTCCAGGAAATCGACCTCGGCGAGCAGGAGAAGCTTCGAATGCTGGATCTCTGGAAGTTCCAGCGGCGGGAGATCGAAGAGGCAAAGCTGGCGCCGGGCGAAGACACGGAGTTGGAAAATGAACGCCGTATCCAGCAGAACGTGGCGAAGCTCACTGAGAGCGCCAACGCCGCTTATAACGCCCTCTACGACGATGAGTCCTCTGTCTTCGCTCAGCTGCGGGTCGCCACGCGCCGCCTGGAAGAGCTCTGCCGGATAGACGAGTCCCTACGGCAGGCGCTGGAGACGCTGCCACCAGCCCAGATAGCGATTGACGAAGCATCCAGCTGCCTCCGCGATTACCTCGGCAAGCTGGAAACCGATCCCGAGCGTCTGGAAGAGATCGAGACACGTCTGGCCCTGATCGGCAAGCTGAAGCGAAAATACGGCGGCAATATCGAAGAGATTCTGACTTACCTGGAAGAAGCGAAGGCCAACATCAACGCTACCGAGTCCTCGGCCGACCGCCGCCAAGCATTGCAGAAACAACAGGTAGATCTGGCCGGTTCCTACAAGTCACTAGCCGCCAAACTTACGGCACGGCGCAGCGACGCGGCGCGAAAACTTGAGAAGCGCGTTATGACTGAGCTCAAGTCGCTCGCGATGGAACGCACCATTTTTGAAGTACAAATCAGCGAATCGGAGTGGTCGGCCACGGGTGCAAACGCGATCACGTTCCTGGTTTCCTCCAATGTCGGCGAGCAACCGCGTCCTTTGGACAAGGTGGCTTCGGGGGGCGAGCTCTCCCGCATTGCGCTCGCTCTCAAGACCTGCATCACGGAGCACGCGCTTCCCCGTACGCTCGTATTCGACGAAGTGGATGCCGGCATCGGCGGCGCGGCCGCTGAGATGGTGGGCCGGCGGCTCAAGCAACTGGCGGCAGCAAATCAGGTACTTTGCGTCACTCATCTGGCGCAGATCGCCGGATTCGGCGACCATCACTATCTGGTAGAGAAGCGGGAAGCGCGCGGCCGTACTGTGGCAACCATTGAAGAACTGAAGGGCGAGGCCCGCACCCGCGAGATCGGCCGCATGCTGTCCGGCCAGCATCTAACGCCGGAAGCTCTCAAACATGCGGAACAGCTGATCCGTTCCAACAACAACTGATGCCACACACGACGGCTTGGCCGCATAAGTGCCTCCGATGCCGATCGCAATAGCAGGCGCGACCGGCTATATCGGTGGCAGGCTCGCGCCTAAACTGCTTGAGGCCGGCTATTCAATACGCTGCCTGGTCCGGTCCCCGCGAAAGCTGGAGGGCCGCGACTGGGCCTTGGACCCTCGGGTTGAGATCCGGAAAGCCGACCTTGAAGACAGCGTGTCACTTTCCGGAGATCTTGCCGGATGTGCCGCAGCCTTCTATCTTGTGCACTCGATGATCTCGGCGGAAGCCGAGTATGCTGAGCGCGACCTCCATCTGGCGCGTACTTTTGCGGATGCCGCCCGCCATGCCGGCGTGGCCCGCATCATTTACCTCGGCGGCCTGGGCGAGACCGGCCCCGATCTGAGCGAGCACCTGGCCTCTCGCCGCGATGTCGAGGCCGCACTGGCCTCCACCGGCGTCCCAGTGACGGTTCTGCGGGCCGCCATGATCATTGGCTCCGGCTCAGCCTCGTTTGAGATTCTTCGCTACCTGGTCCAGCGCTTGCCTGTCATGATCACTCCGAAGTGGGTGAGTACCCCCTGCCAGCCGATTGCCGTGGATAATGTGCTCGCCTACCTGTGCGGGGTCTTAGCCGCGCCGGAATCGATCGGGACGACTTTTGATATCGGCGGCCGGGGGATACTTCGCTACCGCGACATTCTCCGCATCATGACAGAGGAGCTCGGGCTCCCGCGGCGCTGGATTATCCCGGTGCCGGTTCTCACTCCCCGCCTGAGCTCGTACTGGATTCATCTGGTAACACCGCTGAGCAGCAGGATTGCAAGACCGCTGGCCGAAGGGCTGAAAAACGAAGTGGTCTGCCGCGAGGATCGCATTACGCGCATGATTCCTCAGAACCTGATGGATGTCCGCGAGGCGATTCATGCGGCTCTCAGTCAGGTGACAGCCCGTCTGGTCGAAACGAATTGGTCCATGGCCGGGCCCATGCCAGGGGATCCGGACTGGTCCGGCGGCGCTGTATTCCGTGACGTGCGTGAAGTCGCAATCGACGCTCCCGCGTGGGCTGCATTTCGCGCCGTGTGCCGCGTCGGCGGCGCAAACGGCTGGTACGCCGGCTGGCTGTGGAGGATTCGCGGCTGGCTCGATCATCTGGCGGGCGGGCCCGGGCTGCGCCGCGGCCGGCGGGATCCCGATACTTTGCGGTATGGCGACGCGCTCGACTTCTGGCGCGTGGTCGGCTTGGATCGCGACCGGTACCTGTCGTTGCGTGCCGAAATGCGCTTACCCGGCGAAGCACTGCTGGATTTCCGCATTGAAGAATCCGGCGAGCGGCAGTGCACCTTGCTCCAGACCGCGCTGTTCGAACCGCGCGGATTGTCCGGTTTATGTTACTGGTACGCCGTTTTGCCATTCCATGGCATCGTGTTCCGGGGCATGCTGGCGGGTATTCAGCGCGATGCCATCCAGATAGCGGCGCTTGAGCGGACGGGTCAGTCCCAGTAGCACGAAGCTTCCATCGTCCCTCGAATTGGGATCTAACGTAACATAGCTCTGTGATGTCGATCACGCGCCGTCTTCTGTTCCAGCAGGCTGCCGCGGCTGCCGCCGTGTCCACGCCGAGGCTTGGACGGCATCGCAATCTCTTCAACGGCGATAGTTGCGTCTATTTTTACAACCCCGAGATCTTTCATCCCGAGGGTTTGCCGTACACAGCGAAAGCGGTCCATCGTTACGTCGATCTGCTGGCGGACAATGGAGTGGACACGTTCCTGATCAACCCGAACGCTCAGGTAGCCTTCTACCCCAGCAAGAAGCTGCCGACCATTTTGGATGGCTACCGCCGGGGCGATCGCGATTTCTTTCGCGCACATGCTGTTTCCGCGAAGGTGCCGCCGGACAAGCTGGAGCTGTATCTGGACGACACCACGAAGTTTTTCAACCTGTATCTCGACCTGGTAGAGGCGGGCGTAGACTGGCTGGCGGAGACTTCGAAAGCATGCCGTCGCCGGCGGATCGCTCCCTGGGTTTCGGTGCGTATGAATGACATGCATGGCGCCGGCAATCCGCAAAGCAACTTCAACTGTCCCCTGTTCAAACAATCGAAATACCGTCTTACCGGACGAACCATGACCCCGGCGGGAGAGCCGTATTACTACTGGGCGGCTCTTAATTACGAGCTGCCGGAAGTGCGCAGCTATATGATGAGTCATGTCCGCGAATACGTGGAAGAGTACGATTTCGAAGGAATGGAACTGGACTGGCTGCGCAACCCGCAATGCTGCGAGCCGATAGCCGGTGCAAAGCAAATCCAGCTGATGAGCTCGTGGATCCGCGAAATCCGCAAGTTGACAAAATCCCGTCACCGCGATTTTGTCTTGGGGCTGCGCCTCCCTGCCAACTTGGGATATATGAAGAGCATTGGGGTGGATGTGCAGGCTCTGGCGCGGGAAGGCATCATCGATTTCGTAAACTTCAGTAACTTCTGGCAAACTTCCTGGGACATTCCGTACGACCGCCTGCGGCTGGACCTCGGTGAAAATGTCGCCATTTATGGAGTTACGGAAGATGCGCCCAATTGGGTGGAAGGCTACTCGCCGGAGACGAAGGCGACAGGTCCGAGATACCTTTCGGCCGGTGTGGAACTGCTGCGCGGCAACGCGGCGAGCAAACTTTCGATGGGAGTAGACGGAATCGAGCAGTTCAACTTCTTTTGCACCGATCAACCGCGGATACCTGGAATGCGCGCTCAGTATTCCGGACTGCGGGATCTGGGGGATCTCTCGCGCCTGCGCGGCCAGAGTAAACACTACTGTCTCTCTACCGCGCGCGGGCACGTGTCCGACCTTTGGGAAACGCCCGCGCAATTGCCAGTGTCGTTGGAGCCCAAAACGTCGCGCGATTTTCAGCTTTCCATGTCGCGGGAGCCGGCAGGCCGCTCGTGCACCATTCAACTCGTGTTTGCAGATACCACCGCAATCCCGGAAATAGGCGTCCGTCTCAATGGCGGGTGGCCGGTGTTCCAGCGCACTGCAACCCGTGATTTGCTATTCCGAAACGGACCGTACACGCAGCATGCTCCCGCGCACCAAGCCTTCAACTATCGCCTGGATCCCGCTGGGATTCGCGAGGGAATGAACAGTTTTACTCTGGTAATTACAACGGCGGCAGCTAGGCTCGTCAGCCTGGAAATTTCGATTACTTAGGAAAAGGCGGATCTTATCAATGAACGCATATGTAGGCTTATTGCTGCTGTTTGTGGCGGCTGGGTGGGGCCAGATTCCCAAACTGGTGGATGTGCACGTCCATCACAATGGCGAAGTGGCATTCCTGAACCAACTGGTTGGCCGGCTGGAGAAGCACAACGGGACGGCGTTTCTTCTAGTGAAACCTGAACATCTCAAGCAGGTGACTGATTTTATGAGCGCGCATCCAGGCCGGATCGTCGGCTTCGGCGATGTCGCGCTGGACGACCCGAAAGTCCTGGACCAGATCGATCTATTTCACCGGGCCGGTTTCCGCGGCCTGGGGGAAATCAGCCGCACACGGAAACCCTACGACGACCCGAGCTATACCCCAATCTACGATCGGGCATCAAAATACGGGATGATGCTGCTGTTCCACACCGGGATTGTGAACCGTGGCCATCCGGAGGTGGCGGAGGACGTCAGTGTGGACCGTCTGCGCGTGACGCTCCTCGACAACATTGCGCGGCGCTATCCGGCGACCACCATCATTGTGGCGCACCTCGGCAATCCGGATTACGCCTGGGCTGGAGAGATGGGGCGCTGGAATCCCAATATGTTTTTTGACGTCTCTGGCTCGACCCTGATTAAGAAGCAGGAGGATCCGACGTTCTTCAAATCGATCTTCTGGTGGAGTAGTGTGGCCAGTCCACACACGCCGAAAGGCCAAGGCAGCGCCTTTGAAAAGATCGTGTTCGGCTCAGACGTCTTTGGAGGCGAACTGGAAGAGTTCGATCGCTCGCTGGAACGGTACCAGCGCATGCTGAACGCTTGCGGCGTTTCAAAAGAAGCCCAAGCCAATATCTTCGGCGGAACCATGTCCCGCATCCTTGGGAAAGAATCGACTCCCGTCCGGAATAAGTGATGAAATGCGGGTGGCGGAAGGAAGCTACACAAGTGAGATAAGGCCGCCAAAAAAGCAGCGGCGAGGAAAAGCCGTTTTTGGGGCTGCTTATGAATGTGGCAAACGTGGTCAGCTACTGTCCAGGCTGTGTTTCGGCTTCCAGCAACTCGCGGAACGTCTGCTACCTCAGCTTCGTGCC
>DATLBY010000126.1:0-3539 GCA_035526665.1 Bryobacteraceae bacterium
ACCGGCAGATATGCCACGACGGATTTGGGATCGTAATAGCTGATGACGGAGGTCGGATACTGGCTCCACAACGCGCCGACATCCATCGGAAACGCACCCTCCGCGTCCTGCCGGGACATCTGGCTGCGAATCGCCGATGCCAGTAGCGGAATCAGCGACGGATCCTTCGCTAGCCGGCTGATCTCCGTGTCGAGCCATGCGTGATAGAAAAAGTAGTGCAAGCCGCCCTCGCCGATGGTGCCCGGAACAAATCCGTACTCGGGATGCTGCACAGTATGGCGCGAGATCTCCAGGGCGCCGGCGAGAAACTCCTGCCGTTCCGGCACGAGATCCGGCCTATCTAGAGCGGCACGGCACATGGCGAGCATCCCGGTGAGCACATATCGAGTGAGATTCCAGTTCCACTGCCGTTCATCCGTACGCGAACGCCATTTCTTGAGGGTCCAGCGGGCATAGCCGCGGGCGCGGTCCAGGAAAAATGGATTGCCCGTTTCCTGCCAGGCGGCGGTCAGCGCTTCGATGAAATTTGACGTATCGACGCCGGTTTCTCCGCCCTTCCGGTTGGTGACTTCGTCCCAATCGTGGGGCGTACCGTCCGCATCCTGCACCTGTTCGGAGAAGTGCCGGACGGTAGCGATGATTTCCGCCCGCTCGCGGTCCATCAGCAGGATGTGCGACGCCAGCATGGGACCATACGCTCGCTGGTATCGCGGGTGAATCCAATTCAACTCATCCAGCAGATGACGCCGCGTGTGCAGCATGGGACCGAAGCCGGTGCGCTGTTTATCGTGCTGCACGTCGAAGGCATAAGACGCCGAGCGGCTCGCGCATTCGAGAAACCTGCGGTCGCCCGTGCGCAGATAGTGGTAAAGCGGAGCCAGCACACTGTTACCGTTCGATGCCTCCTCAGTCCCCTGCTTCCGGACTACATCCCACTCGCGCCACCACTCGCCCCACCACAAGGTGCCGCGCCACTGATTCTGCAACAGCCAGCGCGCCGAGCGTTCCACCGCGGGCGCAAATTCGCCCGAGTCCACCCGGCCGCCGTGCTCCGGAAGAACACCCACGTCGGAGTAATATTGGGCGGGCACTACGATGTGAACACCGGGCGCGGCGCTGCGTAAGCCGCCGGAGAGCACCAGTGTGCCTGGAAACGTCCGCGACATCCCGTTGTAGAACAAGCGGTGAATCTCCGGTATACGTCCGCCAAGGCTTCCGTCGGGCGGCATGTCCAGCCCGCCAATCAGCAGGCCGGCGGCTTCGCTGCGGACTCCGGCGCCGACGCCGAGATCTTCCAGAAATGGCGCGGCAATCTCCACCGAAGCCTTCGGCTTGAGGGGCAGGACCAGCGCGTAACGCTCCAGCCAAGCCTTGTATCCAGTCCGGTTGGTCAGCCTCCAATCGAAGCCGATGTTGGCCGAGAGCGCGGAAAAATGAAATCGCAGATCAACGTCAAAGGCGTTCCTGGCATCGACCTGTCCCGGACCTGACGCATACGCCTTCTGTTTGGGATACCGGCCGGTCAGAACGACAGTGGCACGCTGCGGACTGGGACGCTCGAGCCGGAAGCCGGACGGAACAAAACCGGCCAGTACAGTCGTCTTGCCGCCCGCGTTGATTATCGACCGGGCATCGGAGTAGATCTGGAACGTGATGGGGCCGTCGAACAAGACGGCTCCTTCACGGGTCAGCTCAAACTGGTCTGGGCGCCGAAACATGGCGCGATAACCGCTGCCCGCGACGCTAATGCGATCGCCGGAGATATCCGTTTGCAACGCAGGAACGGCGGCCGGTGCTCCCGCTACCAGATCCAGCGGCCGCCTCTCCCAGGCCTTCAAATTGACCGGCAGCGAAATACGCAGCCAGCGTACCAGGCCGTGGGGATCGACACCGTCAATCTCGATACCGGCGGGAACCGCGTGTCCCTCCTTATCGATAATCGCGAGGCGAGCCGCGGCATCCTTGCTCATGGGTGGAACCGGCAGCCCCTGCTCCACCAGGGCAGCTGTGCGATCGATTCCGGCGTCCTCCGTGATGGTGAATCGGACGATAGGGGGAGCGGCGGAGGCAGCAAGTCCACCGCACAACAGTGCGGTCAGAAGGAATCGCATCGGCGAGTATCGTAGTAGAGATTCAATAGGTCAGCCGCAGTCCAAACTGGATCGCCCGGGGGATGTTCGACTGCGAAGTGCTCTTTCCGAACAGCGCACTGGTAGGTGTGGTGTTCGGCCCGCCGAACGTGGGATGGTTCAGCGCATTGAAGAATTCGGCGCGGAATTGGAGCGCCACACTTTCGCGGATCGTGGTTCGCTTCCCGACGGAGAAGTCAAAATTCTGGGCGCCCGGAGCGCGCGCGCCCGGGACCGAGTAGGGGAAATAGCGGAACTGAGTCTGCGTCTGCGCGTTCGGCACGTTGGGCTGATTCGCGGCTGCCCGATCGAACACCGCCGGATTGAACCACGACATGGCGCCGGTCACAGGATCGTGCGCGCCATGGTCCGCGACATTCATAATGTCTGCCCAGGAATTCCCGGTGAACACCATGGGACCCCATGCCAAAGGACTGCCGCTTTGCTTGAAGAAGATGGCGTTCACCTGCCAGCCCGCGACCAGCTTCTCCAGGATTCCGGAATGGTGTTTTCCGAACGGCAGCTCATAGGTGCCGCTGAATGTAAACTGGTGCGGCCGGTCCTCACTACCAAGCTCCCGGACGAATTGCGTATCGGTGGCGTTCAGCCGCCGCCGCGCCCAGAGTTGCTTGGAAAACTGGTAATTGGTAAGCACCGTGAGGCCTTGTGAGAAGCGGCGCTCCCAAGATACATAGGTAGCATTGAAGGTCTCGCTGCCTGAGTTGTCATTCTGCAGATTCAGAGATGTGTATTGTGGGAAGGCGTACAGCAGCTGATATCGCGGAATGGTTGCCCTCCCCAGCGATGTGCTCGCAGGAATCAGCCCCAGAAAAGGATTCTTTACGGGTGCGTTCAGAAAGTCGATTGCAGCCTGGTCGCGCGTCGTCGACCTACCTAGAAATTGAGCCGGAATAAAGTTCAAAGGAACGGAACCCGGAATGTGGTTCTGAGTGCTGCCGTTGTAGTTCAATTCGATCACATCGCTTCTGGTTGCCTGGACCTGAACAGAGAACTGCCAGCGATTGCTGCGGGTGGCCATGTAGTGACGCTGCGGCACTTGAGCTCCCAGACCGAGGAACGTCAGCGGTCCGTCGGCGGCGCCCCGAGGTTGTGCAATCCCACTGGGGAAAGGGTTCGAGAGACTCGCAATAAACGTGGCTCCGGTCTCTACCGTGGACACCAGCGGTGTAGTGGCGGAGTATCCCGGCTGGAATGGCGCAACCGGCGTGGATGGGTAATAGGAGATACCAAAGCCGCCGCGAACCGAGACTCGCCGCGCCAGAATCCCAGGATTCCAGGCGAAGCCGAGCCGTGGCTGCCAGCGTCCCCACTCACGATCCCACCAGCCGTTCGGCGAGCCGTTCTGTCCCGGGTACAACATGCCGCCATTCACCTGGAATTGAGAGACGG
>DATLBY010000127.1:0-5935 GCA_035526665.1 Bryobacteraceae bacterium
GATGCCGGTCTCAGGCCGGAGCAGAGGGAACAGGATGACGTCGCGAATCGATTTCGAGTCGGTGAGCACCATCACCAGCCGATCGATTCCGATACCTTCTCCGCCGGTCGGAGGCATGCCGTAGGACAGCGCCCGCACATAGTCCTCATCCATGCGATGCGCCTCTTCGTTGCCTTTTTCGCCCATTGCGAGCTGCATCTCAAATCGCCGGCGCTGCTCTTGCGGATCATTCAATTCGGTGTAGGCGTTCCCAATCTCCATGCCGGCGATGTAGATCTCAAAGCGCTCCACCATCTCCGGTTCATCCGGCTTATTTTTAGACAGGGGAGAGGTTTCCACCGGATAGTCGTAAATGATTGTCGGCTGAATTAGCTGGTCTTCCACGATTCGCTCGAAGATGTCTACCAGCGCCTCGCCTGGCGTATCCGCGCGGGAATGCTGCTGAAGCCAAGCCGCGTCCTTCACCTGATCCAGGCTGGGCCGGCCCTCGCCCTTCCAGTATTCGACAATCGCCTCGCGCATGCTGAAGCGCCGAACGGCGCCGAAGTCGATCGCCTGCCCCTGGTAGCTCACCTGCGTTCCGCCCGTGGCGTCTATCGCGGTTTGGCGCAAAAGCTCGGCACTGAGGTCCATCAGGCCGTTATAGTCGGTATACGCTTGATAGAACTCCAGCATTGTGAATTCTGGATTGTGGTGCGTCGAAATGCCTTCATTGCGAAAGTTCCGATTGATCTCGTAGACGCGCTCCAGGCCGCCAACCACCAGGCGCTTCAGATAAAGCTCAGGCGCGATGCGCAGGTAAAGGTCGATGTCCAGCGCGTTATGGTGCGTCGCAAAAGGCCGGGCGGTAGCTCCCCCATAAAGCGACTGCATCATCGGCGTCTCCACTTCGAGAAAGCCTCTGGCGTCCAGTTGCCGCCGGAGCGATGCGATCACTTTGCTGCGCGTCACGAAGACGCGCTGCACCTCGGGATTGGCGATCATATCCAGGTATCGCTGCCGGTACCGGATTTCCACGTCCTCTAGCCCGTGCCATTTTTCGGGCATGTTCAGCAGGGTTTTGGAGAGAAAAAACAGCTTCTCGACATGGACGCTCAATTCGCCCGTTTTTGTGCGGAAAAGGTAGCCCTCCGCGCCGATGATATCGCCCAGGTCAATCAACTGGTAAAGCTTGTAATCACTCTCCGGCAAGGCGTCTTTCTTGACGTAGATCTGGAGACGCTCCCCCGTCTGGACCAGATGCGCGAAGCCGGCCTTGCCCATGCGGCGGATGGTCTGAACGCGTCCACAGATGCGCACGCTGATAGGAGTGGCGAGCTCTTCGGCCGTTTTATTTGCATATTCCGCCAGGGTAGCGGGAATGGTGTGCGTGAACTCGAAGCGCTGTCCGTAGGCGTTAAACCCCAGGGACTCAATTTCGCGGATGCGCGCCAGACGCTGCTTCAACAGCTCGTGTTCGAGCGACAATAGGATCTCCTCAAAGACACCTATTATAGCGACGGCTGCTGAGGCGGCGCGGGGAATCGTATAATCGACCATTGCACCCGGTCTCGATCGTTATACCCGCTTACAACGAAGAAAAGCGTCTTCCCGCCTCGCTGGATGCCGTGTTGGCGTACTTGGCGACGCGCCAGTTCTCCTTTTGGGAAGTGCTGGTGGTGGACGACGGATCCTCCGACGCAACGGCGCAATGCGTATCCGGGTACGCTGCCAGCCACCCCGGGGTTAGGCTCCTCTCCAACCCGGGCAACCGTGGCAAGGGCTATTCGGTGAAGCACGGGATGCTGGCTGCCGAGGGCGAGTGGATTCTGTTCACCGATGCCGACCTTTCGTCTCCCATTGAAGAGTTGGATGTCCTGCTTGCCGCTGCTACGGGCGAAAATGCTCAGGTAGCCATCGGCTCGCGGGCGTTGGACCGGTCATTGGTCGGAGTCCATCAGCCGGCCATGCGCGAGTACGCGGGCAGGGTTTTCAATCTGGTAATGCGGACGGTGACGGGAGTTGACTTTCAGGATACGCAGTGCGGTTTTAAGCTCTACCATGCAGAGGCCGCCCGCAGGATCTTCCCGCTCCAGCAGCTCGATGGCTTTGGCGCCGACGTCGAAGATCTCTTCATCGCCAAGCTATTGGGTATCAAGGCGATTGAGGTGCCGGTGCGCTGGAACAACGCCGAGGGAAGCAAAGTGAGTCTACTGAACGGGGTCGATTCCTTTCTCGACCCGGTTAGGATTCGCCTCCTGCAGCTTAGGGGAAAATACGCTACCGGCGGACGATAATCTCGCGCAAGTTGTCCCGGGTTAGAAAAAACTTCACCGACTGAAAACGGTGGAATAGTTTTTCGAGGCCTCGATTGTTAAAATACTGCGCCCTCTGCTTATGACCGCGCGGCGTCAGCACGAGCGTCTTTGCGTCGCCAATCTGATAGCGGTATAACGGAACCTGTTTCGTCTTCTCGTCCGAGCTGAAAAACGCCAGCAGGCTGGAGTTGGGGCGCAGGATGTGATACAGCCGGTCGACTGTGATCTGCAGCAGCGGTGGCGAGAGGAATTGGAGCGAGTCCCAGACGAGAGCGCCATCAAATTGGCCCTCCTGAAAGTTGAGATTCTCCGCCAGGAAACGCTGCACCAGCTCCTCGTCGGCCTGCTTCTCGTAAAAATCTTCTCCGCCAAACGTCAACTCTAGAGATCGAATGTAATCCTCGGACGAGAGGCGATGGCCCATTTCAGTGATAAAGCTGACGTTGGCTTGGCTGGCGCCGGCGAAATCAACAATCGAGAGGGCGTACTGTCCGCGAATGGCGTGAAAGAACTGATCCAGACCATTACTCTGGCGCGAGTACGATTTCCCGCCGGGAGTGCCTTGAGCCGAGGACGCCGTAGCATTTACACCCGGACCTGATGCACCCTGGGGTGTCTGCGTACCCAGAAACGTCTTTAGCCGACCCTTAAACAAAGCCAGATCCCCTATCTGTCCGGATGAGAAAGGGCGGGATCCTGTCCGCCCACCGGAGGTGTACACAGTTACTTAGGCTGAGCTGCTGCCATCGGCGCCGGATTGGCAGCGGGAGAAACGATCTTCTGCGTCGGCTGCTTGCTGACTTCCGGTTTGGCGATGTCGATGCTTCCCTTAAAATAGGCGCCATCCTCAATCACGATGCGGGCGGTCTTGATATCCCCCACCAACTTGGCGTCCTTGCGGATGTCAATCTTGTCGGTCGCTTCCACATTGCCGTGAATGGCGCCCAGCACGATAATTTCACGGGCGGTGATGCCTGCTTGTACTTTGCCGTTGGGTCCGACCGTGAGGCGATGTTCGTGCAGTTCGACGCTGCCTTCCACCTCGCCGTCAATTACAAGATCTTCACGGCTATAGATCTGACCCTTAATCATGACTGCCTTGCCAATTGTGGCCGAGCCACCTGGGAGCGGCGCCGTGGGTTCAAAATTGCGTGTAGGCGAGGACATAGAGGTTCCTTCTTTGGATGTTTGGGGCGCCGGGCTGGGTTGGACCGAAGCCTGCCTAGGCGGGTATTCTTCGTCTTTTTTACGATTCCACATTACGGAGAAGCTCCTTCGAGGTCTGCAAGAGCCGAAATGGTAGTACTGCCTCGAAACTTCATACTATAGGGCGGAGTGGCAAAAGGCAAACGAAAATGAACAAGGGCGGGTATCCGTACTAGAACCAATACTTAGCGGCGGAGCCGAGAGACCAACTCCTTGCCTGAATCGACCGGTTCTGGTGGATAATAGGGAAAGTGTCCAATCGGTGGAAAGACCTCGAGCAGCGCCTCGAACGAACCGAGCAGCAGCTTCGACTTTTTCAGAAAATCAGCCGTTTCATGGTGCGGGAAATGTCTCTGCAGGAAGTTTTGCAGGGAATCGTCTCGCTGGTGGTCGAGTTTATGGAGTGCGACTCCTGCCTGGTCTACCTTCTGGATAACGACCGGCTGGTGCTGTGCGCCTCAAACACACCGCATCCCTCAGCGCTGGGAAAAATCAGCCTGAAGCTGGATGAAGGTCTCACCGGCTGGGTGGCACGCGAGCGGCGGCTGCTCGCAATTTCACGCGAGGCGTATAACGACCCCAGATTCAAGTATTTCAGCGATCTTCCGGAAGACACCTACGAAGCCTTCCTTTCTGCGCCCGTCATCTCGCGAAACCGTGTGGTGGGCGTAATCAACGTCCAACACCGCTCGGGTCATGCGCACACTGGAAGCGAAATGGAGCTGCTCACCACCGTCGGGGAACAGGTAGGCTGCCTTTTGATGCTCGCTCGCCTGGCGGCCGCGGGCGTCGATTCTCCTAATCACGTGGAACTTGTTTTCGCCTCAAGTTCGAAGCCATAGTCACATGCGGCTGCTGAAAGTCCTGCTGCTCGCGGCAAGTGTTTCGTCCCTGGGGGCCCAGGAAAAATTCGTAGTTCAGCTCTTTCATGACGAAGACAAGAGCTCTCTTACGCTCACAGACCTGAAATTTCCGTCTGCCCGGCGGGGAGTAGCACTGGGATTTCTCACTGAGAGGGGAGGCCGCGTCCGAGGTACTGCGGTTGTGACAAGCGATGGCGGAGAGCATTGGTCCTACGTGCCCACGAAAGAGATCGGCACTTCGCTGTTTTTTTTAAATGAAACGGCTGGATGGATGGTCACGCAGGCGGGCATATGGTTTACCGACGAGGGTGGCCGTTCCTGGCGGCGGATTCTAAAGCGCGAGGGACTGCACCGCGTATATTTCATTGACGCAGAGCGCGGCTGGGCGCTGGGAGGCCCCAAGCTTCTGCTGGCCACCCGGGATGGGGGGAAGACATGGAAGAAGGTGCCGGAAGCCGACAAGCCGCGCACTGACGCTTCCACAACGTCGTATAACGCCATCGGCTTCGGAACACCAAAATTTGGCCTGATCGCCGGTCGATCGCGGCCCATGCGGCGCAACCGGCTGCTGCCCTCCTGGGCCGAGACGAAGCCGGAACGGCAGCGGGAATGGCCCTCGACTCTGATAGTTCTCCAGACTCGGGATGGAGGAGAATCCTGGACCTCGTCATTAGCGTCCGTATTCGGTTCAGCCACGCAGGTTCGTTTTGCGGGGGATGGCCGGCTGGTAGTGTTGCTCGAATTTGAAGATTACTTCGAGTGGCCATCCGAGCTGCTGAAGATTGATCCCAGGACGGGCAAGAGCGCCACGGTGTTCCGCGACAGGAAATCCGCCATCACAGACGTGGAACTGGTGGAGCAAGGGCCCGCGTACGCGGTAGGGTTTGAACCTCCCGGCAGGCTGGCGCATTCTCCCATGCCGGGAAAGGTGAAGGTCCTGCGCAGTGAAGATCTGGAACACTGGACCGGCATCCCCGTGGATTATCGCGCCTTGGCGAGCCGGGCGTTTGTGGCGGCGGCGGGACCTCGAGATGTTTGGGTTGCCACTGATGCCGGGATGATTCTCAAACTCCAATCCTCGGCCCCGGTTCGTTGAACATTTTAAATGCTTTACGTTTTATGCACACGTTTTACACGCAAACAAGTCTGTAAACGTGTGATAATAGACGAGATAATTCCTTTGGAAAATACGAGTAAAATGTCATTTCTTGTTTGACTTCCGCAGCGTTTCAGATCATTCTAGACATGGTTCCAAGAGGTTAATAGGAACAGCGAGCCTTGCGAAACGTAGCGAACCGGGAACGATGATCCGTTGAACGCGGCTTAAACAATTGCGGCAGGCGGGGAGTGAACGGGAATCGGGCGGGGCGCAAAGGTAAGCTTCTCGATAACAAATCGAGCTGGGTGCTTTGATCCTGAGGGTGGTGACGCCCAACGGGGAGCGACGGTTTGAGGGTGGATCGAGATCATTGGCACAGATGGATCGGGCAACGGGTACCGGGCAATGAGACTCCCCGAATTCCGGAAACGGAGCGAGGAGTGGAGTTCGGAACCGAACGGGTTTGACTC
>DATLBY010000128.1:0-5846 GCA_035526665.1 Bryobacteraceae bacterium
GTATGAGAATTGAAACCCGTTCAGGCCGTTTCGAATGTTCGTGAAGATGATGGCATTCGCGATATTCGGCCACTGATAAAGCTGTTTCACCTGTAGGCTGCGATTTACGATGTCTTCGTACTCGCGGAACCGGTAGCTGGGATCACCAGGACGAAGGTCGTGGGCCCAAGCCTGTGTGGAACCAACAACGGCGCCGCCGAGCATGCCAATCGAGCATGCCAATCATGTTACGCCGGCTGAATTGTGTCGACATACTTCTCCTTTCTCAAGGTCCTGCAAGGACTTTGGGAAGTCATTACGACACAATTTCGTCCGGTGGTCAAGGGGCGCGCCCTGTTAGTTAGTGGGGTTTTAAGATAATCTTGATGCAGCCATCCTGCTTTTCGTTGAACATCGCGTAACCCTCCGGCGCCTTTTCCAGGGGAAGCTGATGCGTAATCACGAAACGGGGGTCGATCTCGCCATTTTGGATTCGTTCCAGCAATGGGCGTAGATACCTATGTACGTGGCACTGCCCGCTCTTGATGGTCAGGGAGCGGTTCATTAGCGAGCCCATGGGGAATTTGTCGATGAAGCCGCCGTAGACTCCGATTACGGAAACGGTTCCTCCATTGCGGCAGGACATGATTGCCTGCCGTAACGCGATCGGCCGGTCGCTTTCCAGCATCATCGCCTGTTTCACGCGGTCATACGCGTAGATAACGCCGGGTCCATGCGCCTCCAGTCCCACGGCGTCGATGCACGCATCCGGCCCTTGGCCGCCGGTGAGCTCACGCAGGGCTTCCGAGACATCGGTCTCTTCATAATTGAGAGTGATGGCTCCCACCTTTTCGCGAGCCATTTGCAGCCGCTCGGGAAACCGGTCGATGGCAATGACGCGCTCAGCACCCAGCAGGAATGCGCTCTTCATTGCGAACTGGCCCACCGGTCCGCAGCCCCAGACGGCGATCGTGTCCCCGGCCTGGATATTGCACATCTCCGCACCCATGTAGCCGGTGGGAAATATGTCGGAGAGAAAGAGTACCTGCTCGTCGGTCAGGCCCTCGGGGATCTTCAACGGACCCACATCGGCAAACGGAACGCGGGCATACTCGGCCTGGCCGCCGGCGAATCCGCCCAGCATGTGGGAATAGCCAAAGACGCCCGAGGGCGAATGGCCCCACATCTTCTCCGCCATCCAGGCGTTGGGATTCGAGTTCTCGCACAGCGAGAACATTCCGCGATGACAGGACAGGCAGCCGCCGCATGCGATCGGGAACGGGACCACTACGCGGTCACCTTTTTGCAAGTTCCTGACCTCGCGTCCTACTTCCACGACCTCTCCCATGAATTCGTGGCCTAAAATATCACCACTCTCCATGGAGGGAACGAATGCATTGTACAGATGCAGATCGGATCCGCAGATGGCGGTCGAAGTGATTTTTACGATCGCGTCCCGCTGGTTCAGAATCTGCGGATCAGGCACGGTCTGCACCCGTACATCGGTCTTACCCATCCAACAGTTGGCTCTCATGAACTACTCCTCTGCTTGATGAAAAGTCTTTGGCGATGATTGGTTAGGCCGGAACGTGAGCTTCATCCCAGCTTGCGGGTTGTGCAGGATGCATTCCCGTATGAATACTGGCGTCGGACTTTACGACCTCGCCGATCTCCATGATTTGCTTGAAAGCGCGCAGATCCTGGTCGATCTGCTGCCCCGGTTCTGCCCCGAAGAGCTTGGCCAGCGTGGCGCCGATCGCCCCGCCGGGCGGATCGTACCGCAAATCCACCCGCATCATGGTGCCGCGGCCTCCAGGGGCCCGCTCAAAACGCACCAACCCGTGGTTGTCCACATCGGAACCCGGGAGCGAACGCCAGCGAATCAGATGATTCGGCTCGTCTTCCAGGATCTCGGCGTCCCATTCCACCCGCTTACCGCCCGGTCCTTTGGCACTCCAGTGAGAATGGTTCTCGCTGGTCACTTGAACCGATTCCAGGTTGCTCAGGAAGTTGGGAAGGTTGCCCAGGTCCCGCCAATATTGGTAGACATTTTCCTGCGCACGATTGATGACAATCGTTTTCACCACTCGCCTGGTACCTTCGTCCCCATTGATGGCTGCGGATGTTTTGCGGCTCAACTCCCGGCTGCAAAGCACATCTAGCGCGGTGACGCCGATCACTGCTGCGGTGGCCGTAGCCAGGCGGGTACGGTTGGAGTCCCGGGCGTTCATGGAGGATGCAAGCGCCGCCAGGTCCAGCATGTCCCCCGCGACTCGCGCCCAGAGCCACCCTGCGGGCTGCGGCTGGGAGAGAATGCCAACGCCGGCGGCGATCTCACGAAGTCCGTAGGTTCGCAGTAGCGTTCTGGTTTTCCGTCCCTCACTGGCGCCGATTAACTCGGCGACGGCGCCGGGGGCGAGAACCTCCGCAAGGCCGAGACCTATGCTGAACCACCCCAGTCCATTTACAAGCCGTTCCCCGGTAATACTGCGGCCGTTTCCGGAACTGGTTTCCTGTCCGTTTCGAATTGCCATATAGCCCATAGGACGCGGGCATTCGCGACTTACTACCTTGTGTAACCGTGCACGTGGATTAGATCAATCTTCGCTGACTATTTCCGATACAACGGTGGAATCTGGCGCTCTGGGGGTAAGTTGGCAAGGACAAAGACAAATGGCTCCGGCGTCCTGCGGCACGGCGCGGGAAGGCGGCTGTTGCTTACACCAGCAATCCCCGTCCGGTTCGCATTGGAACATCTGCTGGCAGTGAGGACAGATTAATTGAGGCATGTTGATAGCTTCCGGCGCCCGAACGCATGCTGATCTTCGATTTGTTTGATTATCGCACCAAGCCCTGGACCGGCCAAGCCGGCCGGTGGCCAGCTTTGCCCCCTGGTTGGAGTGAGACTTCTTAAGGCAGATTGAATTTGACTCCACTCGCCCTAACGAGTAAGCTGTGCAAATTGGGTGAGTACTACCGCTAAGTAAAGGGGTTCCATTCACATGCCACGTTGCCAGCTGTTTGCATGTCTTCTTTTCGCTGTATCCTGGATTCCACAGGCGTCGGCGCAGCAGTCCCTGGGCAGTATCGCCGGCAAGGTTACCGATCCGCAGGGCCGCTCGATTCCAGCCGCCGCCGTGACGGTCACCAACACGGAAACCAATAGCGCGCGGCACGCAGTCACCGACGAGACCGGGTATTACGAAGTGAGCCTCTTGAATCCCGGCGTCTATTCCGTCGCGGCCGAAGCTCCGGGCTTTAAGAAAGCCCTGCGCGGCGGTCTCACCCTGAATGTGGCGAGCCGCCTGGATCTTGACCTGCAACTGCAGATCGGGCAGGCTACCGAAATAGTCGAGGTTACGTCGGAGGCTCCGCTGCTGGAAACCTCCAAAGCGTCGGGCGGGCGCGTGATCGACAATCACCAGATCATGCAGCTCCCCTTCTCGGATATGAATCCCTTCGCGCTCGCGACCCTGGCCGCTGGGATGCAGTGGACCGGGCAGCCGGAATACCGGCGTCCCTTCGACAATGGCGGGACCTCCTCGTTCAATACTGCCGGCGGCGTCGGTTCCAACGAATACACCATCGATGGCGCTCCCGCTACCGGAACCGGACGCCGGGTAGGTTACGTGCCTCCATCCGATGCCGTGGATGAGTTCAAACTGGAGACTTCGAGCTTCGACGCGTCTTACGGCCACAGCTCCGGCGCCACCATCAACGTCAGCACCAAATCCGGCACCAATACCTATCACGGTTCGCTCTACGACCAGCACTGGCAGCAGCGCTGGAATGCCACCCAGCACTTCAGCCGCCTGGCCTTCAACGATGCCGTGCGGCAAGGCAAGACCAGGCCCGACGCGCAGCGGCAGGCTCCCGGACGATCAAATAACTTCGGCGGCACACTGGGTGGACCTATCCGGATCCCCAAGGTCTACAACGGCCGCGACAAGCTCTTTTTCTTCTTCAGCTACAACGGTATCTACCAGAGCAAAGCCGAAACCACCGATTCGGTCAACCGGAGTGTTCCCAAACTCGCCTGGCGGCAGGGAGATTTCTCCGACCTGCTGGCCATCGATCCGGTGAAGTACACCATCTATGATCCGCGCACGGCGCGCCTGGTGAACGGCCGCGTGGTCCGCGATCCTTTTCCGGGCAATAAAGGCATTCCGGTGCTGAACCCGATGTACGATTTCTACGCGAAGCTTTACCCCGCCCCGAACAATGTTCCCGGCCTGGTGACTCCCGAGGGAACGAATAACTATCTGGCGACGGCGCTGCCGAAGAATGAGAAGTTCAACTCGCTCATCAACCGGGTTGATTACAACATCTCCGATCGCCATCGAGTGTTCGGCCGGTGGTACTGGAACCACCGCCTCGCCGACGAGTACGACTGGACCTACGAAACAGCGCGCGGACTGCACACCAACGGCCTTACGCGCATTAACAAAGGCATCGGCGGGGATTACATCTGGACCATCAACAACAGGAACATCGTCGATTTTGGCGTCAATGCGACCCGGTTTAACGAAGGCAGCCAGTCGCCCTTGCGGACGCAGTATAAAGCGGCCGACGTGAAGCTGCCCGCCTACATCGATCAAAAAGCCGGCGATCTCCACGAGCTGCCGCGCATCAGCTTCAGCAACCTGGAAAGTGTGGGCGACAGCTATCCGGCGATCACCACGCGCGGGACCGTGGGCGAGACCAAGGCGCAGGTGACATCCATCCTCGGCCGCCACTCCATGAAGTATGGTTTCGAAGAGCGCCGCTACTGGTTTACCTCGGCTGGTCCGGGTAACACCGCGGGGAACTATACCTTCAACAACAACTTTACGAAGGCCGCCGACAACACAACCACTGCCTCCAACACCGGTCTGGAATGGGCCGCGTTCATGATGGGGCTGCCCTCCGGCATCAGCATCGATACCAACGATTCGGCCTATTGGAAAACTCCTTGGCGATCGCTCTACTTGCAGGACGAGTGGCGAATCCATTCCAGGGCGACCTTGAGTCTGGGGCTGCGCTTCGAACATGAAGGAGGCACCAGCGAGCGATTCAACCGGGGACTCGCGGGGGGCTTCGACTTCACCTCCAAGCTGCCGTTCACCGATGCGGTGCAGGCTGCCTATGCGGCGAGTCCGCTGAGCGAGCTGCCGGCGAGCCAGTTCCAGGTTCTGGGCGGATCCTATTACCTGGGCGAAAGCGGAAAGACCACCTGGACTAATGGAGTGAACCACTTCATGCCGCGCATCGGCCTGGTGTATTCGCTGAACGACAAGACGGTGATCCGGACCGGTTACGGCACCTACTATGACAGCTTCAATGTGACCAATGACCGGCCGGGCCAGGACGGCTTCAGCCAGGCTACGGGCACCACGTTGACCAACGATCAGGGACTGACGTTCTGCTGCGGAGTGGGCGCCGCTGCCAGCCTGGCGCAGGGGCGGACTCCATTGGCCGATCCATTCCCGGTGCGCACGGATGGGACGCGCTTCGATTCGCCGTACGGCAATAAAATCGGACCGTTGATCCGCTTTGGCCGTGGGTTCTCCTATGTGCCGCGCGAGTACAGCCCTGCCGGACAGCAGCGCTGGCGCTTCGGCGTGCAGCGGGAAATCCGCAAGGATATGGTTGTCGAGGTCTCCTACAACGGGGCCTTCGCCCGCATCCCCGTGAACCAGCGGATCGATTACCTCCCCTCCAAATACTGGGCGACCGGAAACACCCGCAATCAGGCGGTGGATGACGACCTGAATACCAACGTGCCCAATCCTTTCAACATCAAGAACTATCCCGATATGCAGAACTCCAATCCGGTGCTGTACAAGTACCTGGGAACGCAGGGATTCTTCACCAGTTCCACAATCCGG
>DATLBY010000129.1:0-5883 GCA_035526665.1 Bryobacteraceae bacterium
CGCTGGAAATCGGCGTTTTTACCGGATATAGTTCGCTGTGCACGGCCCTGGCGCTGCCGGCGGAAGGAAAGATTGTGGCCTGTGACATCAACAAAGGGTGGACGTCAATCGCGAGCCGGTATTGGGCAGAGGCCGGCGTCGTTCAGAAGATCGACCTGCGCCTCGCTCCAGCGGCTCAGACTCTGGACAGCTTGATAGCAGAAGGCCGCGAGGGCTCCTTCGATTTTGTATTCATCGATGCGGACAAGCAGAACTATGGCGCTTATTATGAACGCGCGCTGCTGCTCCTCCGCCGCGGCGGAATCGTCGCGCTGGACAACGTGCTCTGGCACGGATCGGTGGCAGATGCTTCGGTGCAGGACGAGGCAACAGAGGCCATTCGCCGCGTGAATGAAGCTCTGCATCAGGACGAGCGGGTCTCCATCAGCATGTTGCCGGTGGGAGACGGGTTGACGCTAGCTATGAAAAGATAAGGCGGAGGCCTAACTGGCAACAGCCCTGCCGTTATTGGAGACGGCTTCACGCACCTTCCCGAGCAAGACGCTGGGTTGAAACGGCTTGTCCAGAAAGGCGGCGCCTAAATCCCCCAAACAGCGCTGCACGATATCGCCTTCCACATATCCAGTAATAAATAGAATCTTCAGGTCAGGAAACTGCGGGCGCAAGCTTTGCGCCAAGTCGTATCCGCTCAACTCCGGCAGCAGCATGTCTGATAGCAGAAGATCAATGTCAGAGCCATGGTTCTGGGCGACCTTCAGACCTTCGGCGCCCGTAGACGCTTCCAGCACCTCGTACCCGTCGTTGGTCAGTAGACTTCGAATGAAGCCCCTCACCTGCTCATCATCTTCAACGAGCAGAATGGTACCCGGCCTTACGCCTGGTCCTTTCTTCATAACAGGTCCGACGCGACGGGCTGTGAAACCATTTCAAAAATTCCAGCCTCGTACAATCTGACAACGATGACCGTAACCAAGTGTAAGCAAATGCATGATAAGGGCATTTCTTCATCCAGACGCCTCCCTGTGGGAGCCGAATTGCTCCCGGATCGGGCCGGGGTAGAGTTTCGCGTGTGGGCGCCTAAATGCAGGAAGGTTTCTGTGGTCCTGGAGGGTACAACAGAAAAAGAGCTAGTACCTGATCACCAGCAGTACTACTCCGGTGTCGTCTCCGAGGCCACCCACGGATCCCTCTATCAATTTCGTCTGGATCATAGTGACCTAGTCCCCGATCCCGTTTCACGTTTTCAGCCACAGGGTCCACATGGTCCTTCGCAGGTTATCGACCCCGCTATGTTCGGGTGGAGTGACGAGCATTGGCGCGGCGTTCGGCTTCCCGGACAGGTCCTCTATGAGATGCACGTCGGCACGTTCACCTCCGAGGGCACCTGGAATGCGGCGGCTCGGGAGCTTCCCGCGCTGCAAGACACAGGCATTACGGTGATCGAGATGATGCCGGTTGCCGACTTTCCCGGGACGTTCGGGTGGGGTTACGACGGCGTAAATCTTTTTGCGCCGACGAGGCTCTATGGAACTCCCGACGATCTTCGCGCCTTTGTCGATCGCGCTCACAACCTCGGCATCGCCGTCCTTCTCGATGTGGTGTACAACCATTTGGGGCCGGACGGGAATTATCTGGCGAAATTTTCGCCAGACTATTTCAGCAAGCGGCACACTACCGACTGGGGCGAGGCCATAAACTTCGACGGAGAAAACTGCGGGCCGGTCCGTGAGTATTTCATCGCAAACGCCGGATATTGGATTGACGAGTTTCATCTGGACGGGCTGCGGCTGGATGCAACCCAGAATATCTACGACGATTCAGCCAATCACATTCTGGCTGAAGTGACGCGTCAAGTGCGGCGCTGCGCGGGCGGCCGTTCCACCATCCTCATTGCGGAAAATGAACCGCAGGACGTAAAACTGGTAGCTCCGCTGGAAAGCGGTGGTTACGGAATTGACGCGTTGTGGAATGACGATCTGCACCATAGCGCCATGGTGGCGATCTCCGGGCATAACGACGCCTACTATACGGATTACCTAGGCCGGCCGCAGGAGTTCATCTCAGCCGCAAAGTACGGCTATCTCTACCAGGGACAGTGGTACAAGTGGCAGAAACAACGCCGCGGCACCTCGTCGCTCCATCTGAAGCCGGAGACGTTTGTAACCTTCATTCAGAATCACGATCAGGTGGCGAACTCTGCCAGGGGGCTGCGCGCCAGCTACCTGGGAGCACCGGGAGTATACCGGACCCTTACCACTCTGATGCTGCTCGGGCCGGGGACACCAATGCTCTTTCAGGGCCAGGAGTTCGCCTCATCCGCTCCGTTTCTCTACTTCGCCGATCATAAGGCCGAGTTGAATGTCTTGATCCGCGAGGGACGCCGAGAGTTTCTTTCGCAGTGGCGCAGTTTGCGAAATAAAGAGATGCAGAACTACTTTCCGGATCCCGCGGAGTTTGCTACTTTCCAAAAATGCAAACTGGATCATTCGGAGCGGGAACGGAACGCGGAGGCCTACCGGCTTCATCGCGATCTGCTGAAGCTGCGGCGGGAAGACGCCGTTTTCCGCAGGCAACGCCGCCAGGGTTTGGACGGCTCGGTTCTGGGTGACCATGCCTTGCTACTTCGGTTTTTTGGCGAGGACGAACCAGATAGGCTTCTGCTGTTAAACCTGGGCATTGATCTGGAGCTGAATCCCGCGCCGGAACCTCTGCTCGCTCCACCGGCCGAGATGCAATGGAAGGTGCTCCTGTCTACAGAAGATGCCGCCTACGGAGGCGCGGGGCTGCCCTCTTTCGACACTGAGGGCAACTGGATTCTACCCGGCCATGCGGCCATCGTGCTCTGCGGTGAAGCCGTACCTGAGGTTCGTCAATGAACCAACTGCTCCGCAGTATGCCATGGAAAGGCCAAGAGGCAAACGAGCGCGATCCGCTGGTCACGCGGGAGTGGCTGGTCACCAACGGACTCGGCGGTTACGCTTCAGGAACAGTGAGTGGCGTGATTACGCGGCGCTTTCACGGATTATTGATTGCGGCGCTTCCTACTCCGTTCGGCCGCCGGATGATGCTGAATGATGTCTTGGAGCAGCTTCGATTTCCCGACGGGCATGTGGTGCAACTGGGTGGGGAGGAGCGCGTCAACAGCGCTCTCGCGCTGCACGGAGCCAATTATCTGACGGAGTTCCGGCTGGAACGTGGGCTGCCGGTGTGGACGTTTCAGGTGGGCGACGTCGCACTGGAAAAGCGCCTGGTCCTGCCGCACCGTCAAAATACCGTTCATATGCAATATCGGGTCACATGCGGAAAGTGCGACGTACGTCTGGAACTGCGTCCTGCCATGCACTTCCGCCCGCACGAGGGTTCGCTCGGTGTTCCATTGGAAGATCCCTACGTGACCACCGTGGTCGAGGACCGGTATGAATTCGCAGCAGCCTCAGGACCGCCGATTCCGCTGCGGATGCTGATCTACGGCAAAAACTCCGCATTCACGTTCGATCGCCGCCAGATTCATGAAGTCCTCTATCGCATTGAGGAAAGCCGCGGTTATGAGGCGAGCGGGGACCTTTGGAGCGCCGGCTATTTTCATGTGGAGCTTTCCAACGAGAACGAAGCCACGCTCGTCGCCTCCACCGAGGCTTGGGATACAATTCAGGCGCTGGATCCTTCCGACGCGTTCCGGGTAGACGCAGACCGCACGTTAAATCTGGTCGGTTACGCGAATCCAGCCGCCCAGGAAGACGTTGCCGCTGAGCTGGTGCTGGCAGCAGATCAGTTTGTGATAACCCCCACGGGACGCCGTGAAGACGAAGCCCGGGCGCGCGCCGCCGGTGACGAAGTGCGAACGGTCATCGCTGGCTACCACTGGTTTACCGATTGGGGACGGGATACGATGATCAGCCTCGAAGGGCTTACGCTCACTACCGGGCGTTATATCGAGGCAGGTTGGATACTGCGGACTTTTGCCTACTACGTACGCGACGGTTTGATCCCGAATATGTTCCCGGAAGGAGAAAAAGAGGGCCTCTATCACACGGCGGACGCCACACTTTGGTTCTTCCACGCCATCGACCGCTACATCGAGATTACGGGCGACAAGGGCATTCTGCACAACATCCTACCGAAACTGGTGGAGATTGTGACGTGCCATTTGCAAGGGACCCGGTTTGGTATCGGAGTGGATGCCTCCGATGGGCTCCTTCACCAGGGGGCGGAAGGTTACCAGCTTACGTGGATGGACGCTAAAGTGGGCGATTGGGTAGTGACTCCGCGAAGGGGCAAAGCAGTTGAAATCAATGCTCTCTGGTACAACGCCCTCAAACTGTTGGAGGGCTGGCTGCGCGATACGGAACAGGCTCCACTCGATCCAAACTGGATCGCGGGACACGCCGAGCGCACCCGGCAGTCTTTCAACGCCCGCTTCTGGTACGAGAAAGGTGGATATCTGTACGACGTAGTCGATGCCGAGGAGGGCGGCAACGACTCAGCCTGCCGTCCAAATCAGCTGTTTTCCATTTCCCTCCGGCACCCGGTCCTGGATAGCTCGCGCTGGGAATCGGTTCTGAATGTATGCCGCGACCGGCTGTTGACGCCGGTAGGGCTGCGATCCCTGGCTCCGGGACACCCCGACTACAAAGCGAAATATTATGGTGACCTGCGGTCGCGCGATGCGGCCTACCATCAAGGCACGGTCTGGGCCTGGCTGATTGGGCCCTTCATCGACGCTTGGTTGAAGGTGCACCCGCAGGACCGTGCAGGCGCCCGGGCGTTTCTAGCGGGGTTTGGTCCGCACCTGGGAGAGGCGTGCGTCGGCTCTATCAGCGAGGTATTCGATGCGGAAGAGCCGTTTACGCCCCGCGGCTGCATCGCGCAAGCGTGGAGCGTCGCAGAGGTTCTCCGCTGCTGGTGCAAAACAGCCGATACGCCCAATCCAGAAGGCGCGAATTTCGCGTAACATAGCCAGAGGAGCTAAGTACGCTCGTGTATCCGTTATTTTCCCGCCTTCGAACCGTTGTGTTGACAGTTTGTGGATCGGCCGCGCTCTTTGCCCATCCAATGGGCAACTTCAGTGTCAGCCACTATTCCCGAATCGAGGTGGCCGCGAACCGGGTCAATATCGATTACGTACTCGATCTGGCCGAGATTCCGACTCTGGAACTCACCCAAAAATGGAACGCTGCCGCCGGAGCCGCCACGACGGAATTGGAGAAGCACGCGTCGCAGGAAGCAAAACAGTGGGTTTCCAACCTGAAGCTCACGGTCGATGGAAAGAGACTATCGCCTCGATTGGAAAGCACCAAACTGACCATTTCCGAGGGAGCAGGCAACATGCCGGTGTACCGGATTGCGAGTACGCTGTCTGTCCCCGGCGGTCCCGGCAAACTGGAATTCCAAGACCTGAATTACCCGGAGCGCAGCGGTTGGAAAGAGATTGTTGTCACTGCCTCCCGTGGCGCAAAGGTGGAGAGCAGCAGCGCTCCCGACACAGACAGGAGCCGCGCTCTCACGGCGTACCCCGAGGCGTCCATTGCTCCGCCCCAGGCTTTGACGGCGCAGGTAGTTTGGATTTCGCAGGCTGCGATTGTGAGCGCCCCTGTTACCGCGCGGGAAGCAACGGCGCCCGCTATAGAGCCCATCGTTCCGGCTACCAGCCCGCCGGTCTCTCCGGCCACAACGCCAGTCATAGCCTCAGCTGCCCCTGCCGCAGGCGGGAATATCGTTCGTGGTGACTTTCTATCGCAGCTTATGGGCCGTCAGGAAATGACACTCGGGCTGATATTGCTGGGCATCGGAGCCGCCTTTATCTTGGGTGGCACGCATGCACTCTCTCCAGGCCACGGAAAAACGATGGTCGCCGCGTATCTGATCGGGGCCAGGGGAACCTTC
>DATLBY010000130.1:0-9949 GCA_035526665.1 Bryobacteraceae bacterium
AGTTCGGCTTCGATCCACGGCCGGCACGCGGATACGTGCAGTCCTGACGGCTTTTGATGGATGCGCCGCTTTCCTCGTTCTTCGAAGCGAAAATGCTTTACAGCGTTGGTGAGATAGATGGCTTGGCGGTCCACACCAGCGGCCTGCAGCGCACGATTGAGCAATTGCCCGGCAGGCCCCACGAACGGGCGTCCCGACAGATCTTCCTGATCGCCCGGCTGTTCTCCCACCATCACCACGCGGGCGTTCGTAGGACCTTCACCGAAAACAGGCTGGGTTGCCCGAAGGTGAAGATCGCAGCCCTGGCACGCCGACGCAGCCAGGCGCAACGCGGGAATCGTGTGTTCGCCCGGGATCCACGGTGCGGCGGAAGCGGGCTGATCATTCACCATAGTGAACGTCCGGTCACCTGCATCCCGCAACAGTTCGTTGACGATACGTGATTCGGGGAGCGTAGCCCAATGGCGCACGGGCATCTCGGCCCGCATAGCCCGCAGATTAGCCCGAGCCGGATTGAAGATAGAGGAGTAATAGGTTCGCCAGAGGTCCTCCATTTGTTCGTCGGCGGGAGCGGCTTCGCGCGGAAGGCCCGGACCGAACCGGAGTTGCGTGAGATCCCAGTAGGCGCTCTTATCGGGCGTGAGGATAGCCCAACGCATTGAGCCGAATCGCCGTACAAAGAAAGAAGCGCTTGCGCCGACAATCAAATGGTCCGGGCGATGCCATGCAACGTATTCCGGACCTTGCTCAGTCGCCACCTCCCGGAACCGCACGAACGCATGCATCTTGTGAATGTCGCGATGAACGGCTTTGTCCATTAAGCACAGGCGCCGTACGTCGTCATCAACGTCGATCTCCAGCAGATGCGGCTCTCCGTTGACCAATCGCCACAGCACGCGGTACAGCACATTCCATTTATCAACATCACGAAACAACGCGGCGCTCTCGGCCAAACGAAGGAATTCGCGGGGAACGGAACCCGATGCGTCGGCCCCGCGGACCGGCAGATGCTCGGCATGCATTTCCAACCGCGGTTGTCTGAGATGCGCATCCAGGAAATGAATGTCGCCGGGATGCAGGCCGCTCCTGAGGGAAGCCCGAGCATGGAGGCGCCATTCAGCAAAGCTATCCACGACGATCTGCTTCACAGTTCTCCGGTTCTCGCCTCGAATAACGCGAGCTGCCGCGGCTGTTGGGCGAATTGTTCCGGGAGCTTCACTGTGTCAATCTGCAGCGACGAAGGATTATGGTCCGCCGCGATGATGAAAAAAGCGGACTTCCTAACGGAGATTTTTAGCTTTGCTAAATCTTCCAACTTCAGCGCGTGAAACCTGCGTATCCCCAGAATACGTTTCACGTTGCGAACGCCGATTCCTGGAATTCGAAGCAGTGCAGAGCGGGAGGCCTTATTTACATCCACCGGGAAGAAGTCGCGGTGGCGCAAGGCCCAAGCCAACTTGGGATCCTTGTCCAGAGCGAGGTTCGGCGCCTCCGGGGTAGTGAGCTCATGCGCTTCAAACCCGTAGAAGCGCATCAACCAATCGGCCTGATACAGCCGATGCTCCCGTACCATGGGCGGACGTTGCAACGGAAGCGTCGGATCGGCATGCGGGATGGGGCTGAAGGCGGAATAATAAACCCTTCGGAGGCGGTGATTGCGATACAGCTGGGACGCCTTACTGAGCACATCCTCGTCCGCCGCCGGCGTGGCGCCCACAATCATCTGGGTACTTTGGCCGGCAGGTGCAAAGACCGGCGATTTCGCTCGTCCTGTGGTCTTATCATTAGCTTCCAAGATCCCCCTTTGAATGACGAGCATCGCGTTTTCGATCTCTGGATGACTCTTGGCGGGGGCCAGCGCCTGCAACTCGGAATCTAAGGGCAATTCGATATTCGCGCTCAGCCGATCCGCCCACTTGCCCGCTTCCAAATAGAGCTCCGAGGCGGCCGACGGCACGGCTTTCAAATGAATGTACCCGCCGAAGTTATGTTCACTTCGCAAAATACGAGCCACGGAGATCAGCTGCTCCATCGTGTAATCGGGGTTTTGTATGATGCCGGAGCTGAGGAACAGTCCTTCGATGTAGTTGCGCTTATAAAACTCGATCGTGAGAAACACTACCTCCTCGGGACTGAACCGTGCCCTCGGAGTATCGCTCGAAATCCGGTTCACGCAATAGCTGCAGTCGTAGATGCAGTAGTTTGTGAGCAGCACCTTGAGCAGAGACACACAGCGGCCATCGGGCGTATAGCTGTGACAGATGCCCATGCCTTCAGTGTTGCCGAGCCCTCCCTCGGAGCGCTTGCGATAGGATCCGCTACTGGCGCAGGATGCGTCGTACTTAGCGGCATCGGCGAGGATTTTCAGCTTGTCGTTGATTTCCAAGGCTTTAACATTTAGATGCGCGCGGCCGTAGCTTGGCTTCGTCTAAAGTTTACAGCCTAGGCTCTGCGCGCCGGGATGAGCAACTCCTGCCGTCGCTCGATACGGGTTCCCGCATCAATGGTGATCAACTCGCGCCGCTATCTCTCGGGCGCGGAACTCCTGGATCAGGCGCACCATCCGCTCGGCCACTGCGTTTACAAATTTCTCACCTTTATCCCTAGTTGCCTTCGTGGGATCGCCGACCGTACCCGTTCGGGAGTACCGGCTGAACCACTCCTGGAAAAAGATAGGCGAGGGAGCTTGCAAATCCCAGTAGAAGTGCTCGCTGGGCGTAAATGTTATATCACGCTCCGCCTTCTCGAACTGAACGAGATCCGGCCGCAAATACAGTAGGACGGATGTTTCGAGTTCACACCCGTGCGCCATTCCACCGGGATACTCGGATTCGCGCAATTCATCAAAGAGCGGCTTTGGGATCAGGCTCCACCAAGATGCCATGGCGCAGATGGCGTCGGACTGTAAAGTGATGTTGCGCGCCGCAATATCCAGAAACGGAACGTTGCTCCCGTGGCCATTCACGAGTAAAATCTTCCGGAACCCGTGCCGGGCCAGGCTACAACCAATATCGGTCACATAACGGATTACGGTCTCGCCGTTCACGCTGATTGTTCCGGGAAAATCCATGTGGTGCTCATTGAACGAGTAGTACACCGGCGGCATCAGAATTGCCTCGGATGGAATCCGTTCGACGGCCAGGCGCGACATTTCTCCGGCCGTGAGCACGTCGGTCACAAGAGGGAGGTGGGGACCGTGTTGTTCCACAGTCCCGATGGGAAGCACAGCAACACGATTTTGGGCAACGGCTTCGCGGATCTCCGGCCAAGTGAATTCTTCGAATCGATATTTCATCAGAGTTTGGATTTGTCTTTCACTATATCGCTTGCGCTGGGACGCTGAAAGACTTTCAGGCACCGATGCGGCGGATTGACATGCGGGTCAACACAAGTTTCATTTCCATTCGTCCGTATGCCGATAATGTTTTGAGGGAGTGAGCAAGTGGGCCAAACGAGAATCGCGTCGGTGAAAGCAATAGGATTGCGCGGGAAGACTCCGGAAGGAGGTTGGTCAAATGAAATCCAGCCCGACGATTGCGTCCAGACCCTGATTCGCATCCAAACCTCTGACGGATTGACGGGATGGGGCAGCGTTTTCAACGGCGAACCGCTGGTCATTGGGGCACTGGAGATTCTGACTCCGCTATGCCTGAATGAAAACGCGCTGGAACCGGAGCGCGTGACAGAGAAGTTACACGAGAATACTTTCTGGCTCGGCCGCGGCGGCGCAGTCACCCACACGATCAGCGGCATAAACATCGCATTGTGGGACTTGCTGGGCAAGGCGACTGGACAACCCGTCGGCCGGTTGCTTGGTGGCCGCTACCGGGAGTCCGTGCTGCCTTACGCTTCCCTGCTGATGTCGCAACCTTCCGAGATGCGGGATGTGCTTGCTGAAACGAGGCAAGATGGATTCCGTGCGTTCAAAATAGGCTGGGGTCCATTCGGACGCAAGAGCACCGCGCTGGATGAGCAGATCGTTCGTGCGGCGCGCGAGGCCGTGGGAGACGATTCCTTTCTGATGGTAGACGCCGGGGCCAGCGACGCGTTTTGGCCGCGGGACTATAAGTGGGCACTGCGGACCGCCGAAATGCTGGCCGAGCATCAGGTAACGTGGTTTGAAGAACCACTCAAACCCGATGCTCTCGAGGATTACGTTGCGCTACGTCGCCATGCACGCGTTCCCATTGCCGGCGGGGAGGTTCTGACCAGGCGGCAATCGTTTCGCCCGTGGCTGGAGCGGGGGGCATTTGATATTGTGCAGCCGGACGCAACGAAGGTCGGCGGTTTGAGCGAAGTACGGCGTATCGCCTGGATGGCGGAGGAGTTCGGTGTACGTCTGATCCCGCACGGATGGAATACCGCCGTAGGCTTGGCTGCGGACCTGCAACTTGCGTCGGCGCTTCCTCATACCGACATGGTGGAATTTCTCACCGCTTCAGCTTTTGTACAGGATTTGACAGTGGGCAAGTGGCAACTGGATGAAAACGGCAAGCTCCCCATTCCGGACGGACCCGGACTGGGAATCAATATCGATGAGAAGGCGCTGTTGCAATACTCCGCAGCGCTGGCGTGAGCCGGTCAGCCAACAGCTAATGCGGCGTGATGGGGTCGCGCAGATGCGCGATATTCGGGTACCCGTTAATCGCCAGGCGAGTGGAAGGCCCATTGCCGTGGAAGCGCGGCGCATGAAACGTAAACGGCGGCACATAAACGACGTCGCCTTCGCTCGCAATGATAGTCCCGTGGTACTCCACCGGATAGCGGATCTGCCCTTGCATAATCAGCCAAAACTCGGAAGACTCCGGATGATAGTGACCCCGGTCCTTCGGATTCAGTGGAGGGAGATTCTTCTCTGAGCCATAGATGATGTTCGAAACGGCCCGATCGTCATGGACGAAGCGGCCACCTTTGTAGGCCGGGTCCTTTTCCAGTCCATACAGGTTAATATGCGGTTTATTACCGTTGTCGTAGGGCGCGGGCTTGCGATTCAGGACGACGGGAATCCACTCGATTCCGGCGATCTTCGGGGGCTCGCTCGCCTTGGGGTATAGCGTGTGCGCGTTTGCGATGTTCACTTCGAACCGGAGTGCGGGCGTGTTGCCGACCGCTTCCATGCCATAAATCGTTTGCATCGGCGCCTGCACCATCGATCCCTTGGTGGCGACAAATGGCGCCTGGCCTTCGATCTCAAACCGGATCTGCCCGTCCATCACAATCCACCACTCGCGTGTATCGGGATGAAAGCGCTTCGAGACCTTGGAGCCGGGGGCCATCGAAATATACTCCGCGTGCAGCAGCGGATCCGAGGCGATGACTTCGCGCCAGTCGGCCTTCCCCTTGTACTTCTCCTTCAGATCGGCAAACTTCGTATGCGGCTTATTGGGTGGAATCCACTTGCTCGCGGCAGCCGGCTTGGGCGCCCACGACGCCTCTTCCTTCGGGCCGCCTTGCTGCGCGACCGCCCAACCGCCGAGCAGACAGCCGGCAGACATCAGAGCCAATTTGCTGTGTGGTCGCATGTTCGCCAGGTCCTTTCAATTCGCCTTGTTTCCTGCGATATATACCGTGTCGATAGTGCGTGTATTCTTAATGTTTGCCAGTGGGTCGGCACGCAACACGATCAGATCCGCCCACTTTCCGCGCTCCAGAGTTCCAAGCTCTTTGGAAACACCCAAAAACTCAGCAGAACTCTTGCTCGCGGCAGTAATGACCTGCATGGGAGTAAGCCCTGCGTCCACCATCAGTTCCATCTCCCAATGCTCGAAGTACCCTGGAAAGCGCGCCGGCGGACCGGTATCGGTTCCGAAACCGTACTTCACACCCGCGTCTGCCAAGCGTTTCAAATTCTTCTTCGCTGTCTCCAAAAATCCGGCATACAATTTGAAATCCGGATCCGCCGTGATTTTCTTCTGGTAGTCGGAGCTCTTCAGCGTGGCAATCACCCCCGGTGATACGGATCGAGTGAAAAACGGATCGTCCAGGAACGGGGCGTTCTTCCCGTACACCATCATCGAACCTTCACGCGCGAGCGTTGCAGCCATCTGCCAGGCGCCATGCTTCTTCATGCTTGCGATAAGAGCGCTGTCTACGGGCTTGTCACGGACGCTGTGAGCCAATCCGTCCAGTCCCGCCTCCACCAGTTGCTTGGCGTCGTCGAGATAGAAGATGTGTGCAGCCACCTTGAGATGGTCGCGGTGAGCCGCCTCGATGATCGCCTTCGATAGATCCATCGGAATCTTCTTTTGCTTGCCCAGGTGATCGTCTACCCAGATCTTGACCACGTCCACTTTCTTGGCCGCCAGCTCCGCCACGTCCTTTTTCACCTGGTCCGCATTCTCCACCTCGAAGGGGACACCCTTCATTCCGGGTGCGGACGTCGGATACCCGCCCTTTCCCGTGAAGCCGCGGTAGGCCGTGAAAACGCGCGTCGTAGCCGGCCGGCCGGCGCGTTGCTCGGAACGGACGTCCAGGATGAGAGGCTGATCGCTCCCCATACTCACCACTGAAGTCACCCCATAGGAAGCGTACGTCTTCAGATTTTTGTCCACGTTGGCCCGCGTAAAGTTCTTTGGGTCCTGGGTAAGTTCCGAGACGTTGCCGACGTGCCCATGCAGGTTGATAATGCCGGGCATGACATATTTCCCGGTGAGGTCGACGATCCGCGCCCCAGAAACTTTGGGCATCCGTGAACCGGGCCCGGCATATTCGATGCGCCCATCGCGGATGACCAGGGACGCGTTCGGCACCGGAGTCCCGCCCCGGCCGTCGATGAGGTTGAAATTCTGGAGGACAGTAACCTCGGCAAAGACACAGCCGGTGGACAGCAGAATACCAGCGACGACTTTAACGGTTTGTGCGTGGACGCTCATGGCCTGGGGATTCTATCACAAGCGGGCACGATCAAAATCGAGGCACAGGTGGCGATATTGGCAGATGAAGACGTACAAGCCGAATCAACACGGATGGCACCTATGAATGGGTGATCGACCAGGGCACACGGTCCCGGGGGCAGTGGCGCAAAGCCGCCCCATGCGAATTAAAAAGCTGCGAAAAACTTGGTACGACTATTCTGCTGATCAAAGTCGAAAGCGACAAGAGCTGGCTCCTGTCACGCCGGGTGGTGGCCTCTCCCGACGGCCACCACCGGATGCTGATCGATCGCACCGACCTAGGCCTGAGCTACCGCGGCAATCGCGTCGGCGGTCGTTAGGATGCTTTGCTAAGTGAAAAGGAGGAACCCTAAAGCCGCAGAAGTGCAGGTTCTCGAGGGTACGCGCTGAAGGCCGTGTCAAGTATTGGTTACAGTGTGTCCGTGGCTGCGCTCCCAGGTATACAGGCAGAACAGCACGCTCCAGTCGTATTGCATGCTCACCCCTTGATGTCTCGATTGGACCGGATGGTACCTGGATTGCACTAGCCACGGAATGCAGACAGGCGCTGACGCTGGTATCTCTGTCAAAGCCCGCCGGGAGGGAGCGCGGCTCGCGGCGGATTTGATGGGTATTGGGAGTACCGTGCCCAAAGCGCTCGCGTTTGTCTACTTGCCTTTTGTGGCGGTCCTAACCCTGATCTACTTTCCGTACGATACCGACCGTCCCGATTCGGCTGCAGCCGCCTCGGTGAGACGCAGCTATTACGAGGCCGCCTACAAAGGCTCCGCTCCCGGACGCCGCGGAATCGATTACGAAGAAGCCGCGCGTGCCAGCGCAGCTTCCAATGATCTAATCGGCAAAGTACGGAAGTTCGTTCACGACCACAACCTAACGGGTAAGCGTGTCCTCGATGTCGGCTCAGGACACGGTCTTTTGCAGGATGCGGTGGATGACTACACCGGAATCGATCTTTCCTCGAGAGTGGCTTCCTTCTATCACAAGCCATTTGTCGCCGGCTCGGCTACCGCCATGCCCTTTGCGGACAACTCGTTCGACGCCGTTTGGACTTTCTGGGTGCTCGAGCATATCCCGCAGCCGGAGCGCGCGCTAATCGAGATGCGGCGGGTCTTGAAAAATGGCGGCTTGTTGCTACTGTCCCCCGCCTGGGACTGCACACCCTGGGCCGCCGATGGGTTTGGCGTTCGTCCGTATGAGGAGTTTAACTGGAGTGGCAAGCTCGTGAAGGCGAGTCTCCCACTGATCGCGTCCCCGTTCTTCAGCGTGTGGCACGCCGTACCTATACGTGCCATTCGGAGCCTGCAATACAGAATGGGGGGCGAGACAACGCGGCTGCGGTTTCGCGCTCTCAATGCAAATTATCAGACGTATTGGGAACCCGATGCAGACGCTGCTGTTTCCTTAACGCGTTATGAAGCTTGGCTTTGGTTTCGAGCCCGTGGCGACGAGTGCCTCAATTGCGGCGATGGCGGGCTGATTTCATTCGACTCTTCCGGAATCATGGTCATCCGTGTTCGTAAATAGGCTGCCACAAGCGCGCCTTTGACGCCCGAGGAGTCCACTTGACAGAATAAGGAAGTCTCAAACACTGCGTGCAGGAGATGCCTGGCAGTGGGAAGAATGAGCGCCTAGTCATCTGCGGGTAACCCCCTCGCCCCCGCACATGGCAGGTTACTCCAATACAGCTGATCAAGGATTCCCGCCGCGTCAGAGACACTAAGAAGCTTACTTAGGGAGCCGAGAAATCGAGGGTTTTGGCGCGTCGTCCCGCACCTGTGGGTATGCGGAAATGACACTCCGTAGGAAAGGTCGCACTAAAATGAGATTGGCTCCCCAAGGCGTACACAGATCCGAACACGCGAATGGAGAATTTCGGCAGAGTAAATTTCTCCAGGCTGTTAACCGCCACGGGAGTTTCGAATTTGCGCGTTCGGGAGCTATAACTTTCAATGACTTACATGCTTTAGTTCGGTCTGGCTGTCCAGAATAGAATTCAAAATTCCTGGGCCGCTCGTTGCTGGATATCCTTTGTGTCGTTAATCGAGTTCGAGTGTTCGCGACATCGAAGAGAAGCTATTGTCCCTACAAAGAACCAATCAGGCGGTCGAACGCACCGGCCCGAGATCGGATGGATGCCCGAGCCGCATAGTATTCTCATTCATCAGCATGGAAGATGGAGAAAGACTGAGCCTGGAGAAGATGCGGGCGTGGGTGGAGGCCAGCGGGGAGGTGAGCTTCAAAGCTTGGGGTCGCGACGAGTTGTACGGCGCAGTCCGCGCCAGACGTTGCGGAAGCAGGATTATGGGCGGCCTGAAGCGTCTGCGCGTTGAGTCTCCATCCGAAAGAGAATTGAAGTATGCTTATGAATACCTTATGCAAGTCGTCCTCCGGAATAACACCGATCTTGTGCCTTCGCCAAGGCTTCTCACTATACTTATGTGGCTGCTGCAATCAGTGGCAGTGGCCCAGCAAGCCACCGTTCAGGTTCCGGGAACCGCACAGATTTTACTAGCCGGATCAAGTCAATTTTCTACCGTGAGCGGATCTGACTCCTCCGGAAGATTCACGTTAGACACTTTCGATAAAAACTATCCAGTGCTAGTGAATTTGAGACTATTACCAGGACAAGCCATTCAATTCGCTGCGAGCGGACAGGTTGATGTAGATCCCAATTTGCCGAGTAGCTTTCGGTTCGCCTCTCCGAATGGAACAACCCAAGGTGTGAAGATCGAAGGGGGATACACCGGAAGAATTTCGGGAAAGCAAGGATCTCTCGTCGGCGTTTTTATCGGCGACAGGTTCTTTTCTCAGTATGGTCACTCTACCTTTTTGAGCGCTGCGGATAGGATCGATGTGCTTGACCCCCCCCTTGCGATACCATTTCTCATCGGGGACGGGACAACGCCGGACGGTGTCCGCCGCACGTTTATAGTCCCGCGCTTGGCAGCAAAATTATACCTCGGCATCTTAGATAAACCAGCGAATGATAACGGTGGTTCGTTCACTGCAACACTTTCAATCGTTCCACAGCCTCCAGCTCCGGGGCTAATTAATCC
>DATLBY010000131.1:0-19411 GCA_035526665.1 Bryobacteraceae bacterium
GCGCGCATCCGCGAGGGGGCCGGCGTCGCCGTGGTGGTGGAAGAAACACTCTCCCCGGATGGCATCCTGCTGCTGCGGGAGTGGATCGATGCACAGCCTCCCTGGTCCGACTTTCCATTTATTGTTCTCACCACGGGCGGAGAGTCTACGCGGCATAGTTTGGCGAGCTTTCAGCGGCTCAGGAGCCTGGGAAACGTCACGCTCCTGGAGCGTCCGCTGCGTACTGTTACCCTGGTGAGCGCAGTCGAGGCGGCGCTGCGGGCCCGAGCCCGGCAGTTTCAGGCGCAGGCCTACGTCGAACAACGGTTGCAGGCGGAGGCCGAGCTGATCCGTAAAGCCCAGCAGCTCGCGGTATCGAACGCCGACCTGCAGCAGTTCGCCTACGTAACCAGCCATGATCTGCAGGAGCCGCTCCGCACGATTCAGTCGTACTCCCAGTTGATCGCAAAGCGCTACCAGGGGCGGCTGGATGAGGACGCCGATCAGTTCCTCACATTCATGATCCAGGGCGCCGAGCGCATGCGTCATCTGATTACAGACCTGCTGTCCTACTCGCGCGTGGTCAATCTGGAGCCCCGCTGCTTTGCGCCTGTGCCGATGGATTCGGTGCTGGCATGGGCCTCGGCCAATTTACAGCTGGCCATCGCGGACACCGGGACCCTGATCACGCATGACGAGCTGCCCGTGGTGCCCGGCGACCAGGTCTTGCTGGTTCAGTTGCTGCAAAATCTGATCAGCAACGCCATTAAGTACCGCGGTCCGGAAACTCCCCAGATACACATCTCAGCTCGCAAAGAAGGCGCAGTCTGGCTCTTCAGCGTGCGCGACAACGGCATCGGAATCTCCGGGATGTATCTGGAACGGATCTTCGGAGTCTTCAAGCGTCTGCATGGCCGTGAAATTCCCGGTACCGGTATTGGGCTGGCCATATGCCGCAAGATTGTGGAGCAGCATCGGGGCCGTTTATGGGCCGAATCGACTGTCGGGGAAGGGACAGCGTTTATCTTCACCTTGCCGGCTGAGGAGTAGCGCCGGCTCGATTGTATTCACTGGGGAGGCATTATCATACAACTAAGGCTCGGGTTCACTGCTCCCGGCTACGCGCTCACAGGATATGGCGAGGCCGCCACAAACTGGACAAGGCATGAAACCTGCTGATGCAGGACGCGAACCGCCGCGTAAAGGGAACGGTGGTGAGGCAAATGCCAACTCGGAGGAAAGCGAGCGGCAGCTGCGTACGCTCGCCGATTCCATTCCCAACCTGGCGTGGATGGCGGAGGCGGACGGTTACATATTCTGGTACAACCAGCGCTGGTATGAATACACCGGGACCACGCCGGAGCAGATGCAGGGTTGGGGATGGCAGTCGGTGCATGATCCGGCTATGCTGCCGAATGTGCTCGATCGCTGGCAGGCCTCCATTCGCACCGGAGCTTCTTTTGAAATGCAATTTCCACTCCGCGGCGCCGGCGGGGAGTTCCGCTGGTTCCTAACCCGGGTTACGCCTGTCCGCGATGCCCAGGGAGCCGTGATCCGATGGTTCGGCACCAACACCGATGTGCACGACCTCAGGAGCGCGGAGGAGGAGCGCCAGCGCCTGCTGGCTCTCGAACAGGAAGCGCGCCGTACCGCCGAGTTGCTCAACAGTGTAGGTCCGTTGCTGGCTCGTGAACTCGATTTATCCCGGCTGGTCCAGGCCGTTACCGATCTGGCGACCAAGCTGGTTGGCGCACAGTTTGGCGCGTGCTTCCACAATGTGACAAACGAATCGGGCGAGTCGTACCTCCTCTACACGTTATCGGGAGCGCCTCCGGAGGCATTCGCGAACTTCCCCATGCCCCGCAACACGGCGGTGTTTGGGCCTACATTTCGCGGCGAAGGCATCGTCCGCTCCGATGACATCACGAAAGACCGGCGCTATGGGAAAAGCGCGCCGCACCATGGCATGCCAAACGGCCACCTGCCGGTGAAGAGTTACCTCGCCGTACCGGTCATCTCCAGGGCCGGCCCCATCGGCGGTCTTTTCTTCGGCCATGCTACCCCGGGTATGTTTAGCGAACATGACGAACGTCTGGCTGCCGGAATCGCCGCGCAAGCCGGTATCGCGATGGACAATGCCCTGCTGTTTGAGCAGATCCGCCGCGAGCAGAAGTTGGTGGAAGAGTCCAATAAGGCCCTGCTGCAGGCAAATGCCGACCTGGAGCAGTTCGCCTACTCTGCCTCACACGACCTGCAGGAGCCGTTGCGCATGGTCGCTCTTTACAGTGAAATGCTCCGGAGAAAATTCGGTGATCAACTGGGTCCCGATGCCGACGAGTACATCGGCTATACGATAGAAGGCGCAAGCAGGATGCAGCGACTGCTGGCCGATTTGCTCTCCTACACGCGGGCATCCGGCCTGAACAGGGCGGCGGCGGCTACGGCCGACTCGCAACAGACCCTGAAGCGCGCGCTTGCCAACCTGCAAGCCGCCGTCCACCAGAGCGGCGCCTCCGTCACGCACACTGCGTTGCCCCCGGTCAACATGCAACAAGTACATCTCGAGCAGGTCTTTCAAAACCTGATTGGCAACGCCATTAAATATCGCGGGGATCAGCCTCCGGCCATTGAAGTGCGTGCGGCATGGCAGGCCGGTACATGGCTGTTTTCGGTTACAGACAACGGGATCGGTATCGACCCTAGCTACCGTGAACAGATTTTCGGAATGTTCAAACGGCTCCACACCGCCGCGGAATATTCAGGAAGCGGGATGGGACTGGCCATCTGTCAACGGATTATTGAGCGGTACGGCGGCCGCATCTGGGTGGAATCCGAACTCGGAAAAGGGTCTACTTTCTTTTTCACGATTCCGGATTCACTAAGGCAGACCGGATCGCCGTGATTCCATTAGGGCTGGAGCGTGTATACTGAATTCGTGGGTTACGGGAACACGCCGGCGCACGCCACGGATGGTGCTAACGCGCAGCCGGGCAGCGGCCACCTGGTTCAGTTCTATGAAGCCGATCCACATTCCCTGACCCGGAATGTGAGCGAGTATCTCCACGCCGGACTACAGCGCGGTGAAGGCTTGATCGTAATCGCATGTCCCGAGCGCAAAGACAGCTTTGTCATTGAGCTCAACCGGCTAGGCTGCGATCCCGCTGCCGCCGCCCGCCATGGCCAGATCCTGTTCCTGGATGCGCAGGAGACGCTGGGGGAATTCATGGTGAACGGGCAGCCGGAATGGCGGCGTTTCGAGGACACCATCACGGCTGCCATGCGGCGTGTTGGCGCAGGCAAATACCCGTCGCGATTGCGCGCTTACGGCGAAATGGTTGGCGTGCTCTGGACCGCCGGGCGCTTTTCCGCCGCGATCCGGCTGGAACAGTTCTGGAACGATCTCCTGGCCGCCTACGGGTTTAATTTGTTCTGCGGCTATCCGATCGACATCTTCGGGGAAACCTTTCAGGTGGCCCATGTGAACGCTCTCCTGTGTACCCACACCCACTGCCTTTCAACCGGCGCGAATGGGGCTCTCGAAGCGGCCATTCAACGCTCCATGGACGAAGTGCTCGGTTCGCAGGTGGCAAGTGTCCGGGCCAGAATGAATGCAAGCTGGCGCGACTCCTGGGCAGCTATGCCCAAAGGCGAGGGTATGATCCTCTGGCTGCGAAATAACGTCGACAATGCCGGCGAGATCATCGGCTTGGCCCGTCAGCATTTCTCCTCGCCTACCACACATATCAATTAGCTCTCCTAACCGCAAGGTGCGTAAAGCGGCGCCTTGACCTTCCTTCACACTTGTCGATACACTCGTGTCTCCATGCCGGATACCACACGATTGCTGCAGAACAGGCGCCGGTTCCTCGCTTACCTCGCAGCCAGCCCGCTGGCCGTGGGACAGCAGCGCGGCGATGTCATCACGAGTGTCGATCAGGCGCTGAACGTCTTTGACTTTGAGCCGGCGGCGCGCAAAGTTTTGCCTCCGGCGCACTTCGGGTATATGTCTACCGGCGTGGAGGACGACCTCACGCTGAAGGCGAATCGCGATGGCTTCAACCGGTTCCACCTTCGTCCCCGCCGTCTGGTCGACGTAACCCATACGGATCTCCGCACAAAAATCTTTGGAGTGACCTGGGACAGTCCGATTGGGCTGGCTCCCATCGGCAACGCGAAAGCCTTTCATCCCGAGGGCGAACTGCCCACCGCGCGCGCGGCCAAATCGCGGCGTGCCTTGCAGATTCTCTCTACCGCGTCGAATACCTCCTTTGAAGAGATAAGCGCCACCCTCGGCCGCCCGCCGTGGTATCAGCTGTACCCGACATCGCGCTGGGAGTTCGCTGAGAAAATTGTGCATCGAGTCCAGGACGCAGGCTGTGAGGTGCTGCTCATTACCGTGGACACGCAGGCGGGGCGCCGTCTGGAGACCTTTGAGCGCATGCGCCTCCTGGATAAGCGCGATTGTACCGCTTGCCATGGGACGAAGCGCTCCGATTTTTATCGCCGGAAGCCGATGTTTCAAGGGCTCGATACCAGCGATCTGCAGACTCAAAACCCAGCCCTAACCTGGGAACACATCCGCCGCTTGCGGAAGATGACCCGCATGAAGCTGCTGGTAAAGGGAATCGAGACGGCCGAGGATGCAAAGCTTTGCCTGGAGAACGGCGCGGACGGACTGGTCATCTCTAACCACGGAGGGCGGGCGGGCGAGACCGGGCGCGGCACCATCGAATGTCTCCCGGAGGTTGTGGATGCCGTGCACGACCGGTTGACGGTCCTAATCGATGGCGGCTTCCGGCGCGGGTCCGACGTATTTAAGGCGCTGGCACTGGGCGCCAAAGCTGTTTTGGTCGGACGTCCTTATATTTGGGGGTTGGCGGCGTTCGGACAGGAAGGAGTGGAGAAGGTGCTGGATCTTTTGAAGCAGGAAGTCGAACTGGTGATGAAGCAGTGTGGGACTACTTCTATCGCTTCGATCGGATCTTCTTCGATCGGATATAACAAAGGGCGGTAGCATTTCTGCTCCGCCCTTTTCGGCTTTTCGGGGACTACGAGGAAGCGAGTAGGTTAGAGGATGGTGCGTTTCCGGCGGAAATAGAGCAGCACGCCAAGGCCGCTGCCCAAGAGTGCCAGTGTCGCCGGTTCAGGGCTGGCAAAGGGACTGACCGTCTCACCTACAAAACCGCCCGCGTAGACGGCATCCGCAATGAATACATTGGTGAACGTCTGGCCTAGCGAGGTTCGCTGCATGAACGTACTCTGCTGAATCAATCCCTGACCGCTGTAGGCAGTAGGAGTATTTGAAACATTGGCCGTCCCGGCGAATCCCGAAGACGAGGATAAACCATAGCTGACTGCGAAGGGATTGTCAGACTGGCTGACCCACTGCACATGCCCACCTGCGTAATTGTCCAAAATCTGATTCACCAGCATGCCGCTCTGCGTGTTCACCGCGGGCGATTGCTGGAACGCGCCGCTGGCGTAGGACTGCGAGACCACCTGCGACTGGGCCGTCACTGTCGAAGCACTATAGGTGGTCGACGGAGCATTGTATGTTTGTGTCGCCGGCGCTACGTAGTTGATGACCGTGGCTAATCCAAAAATCGGGTAAGTCGGCACACCGGTCGAAGTGAATGTAGTGGCGGCAGGCTGCTGCACTGTGGTCGTTTTAGCCGTCACGGTTTGCTGTGTGGTATCGGATGTAGACTGATACGTTCCGGTCACGTAGTTGAACGTGGTGGGTTGGAACTCAGCAATTGTCTGACTCAAAATTGTGCTTGCTTGCAGGCTGGGTAGCAGTGTCAAAAAACTGATCACCGTACCTGCTATCGTTGATTTACTCATAAGTCCTCCGAGAACTTTATCTCAGCCATGGTACTAGTTTTATCAAGGTACTAGCAAGTACTAGCTTTCGGCTGCTCTTAACCTAACACTATGGACAGTTTACCCTAGAAATTGTTTCAAGAGAGAGAAAAAAAGCCTTCGGGCCCTATTTTACTGTGAATCGTAGTGCGGCAAGTGTTTACGGGGCATTCCGAGGCTAACCGCGGCCCATTACACCTAGTACCAACGGGGTGCTTTGGCATACAGCCAGTACCCTGGTACAGGAGCATTGGTACTCTGCGCGGAGCTTGGATTGACGAGGGTCAGCTTTCCGCGAACTCGTTCTCACGGAGCTCCGCTTCCGCGCCACTTTCGCGCTCGAGCAGGACGAGGCGGTCCTGGCACGGTACACAGAATTTTGCCCAGGGGATCACCTCCAGGCGCCGGGCCGGAATGGGCTGTTCACAGTGGAGACAGATCCCGTAGTCGCCGTCCTGAATCCGCTGAAGCGCCTCGTTAATCAGCCGCAGCTTGCCGGAGTGCAGGGTGTTGATCTGCATGGAGACGAATTCGTCATGGGAAACCTGCGCCTGATCCTCCTCGCCGGCGCGGCCGCTCTGGGCGATGCCATCGAACTTAAGTCCCATCTTATCTGCTACATTACGGCGTTCCTGCAGCAGCCGTTCCCGGTCGCCTTCGTGGTTCATTGCGCCACCCCTGGGTGTATGGTGTGCACCGGCGAAAATATTCTCCGGAAAGATCAAGCAGGCCGAGGGTGCACCACCGGCCTATGGAGCTGGAAGTAAGTTGCTGAGATCATTGAGCAGTTGCTGCTCATCCGGACTGAATTGGCGGTGGAACTCCTCGGAATCCATGCGTACCCGCCTGGCTTCAGGAGAGAGGCGGCGAAGGCGCTGAAATTCACTCCGGACCGGAATGCGGCGATCTTCGGGAAGCTGTTTGAACCTGCCAAACTCCTTGCGGAGTCTCGCCTGCTGCTCCGGGGCAAGTTTTTGAAACGAACTGTATTCCTGGTGCAGCCGGCCCTTTTCGTCCGGAGGCAGCCGGTTGTACTCCTCCAGCCTTCTCTCCAGCTTTGCCCGGCGGCCGGGAGGCAGTCTGTCGAGTACGCGCTGCCGCTGGGCGGGCGGCATCCGGTTGAGACGTTCGAAAAGAGACGGCGCCGGTCCCCGTGGCCCTCCAGCCCGGTTTCGAACCGGACCCTGCGCGTCAAGCAGAGTGGCAGCAAGCGTCAGGATGTAGAGAATACGAATCATTTACAAGTTCCTGGAGTCCGGCGCGGTGGCGGATTTCGCACCCGGCTGGCCTGCGGGACTCAACTGTCTTAACATCTCAATGTCGTCCAGCGTGCGCTCCACCTGCTCCACATCCACTGCAAGGCTTTCGCCCCGGGAGTTTTCCACCGGGATCTCCCTGGTGGGAATTCCGGCCGGAACGTACAACAGAACACCGGCTGTCAGGAACAGGCAGGCAGCGGCTACCGGCATGGCAGGCTGCCATCTGAAGGGCGCAGAGGAAAAAGGGGCGCGAGGCATCCGGTCCCAGAAGCGGCCGAAAACCCCCTTTTGAGCTTCCCGGCCTGCGATCCTGGAGTACAACCGGCGGTCAAAAGCGGGCGAAATGGGAGCATCCTGCCAAGCATCCAGCGCGTTCCAGAGGGCCGTCTGGGCCTTCACAAAACGCCGGCACTCCGGACAGGATTGCATATGCTCGTGCAGCAGCGAGGTAGTTTCCGGATGTAATTTCCCGGCACAATAGTTCAACAAAACCTCTGGGTGTTCCCTGGCTTGTATCGGACATTGCATTCCCATTGGAACTCTCCTTTCCGGCGCTATGCCATGTGCGCCAAACGCGCGCGCAATGTTTCATAGGCCCGGAATAACAGTGACTTCACTGCCGATTCCGAGCAGCAAAGCACCCCCGCAATCTGTGAATACTCCATATCCTGGTATTTGTGCATCAACACGGCCGCCCGTTGTTTATCGGGCAGCGCTGCAATCGCCTGCCGCACCTCGCCCAGGCGCACTTCCCGCAACATCTGCTGTTCAATGGACGGCTGCCGGTCCGGCACCTGCAGCCTGACTCCTTCCTGTTGGCCATCGTCCAGGCTCTCGTGTCCCTTCTCGCCGCGCCGGTCGCGCAGCGAATTCAATGCCAGATGAGTCGCAATACGGAACAACCAGGTAGTAAACTTGGCCGTCGGTTCGTAGCTGCCGCGCGAGCGATACACCCGCAGGAACACTTCCTGCGCCAACTCCTCGGCCACCCCCTGGTTTTGGACCATGCGGTGGAGGAAGTGAATCACGGGTCCTCTATGGCGTTCCAGCAACAGCACAAAGCTCTCCGCATCGCCGTCACGCACCCGCAACATCAGCTCGGCATCGAATTCCACCGCTACCGCCGCCATATCGTTATGAACCCGCTCACTGGTGAAATGTTGTGGCACTTCCCGCGGCATATTGTAGTTTACCGGTGCTTTTTGTGCGAAAGTGTGGCGCCCTACTCTTCTTTTAAAGAGCGCTCCATCAAATTGCGGATGCCGTCCGCGGGAGATTTTCCGCGCCGGAGAATTTCGTACATCTGCTGCGTGATCGGCATCTCGACCTGGTACTTACAAGACAGATCGACGGCCGCGCTGATGGTCTGTACGCCTTCGGCCACCATGGCGGTCGATTGCAGGATCTCATCCAGGCTCCGGCCTCTGGCGAGCTCCATCCCGACGCGGCGGTTCCGGCTCAACTCGCCATGGCAGGTAAGCACCAGGTCGCCGAGACCCGCCAGCCCGGCCAGGGTTTTCGGCTCGCCGCCCATCGCTACGGCCAGGCGCGAAATCTCCGCTAAGCCCCGGGTAATCAGCGCCGCGATCGTGTTATTGCCCAGCCCCAGCCCCTGGCAGATGCCGGCCCCGATGGCGATCACATTTTTGAGCGCCGCCCCGACCTCGACGCCGATGGTATCGCTGTTGGTGTACAGGCGGAAGGTTCGGCCGGAAAAGGCCTGCTGCACGCCTACAGCCGCCGCGCGATCCTCGGACGCGATTACCACCGCCGCCGGTTCGCCGCCGGCCACCTCGCGCGCAAACGTCGGTCCTGAGAGTATGGCGATCCGCGGCTCGAAGCGGGTCTGGATCACCTCCCGCATCACCTGGGACATCCGGAGCAGCGTGCCCTCTTCCAGACCCTTGGTCGCGCTGACGAAAACCATCGACTGCCGCAGACCCGGCAGCAGACCTTGAAATACTTCCCGCAGGAAGCGCGACGGTGTAACGCCGAGCACCACGTCGGCATCCTGCAGGACTTCGACGCTATCGTGGCTGATGGCAATGTTCGGTGGCAGTGCAAAGCCCGGAAGATACTTGGCGTTCTCCCTGGTACGTAGCATCTGGCGGGCGTGTTCGAGCTCGTGCGGCCAGAGGCTCACCTGGCGGAACCGGGGCGCCAGCACAATGGATAGCGCGGTACCCCAGCTTCCCGCGCCAATCACAGCCAGACGATTCAACTCTTGCCGCCCCCGAACGAGAACAGGTTCTCGTTTCCCGCCCGGATTCTTTCGATATTGGACCGGTGCCGCCAGATAATAAACGCGGAGGCCAACAGCGACGCTCCCAGCACGGCGGCCGGCGGGTGGCTGATCAGAAAGACCGCCAGGGGAAAACAGGCGGCCCCCAGGATGGAGCCGAGCGAAATGTAGCGCGTGACCGCTACCGCCGCGATGAACAGGATAGCGGTGGCCGCCAGGGGCAGGGGAGTCAGATAGGCAAAGGCGCCTACGAAGCTGGCGACTGCCTTGCCTCCCCGGAAACGGAGGAAAACGGGGAATGCGTGTCCCGCCATCACCGCCAGAGCCGCCGCGCTCATCCAGGCCGCGGAGCCCTCGAGAAACCGGTCCGCCAGCCATACTGCGAAGGCGCCTTTGGCGATGTCCAATAGAAGAGTGACTACTCCCATGCCGCGGCCATGGCTGCGCAATACATTTGTTGCTCCGATATTGCCGCTGCCGGACGCTCTTACATCCTGACCGCTTTTCAACTTCACCACCAGGTAGCCAAAGGGGATGGCGCCCACGGTATAGGCGGCCAGCAGAACAAATAGGGGAATCATGAGTGGAGGGCAAACTCCGCCAGTTGGGTATAGATGGAGCCGGCCGGACCCGGTGTGCTCCGGTAGAGGAGAAAGTGGCTGGCGGTAAAGCTGCCAAAATCTACCGAGGCCAGCTCCGCGATGGTCTGCCGCAGCTTAGCCAGCGGCGCCGCATCCTTGATTCGCGCCAGCGTCAGGTGCGGGGAAAAGGGCCGAATCTCCGCCGCAATGCCCAGGGTCGCGAGTGCCGCGTCGGTAGCCGATGCCAGCCGGGGAAGTCCGTCTCCGGCCTGTATACCGGCCCAAAGAACCCGCGGCAAGTGAGGATTGGGAAACCAGCCGAGCCCGTGAAGACGGATATCGATAGGCTGGCCCGCCGGAAGTGTCCTCAGGAGATCCACCAGTTCGCCCAGACGCTCGTCGGGCCAGTCGCCAATGAATTTGGTGGTGACGTGCAGGTTATAGGGAGCGCTCCACGACAAGTGGGCGGCCGGGCGCAAATGATCCAGCAGCCGGCTGAGGTTTTCGATGATCTCGGCGGGGAGCGCAATCCCCGTGAAGAGCCGCATATTTCCTTGGCTCTAGTGTACTGCGCTCCCGCCCTTCTATTTATGCATCCGCGGTGCGTCCCCGGCGCCGGTGAACTGTCCCTTCCGGCGTTTGGGATCGAGTTCGAACTCTCCATTGGTTTGGCCGGCGGCATTCTTGCCGCGCGTCTGGGGCGTGGCGTCCTTACGATCTTTTTTGAGGGTGTCGGGTTTCTTTTGCATACAACTGATTGGACCCGCGGCGGCGGCGATCGTTTCCAAAAAGCGGCTCATGATATACTCTGTTTTTACCTCCCTCATGGGCCTGTAGCTCAGTTGGTTAGAGCGCTTCCTTGACACGGAAGAGGTCGGAGATTCGAGTTCTCTCAGGCCCACCACTCCCCTCACTGTCCGCTGTGTGCGGCGCTTGCTTGACAGAGAGAACCCAGGCACAAGCACCTTTTGATATCATTTTCGTTCGCCTGGTAAATCAATTCCTTGCTCGCCGCAATAATACTCGACCGGAAGCTCGGGACGTTTGTTGCGAGGCATGCACGATATCCACTATTCGAAATCAATGCAATACGATCGCATGATTCGAATTGCTGAGCGTGACAGTCCTTCTGAACCGCTGCCAGAGGCGGTCCTTTATCAGCCTGCGCGAGTCGCAGAGCTTCTGGGTCTGCGGTGAATCGGGGTACCCCCGAAACTGGTCAAATGTTTTAGAATATTTAAGGGCTTTCCCCGTGACGTTTTTTCCCCCTACATTACGCAATTTTCAGGTTCTCAATTTTCCCCGCGTTTGTAGTGCCGTCATTATTCTCATTTCCGCGCTCGTTCTCATCGGATGGCAGTTTGACATTTCCAGCCTGAAAAACGTGCTGCCACACTTTACCACCATGAAGGCGAACACAGCCATCTGCTTCCTGGCGCAAGGGAGCGCGCTTTGGTTCTCGCAATCGCGCACCCGCAGGCGTTCCCGGCTTATTATTTCCGGTCTGGCGGCCTTCAGCAGCGCCGTCGCGCTGCTGACGCTCAGCGAATACGCCTTTGGCTGGAATCTGGGAATTGATGAGATGCTTTTTCGAGACTTCAGGTCCTCGCCCCCAGGCCGCATGGCGCCCGGATCCGCCGTTGGATTCGTGATGTTTTCCGTAGCATTCCTGATGCTTGACGTATCTCCGCGCGTTAGCGATTCCCTATCCCTTTGCATGGCGTTCGGTGTACTGATTGCTTTCGTCGGCTATCTCTACGGAATGCAATCTCTTTACACGGCGGGGGCGTATGTTTCACTGGCGCTGCAGACAGTAGTAGGATTTCTGTTGCTCAGCCTCGGCCTGCTGAGCGCGCGGCCCAACTCGTTGCTCACTCGATTGCTATCCGGCCCGGAGGCGGAGCGCAGAAGTACTCTCTACCTGTTCCTGGGAGCTATTGTGCTGCCGCTGTTTCTCGGCTGGGTCTCCGTCAACGGCCACCGCATTGGATGGTACAGCCAGGACTTTTCCTTTGCGTTCTTTACAATGCTGCTGGTAGTCAGTCTGGTTATGCTCGTTTCCTGGGCCGAGTGGTCGCACCTAGCCGCCACTGGCGAAATGGCGGAGAGCGAGGAGCGGTTTCGTCAACTCTTCGAAGACGCCCCTGTGGCCTATCATGAGACCGATCGCAATGGCACCATCCGGCGCGTCAATGCAGCGGAATGTAGTTTGCTTGAACTCGATGCCGGGTCCATCATCGGCCGGCACGTCTCCGAATTCGCCTCTCCGGAGCAAAGACAGCAGATTCACGACAGCATCGGCCGTAAGCTCGCCGGGATCGAGCCGCTGCTTGTCGCCGAACAGGAGTTTGTGCGGCCGGATGAGAGGCGCCTCACGATGGAGGTGCATGAGAAGCTGATCTGCGATACCGGAGGCGCTGTGCTGGGGCTTCGCACTACCCTGCTGGACGTGACCGATCGAAAACTGCTGGAAGCGCAACTCTTACAGGCACAGAAGATGGAGGCGGTGGGCCGTCTCGCCGGCGGAGTTGCCCACGACTTCAACAATCTTTTAACCATCATCCTGGGTCACAGCGCCGCGCTCGAGAGCAAGCTTGCGCCGGAGGACCGGCTTCACAAACGAGTCATCGAAATCCAGAACGCCGGTGAGCGCGCGGCTGCGCTGACCATGCAACTGCTGGCGTTCAGCCGTAAACAGGTGCTCCAGCCGGTGCTGCTCAATCTGAACGGCGTGATATCGGGCATAGAAAGCATGCTGCGCCGTCTGATCGGCGAGGATATTCAGGTTGACGTCGTACTCGATCCCGCGCTGGCCGACGTGGTGGCGGACCGTACGCAACTGGAACAGGTGATCATGAACCTGAGCATCAACGCCCGGGACGCCATGCCGGAAGGCGGCATGCTGAATATAGAGACGCGCAATGCGGTCTTGGATGAACGCGGCGGGCGCCTCCATTCGGTTGCGCCCGGCCGATTCGCCGTACTTGCTGTATCGGACACGGGCACCGGCATGAGTGATCAGATCAAGGCGAAAATCTTTGAACCTTTTTTCACCACGAAAGAGGTGGGTAAGGGAACGGGGTTGGGACTCGCCACCGTCTACGGGATCGTGCAGCAGAGCTGCGGCGCCGTCGTCGTCTACAGCGAGGTGGGCCGCGGCAGCACGTTCCATGTCTACCTTCCCGTGGCCGCCGACAGCGCCGCACCCCTGATCCAGGAATTGCCGCCGAGTGAGTTTACAACCGGTAGCGGCACGCTGCTGGTGGTGGAGGATGAGTTCGAGGTCAGGGCTCTGGCAGCGGAGTTCTTAAGCGAAGCTGGATTTCACGTGCTGCAAGCAGCAACAGGCGGGGAGGCGTTGCAACTCGTTGAGGAATACCAGGGCGCCATCCGTCTCGTCATTACCGACGTCGTGATGCCCGGCATGAGCGGCCCCGATCTGGTGACCGCATTGCGCCGGCGGCTCCCCGGCCTGAAGGCGCTGTTCACCTCCGGGTACACGGATCATGCTCTTCTGCGGCGCGGCACTCTGACCGCCGGCGTCAACTTTCTCCAAAAGCCCTACACCGGAAAGACGTTGCTGCGTGGTGTGGGTGCTTTGTTGCAAAACTCTGAGCGGGTACAGGAGGGATCGGATGAATATTTTCCTGGTGGATGACGATGCGGGGGTCTGCCGCCTGATCCAAATGGAGATGGAGGATGCGGGCCATGCGGTGGTTTCCTCCAACTCGGCACAAGCCGCACTGGGTAAGCAACTGTTTCACACCGTGCCAATTGATCTGCTGGTTACCGATATCGTTCTTCCTGGACTTACTGGAATTGAACTGGATCAAGCGCTGCGCGCTCAGAACCCCAACCTCTACACACTTTTTATTTCAGGATATTTCCCGGACAAGGAGTTAAATATGGCTCTGAGCAGTTCCCGCCGGAGAGCATTTCTGCAAAAGCCATTTACTCCCGACGAGTTTCTGGCCGCGGTCCGCCAGCTCACAAAGAGCTGATTCGTACAGCAATCGCGGTATTACGGGAATTGTTTTTCAAAAAAAGACCTTAGCTTCCGGTTGAATCTGGTCCCCGGTTCTCCAATAAGTTTCGCTCCCTTCCCCCCTTTATAGCTTTCCTTTTGCCCACCCCTGGGGACTTGTTGGGTTTTTGATCCCAGACTATTCTTATTTCAGTGAGCGCGTTGTGGAATAATCTGAGGCACTTTCGGACAACTCTGACCCAAGAGTTCAGCAAGCACCGGCAATGGGCAGGTTTGATTCTGTTGCTGGTGTTGCCGTTCGAGGGAGTCAGCGATATTCAAACAACGACGCAAACGATGACGGCGGATATCTCGCCCTACGGCAAATTGTCGGTTCCCAGCAATGTAACTCTACGATCCTCCAGCACAGGCTTTGGAGGCGATTTCACGGGAAACCTCACAATCAGCTATTGGGCTCGGACCTCGGTGGCAGGCGGCGGAACCATTACGGTTCAGGCTGGCTCCGAGTTTTCGCCGGCAGGGGGTCCGTCCATCAGCAGTGTGACGTACCTCTGTAGCGGTGCAACTCTCGGAGCGGCCTGTTCCGGGAGTCAAACGCTCGCCACCGCCACGCAAACACCAATAGTCACTCTCCCTAGCGGAGCTTGCACCGGTGGTGGCGGCCCCTGTAGTACACAAGAGCCGAACACGGTTCAATTATCGGTGACTTCGCCGGATAAGCCGCAATATAAAACCGGTACTTATTCGGCGCTGATCACCTTCACCATCAGTACGCTGTAAATCTAACTTGAACGAGAAAAGGAAAATTACCATGAAACGCACCCTGTTACTGAGCATTGCCACCGCCGCCCTGGCCATTGTGCCCGCGGCCTTTGCCGAGACTTCCACCCTCGGCGTCACCGTCGCACCGGAGGCTTCTTTCACAACGGTGGCAGCCAGCACTTCGCTGAGCAAAAGCGACACCACCTTCGGCGCCTATAGCGGCACAACCACCTTTAGCTACAAGATTCGGAGCACGCAGACCACGGGCACCGGTTCCATCGCTGTCCAGGTGAGCACATTCGGCACAGGCGGCCCGGCGGTTTCCGATCTTGCCTATACGTGTACGGCTCCCAGTTCCGGCACTCCCTGCAGCAGCAGCACTGCGGCCAGCACCGCCGCGGCCACCAGCATAGTAGGCTTCGGCGCCGACGCGCACTCCGCCGACTCCGGCGATTCGGGCACTGCGGTCTGGACGCTGCAGGATCGCACCGCCATCAAGACGGGCGACTACACTTCGACCGCGACCTTCACCATCAGCGCCACCTAGGAACTGCTGGAATGAAGATTCTGTATCTTGCTGTTCTAGTAAGCTGCGGAACGGGACTGGCCCGCGCGGGAGATTTCCGCGCGGGTCTATTCCCGCACTCGCTGCTGCGGTTAGCCATGGCGACTATGGCCACCGTGTCCGCTACACCCGGGAACATCAGCTTTCAAGCGACCAATCCCGACATGGGGACGGTTTCCGCCTCTTCTCCGGGCAGCTTGACATGGACGGCGCAGTCCGGGTCCCATCTTCAAAACTGGACAGTTACCGTCCAGGCAAGTTCGAGTTCTCTGGCGGGTTGCCCGGCCATTCCGGTTTCGGCCATACGGGTCAGTTGCGGGAGTGCTACGGTATCCGGCGGCGGCGGAACAGGAGCCTGCAGCAGCGGATCATTTCCTCTATCTACCAGTCCGCAGCAGATCGCCGGCGGCGCGCAAGGGGACGGCGCCAATTCTTACTCTGTATCGATGAACTTCACGCTGGCCGACAGCTGGCGTTATTTGGCAAACTCAGCATGCACACTGACTCTTACATATTCCGTAAATGCGCCCTAGCGGCAATCGCCGCGGCTGCGCTTCTGACAATCGCTTCCCCGGCCGGCGCGCAGGTGGACCTGGGTCTTACCCCGATGCGTGTGGAGATTCCCGCGGTGGCCGGCAAAGCCTACTCCGGGTCGCTCTCGCTGAGCAACGCCGGGACGGCAAAAGCCCGCGTTCGCGTCGAGATGGTGGATTTCTACGTCGACGAAAACATGACGCCTCAATTTGTTGGGAACGTGCCCGGCGAGGCGGAGTATTCCTGCCGCTCGTGGTTGAGCGCCAACCCGATGGAAGTGGAAGTGGAGCCGCGCAGCCAGGTGACGGTGCGGTACACCGTGCGTACGCCAGCCGCCGCCTCCGAGCGCAGCTACCATTGTGCGCTGGGCTTTCGTAGCCTGCCGTCGGCCGATCCCCAGGCCGGCACCGCCATGCGCACCGCCGTGCGGTTGATTACCGTGTTTTACGCGACCGTGGGCAAGCCGCCGGTGGTAGGGACGATTAAAGACCTGAAACTGGAGCCGGTAGCTCCGAATCTTTGGCGGGCAGTGCTGCTAATGGAGAACGCAGGGTTGATGCTTTACCGCCCCGTCGGAGATGTGCAACTGGTCAATGAGGCGGGCAAAGTCGTCGAGTCCCAGGCGGTCTCCTCCTTCCCCGTGTTGCCGAAGCGCACGCAGCGCTTTCTGCTGCCGATGAAAAACCTGAGCGCCGGCGCAAAGTACACGCTGCGGGCGCGTATTGAAGTGGCCGGCGAAATCCAGGAGGGTTCCGCCGTAGTGACCGCGGAGGCCCCGCCCACCGCGACCGCAGCCGCTGAACTCCCAGGAAAATAGTGTGCCCGTGCCTACTCGCGCGATTTTTCAGATTCTTTGTCTTTTGTTGTGCCTGACCGGCGCTGTGCTGGGCCAGGAGGGCGGGGGACATGCGGAGGTCGGTTTTCAGCAGTATTATCTGAGGACCGGATCGGAGCGTGTCGCCAATATATCCGGACTGGGACTCAGTTTCTCGCAGTTCATTCCGGATACCGGGCTGCTGAGCGGCAGCTTCTCTCCGGCGTTGAGTAACAGCCGTTTTCGATCCGGTGACGATTACCTGCAGCTCAAAGGCCTGCCCTGGAAGGGACAGCACTGGACGCTGCATGGCGGCGATTTCCGTCTGCCGGGCCAGTTGCTGGCAGCCCCGTTCACCAATATTTATGTGCCGGAGATCGCCGGGAACGGCGCATGGGTGGAAGCCAGCCACGGGGAGCGCAGCTTCGGTTTCTATTACGGGACGGCGACCATCGCGAATACGCCTCGCGTGGTGCTGCGTCTTGCCGTGCCCCAGACTCTGGGCGGCATCTATTTCCGGCAGAAGGTGGGAAAACGGCTGCTCCTGGGCGCACGCTTCATGCACTTCTCCAATGACCTGGCCGCTTTGCGGCAGCTGCCCAATCTTGCCATGCAGAACAATCTGAAAAGCGCCGCCACGCTCACTGTCAACTCATCCTACACGGTCGCCGGTCCGCTAAAATTCTTCGGCGAGGCCACGTGGTCCACCGGACAACAGGAAGGCCCAAAACTGGCGACGCGGAATGTGCCGCTATCCATCCTGATGGGACCTGTGCTCGATACGGGGCGCCTCACGATGAGGCTCAACTATGCCTTTCAGAATGCATCCTATTTTCCGCTGCTCGGCTCCTACCTCGGCGACCGAGCCGGTCCGTTTGGCGAGGTGATCATTCGTCCGTTCAAACGGCTGGAGCTCTATGGGAGCGCCAGCCAGTATGAAAACAACATCGCGCGGGATCCTTCGCTACCCACCTTCCGGAATTCTAGCGAGTCGGCTGGCGTTTCGGTGCAGCTGCCGGCCAGGTTTTCCGTGAACGCGCAAGTCACGCAGATCGCACTTGCGACCCGCAAAGATGCGGCCAGCTCCTGGGACAAATCGAACAACCAGCAGCAATCGTTTTCTCTCGCCCGCGCGTTTTCGCGCCACAACATTCGCATTACCACGCGGAACTTCGAACAGGTATCCTCGCTCTCCTCGCAGCGGCAGCGCTCGCAGGAGATCGCTGACAACTTTCGCATCGGCCGTCTTTCGGTGGGCGCCGGGGTGCGGATGCAGCGGTTGATCGCGATTGAATCGCGGACCAGCCTCTTTTATCACGGCTCGGTGCAGTTCCAAAAAGGACCGTTCTCGCTCTATGGCAACTTCGAAACGGGCAGCGATCTGCAGAACAAGACGCTGCTGGCGACCAACACGGTCAGCACCAGCGTGCTGGGGGGAAGTCTCCGGCTGGGCAAGGACTGGGAGATAAACGGGGAAATATTCCGTAACAACCTGATCACCGCCTTGAACCCTGAAAGCATTTTCGTGCTGCAAGGGCAGGGAGTGTTTGTCCCGGGCACGCTCGCCGCCCTCAATCAGTGGAGTATGTACTTCCGCATGACGCGGAAATTTAATTGGGGCAAAGGCGGCGCCGCGAGCGATGTAACAGGCTATACCGTGGCCCGCGCGCCACTCAAGGGATCAGTGGAGGGATTTGTGATGGAGCGGCTGCCGGAAGGCAACCGGCCGGCCGAAGGTGTCCCGGTCAGCATCGACGAGGCGCGCACCGTCAGCACGGACGCGGATGGCCGCTACCGCTTCAGCGATGTGCCTGAGGGACCCCACAAAGTCGCCCTCTCACTGCATGAGCTGCCCGCGGAGTTCGATGCCGGAAAGAAAATGGAAAGCGCCGTGGTCGTGGCATCGGGTAAATTGGTGCGGGCCGATCTGGATGTAGCCCGGCTCGCGTTCATTGCAGGCAAGCTGACGGGTCCTCCCAATGTGCCTCTCGACTCGATCGTCATTCGCATGCTGAACACGGAGAGATATACTACTCCCGATCCGGACGGCAAGTTTTACTTCTACAATATGCGGGAAGGGAACTACCAATTAGCCGTGGATGAAAAGACTTTGCCGGAATTCGGAGTGATGCAGCAACCAGGTCCACTCCCGGTTTCCGTGCGGGTCGGCGGCGACCCGGAAACCGTGTCCTTCGGGTTCAGCATTCAAAAGCCTGAGAAGCGGGTGCGTAAAGTGCTGGACAAGAAGTAGGGCGGCTTCACCACAGAATCGTGCGGTCGATGCTTCCGATATTCGGCCGCCCGCAGAGCGCCATGGCCATCTGGAGCTCCAGGTGAAGAATCTCCACCACTCGCCTGACACCCTCCGAACCGGCCAGCGCCAGTCCATATATATAAGGACGTCCGATCATCACGGCAGCCGCTCCCATGGCGATCGCCTTCACGATGTCCGTGCCTCGCCGGACACCGCTATCCAGCAGCACCGGCACTCTTCCCTGAACGGCTGCGACAATTTCGGGGAGCGCTTCGATGGTCCCCGGCAGCGTATCCACCGTCCTGGCTCCGTGGTTGGAGACCACAATTCCGTGCACGCCGGATGCTACCGCGCGCGCGGCGTCCTCGCCCGTCATGATTCCTTTCAGCAGCACCGGCGTGCGCGCGATCGACACCAGCCATTCGATGTCCGGCCACGTCAGTGTTGGATCCAGGTTCGCGCTGTAGATGCTCAATCCCGTGGGACGTGGGTTTGCCGTGGCCGCGGCGTGCGTGAAGCCCTGTAGATTGGGCCTTCCAATGCCTTCCGGCAGAGCGAAATTCGAGCGCACATC
>DATLBY010000132.1:0-4501 GCA_035526665.1 Bryobacteraceae bacterium
GACGACAGTTCTATGTATTGGATATCGGCGTAGCCGGGCAGCGGCCGAAGGAAATTATCCGGCAGCGGAGTGTTGCCGGTACTCGGATCAATGCTCGAAGGTAGGAATCTAGTGCCGTAGGGGACAGAGTTCAAGCTGCGCCGCTGCATCAGATGACGGCCCACGCTGCCGACGTAGGCCACGTCAAGCACGGTTCCAAAGCCCAGGTTCTGCTGGACGCCAAAGCTCCAGTTGTATACCGTCGGCGGCTGGTAGGTCTTTTGAAATGCCGTCACGCCGGGAGGGCTGATGCGCAGCGGGCTTGCCAGCAGATCGGCCATGGTGACGTAGGTGGCGGTGCTGGTGATGGTGAGCGGCGGCAATTCCCGGTGGATCAGGATCTGGTCGTCATTGAACCGGTCATAAAATATCCCCGCGCCCGAGCGAATCGCAGTCTTCCCGTTGCCAAAGACATCCCAGGCAAACCCAAGCCGCGGCGCGACTTGAATCGGCGGCGTATTCGCCAGGTGCTCTTTGACTACCGTCATGCCCTGGAAAGGCGCGATGGGACTGGAGGCAAATTGACCGATGACGGCCGCGCTGACCTCTTGTCCGGTTACCGGGTCGCGGCCCACGCGCACGCCGGCAGCATTCCGGAAGGGCTGAATCAGCGGCGGCTGCTTTGAGGGGTCGTAGGTGGACGGGTCCCACGAGGCCAGTTGATCGCCGGAGCTGTAGCTCGGCTGAATATAGTAGAAGCGCACACCGGCGTCTATGGTAAGACGGCGTGCCGCTTTCCAGGTGTCCTGGGCAAACCACTCGACGTTGGTGTAACGGGAATGGCCGTGGGGATGGTTGGTCGATTCTGAATAGCTTTGCACGCTGCCCAGAATGGCGTTCGAATAGGCGTAATTAGACTCCAGCGGATTGTTCGTATCTCTATTGAAATTGAATGTGCCGTTGAACGAGGATCCACGCGCGGCATTGCGCGTAGTCCGCTCCACGTAAACACCGAACTTCATGTTGTGCGATCCGGTAATCTGCGAAAGATTATCCGACCAGTTCCATATGTTGTTCGTTCCGAAAAACGGATAGCGGCCTTCGATACTAAGTACGCCGGCGTTCGGCACTCCACCGAAGTTGGCATTCGGGATCAGATTATCCGGATTCGCGCCCGGAAAAAACTGCGGAAGATTGAGCCCGATTTTTGACCGCACGTTCCGATCCAGGCCGGCCTGATTGAGGGGATCCACTGTTTGCTTGGCGCGATTGATGCCAAAGGTGAACTCGTTAATGCGCGCGGGATTGAAGGTGTGAATCAGGGTCGCCACCGACCCAGCCGAGCGGATTTGATAATTAATGGGCAGCTGAGGCCAACTCGAACTCGCCAGCACAAAATCGAACTCGCCTTTGAAGGCCTCATAGTCATTGATGCCCCGCCAGTAGAACTGCGTGCTCGAGTTGATGTTCCAGTCGATCCGAAGGATGTTGTCGCGTCTCGGCTGATCGACGGTGGACTGGATGAGCGCATTGTAGGAGCGGGCCGGATCCACGGCGTTTGGCAGCGGGAAGATATTGAGCAAAGCCTGGCCGTTCTTATCGATTCGGTTTGTGGGAATGCGATTGCCGGCAAACGGAACCCGGTTGTTCTGCGGGTCCCAGATGGGAATCAGCGCGCCGTTCTGATCGCGGGAATCGGAAAAGTCCCCCTGGCGCTCCGCGGCTGTCGGGAACGTCCGCCGCTGCAGGGATGTCGGATATTTGCGCGGCAAAAACTCCTGAGACCAGAAGAAGAATAGTTTCTCACGGCTGCGGTTGAATTTGCCGATGGTGACCGGACCGCCGATGAAGTATCCAGGATAGTTGAACCGGTATTGGGGGCGTGGAAGCTTGTCGCGATTGCGGAAAAATTCGTTGGCGTTGAGCGCTTCATTACGCAGGAAGTAGTACGCCCCGCCGTGGAATTGCTTTGTGCCGCTCTTGATAATGGTGTTGATCGTGCCGCCGGAAGATCGCCCGTATTCGGCTTGATAATTGGTCAATAGCACTCTGATTTCGGCCACCGCGTCAATCGAGGGCGCTAAATACGGTCCCGTCATGGAACCTGTATCGAGTGACGATACGCCGTCCAGCGTGAGGTTGACCGTTCCTGTCCGATTACCGTTGATATTGATGTTACTTAGATTGTTCCAGCCGGGCGCATTCCGGTTCTGCGAGTCTACGACTCCGGGCAGCAATTTCAGCAGGCCGAGATAATCGCGGCCCTTGAGCGGGACATTCTGGGTCTGGTCGATGGAGATCAGGCCGCTGCGCTCCGCCGATTGGGTCTGCAGCCGGGCAACTTCAGCCTGCACCTCAACGGTCTGCGTGATTTCTCCCAACTGCAGCTCAACGCGTCCCAGCACGACACGCTCGGTCGCGGTCAGCACAATATCATTTTGCTCGTATCGTTTGAAACCTTTCGCCGATACCGTCAGACGAAATGTTCCCGGCAACAGCTGCGTGAACACGAAGCCGCCGGATGAGTCGGCCTTGCCTTGGCGGGTCTGGCCGGTTCCGATGTTCGCTAACGTAATTTCCGCATCGGGAATCGCGGAGCCGCTCGGATCGCTGATGTTGCCTGAGATTGATCCGGTTAAACCCTGGCCGGCCGCCAGGACTGAGAATATTGAAAAGCTGACAAGAAACTTCACCCAAACATTCCCCATTGTGAAACACCCCTGGGGCGAAGCTTATCACAATAGCACTGCGTTACACACCGGTTCGAGAACTATTGTGCAGGATCCCCCTGCTTCACCCACGCGGTGTTGAAACGGGCGTGCTTGATCGATTTGCGGTCCGCGCCTTCGGGCAGATGATTGAGAAAATAGCTGTAGGTCACATGGATGGATCCATCCCGGGATTGGATGATGGACGGGTAGTGGAACGAACCCGCTCCGCGCCCCCGCTCATCCCGGTCGAGATGCCGCTTCCATTTCCACGTCTTGCCTTCATCGTCGGATAAGGCAATCGCCAGCGAATAGCGGCTCTGCTCGATGTCGTTATAGACCAGCGCCCATAAGCCATCCCGCAGTACCAGACCCTCGAGGCTGGTGCCCGGGTTTGGGATATCGGAATCTTCGGCGGCAGTCCACGTGATTCCCTCGTCTTTCGAAAGACTCATATGCGCCCGCTTGGGTGGAGGGCCGTTGTCCCGCATATACGCCACCAGGTCGCCATTGCGTTTGCGCAGAACCGTGGGCTGGATGTTCCCGTATCCCACAATCGGCTCGCCGGCATACCAAGTGGCTCCGTCGTCGTCGCTGATGCCCATGATTGAGAAGGAGTATCCATCGGAATACATCGGCACCAAGATACGGCCTGAGAGCAATTGCTGCGGGTGGGTACGGGTGAACCATCCCACGCGCGAGAAGTACTCGTCGTGCGCCAGAGCGATCATGCGCGAGGCATACTGTTTCAACGGCCCGGGACGCTTGAGATCGGCCTTCAGAACCTCCTCGGTGCGCGCCGCCATATTGCGGGGAATCAGCAGCAGGTTGTCACCCGCGCCCCAGACCGGCGGACCTTGGGACTTCTGATAGTCGGTTGACACCTTGTACTTCATTAGCGCGGTGTGCCATTCATGCGCGAGAATCACCGGCCAGAAGAGCCACAAACGGCTCTGGCGATCCAGGAACATCGTCGGGTTCGTATCGGGGAAGCCCGGCGTATCGGCCATGGTGAATCGATCGGACCAGGCGTGCTTCGCCTTATTCCAGCGAGCGCCTTCGATCTTCACATCGTCCGCGGTGCGCTCTCCGGAGCCATGGAACCAGCAGACAAGCAGTCCGCCATCCGGAGTTTCGATGATGGAGGAAGAATGATTGTGCCAGTGCTCGAGAGGAAAGATCAGCTCGGCCTGGTAGCTTGGCTTGTCAGCGGATTGTGCGAACGCAAAAAGAGTAAAGGCGATTAACGCCAGGGCGGGTTTCATTTACAGGGAATTATACAGAGCGGGCGCCCGCAAAGGACGCCCGCCGGTTTCCGGAGAGTTTTAGTAGCGGTAGTGGTCGGGCTTGTAGGGACCTTCAGGAGACACACCGATGTACTCGGCCTGCCGCGGCGTCAGCGTGGATAACTTAGCGCCGATCTTGTCGAGATGGAGCCGCGCGACCTCTTCGTCCAGCTTCTTGGGCAGCGTGTAGACGCCCACTTCATACTTATCGCGGTTCTTCCAAAGATCGAGCTGCGCCAAAGTCTGGTTGGCAAAACTATTGCTCATGACAAAGCTCGGATGACCGGTGGCGCAGGCCAGATTCACCAGGCGGCCTTCCGCCAGCAGGAAGATGCTGCGGCCATCGGGGAAGGTGTACATATCCACCTGCGGCTTGATGTTGGTCGGCTGGATGGATTTATCCGCGGTGAGACGGTCCACCTGGATCTCATTGTCGAAGTGGCCGATGTTGCAGATGATCGCCTGATCCTTCATCTTCTGCATGTGCTCGAGCGTGATGATGTCGACGTTGCCGGTGCAGGTGACATA
>DATLBY010000133.1:0-2260 GCA_035526665.1 Bryobacteraceae bacterium
GTGTCGCGGATGCCGAAGTTCAGGTTGAGGGTCTGGAATGCGCCCAACAGGAAATCGGCGGTCGGGTTGCCGGAACGGGCTCCATTAAAGGAGAATCCCGGTGAGCCGATGAAGACCTGGCGGAAATTCAGCTTCAACATCTCGTAGCCGAACTTAAAGTTGTGTTTGCCGCGGATGAGGCTGAGGGTGTCGCGGAACTGGTAGTTCTTGCTGTAGAAACGCGTGGTGAAGCCGGAGCCGAGGTTGAAGTTGCCTCCGACGTCGACCGAGACCGCGCCCGTCGGCACGTACTGGGGCATATTGATCCCCAGGTCGCTGGGAGCGATGGTTTTGGTCTGCACCTGGTTCGAGGGAGTATCCAAGTAGGAGAAGGTGGCCTGGTTCAACAGGCTGGGAGTGAGGGTCAGGGTATCGTTCAAAACCACCTGCCGGGTGTTCTGTTCGAAGCTCTCGCCGATGTAGCCGGGCAGGTTGCCGTTGGAGGCGAAGGGCGCGGAGCGCGTGTTCCGATCAGCAAAATAGCTGCCGAAGACGCGATGGCGCGAGCTCTGGTTCCAATCGCCGCGAAGCATGTACATATCGCCATCGCGCGGGCTGGAAGCGAGGGAACTTACTGTTCCGTTGGCGGCCACCGGGACAAAGCCGAGAAGTTTGGTGGCAACGGGGCTAATGCAGGAGGGGGCAATGCGGTTTCCCGCGACGCAGGGTACGCCGCCGGTTCCGGTAAACGCCTGGCCGGTGACGGGATCCCGCGGATTGGTGAGAGTGCCGGAGAAGCCGGTAAAATCGCCCGAGCGTTCAGCGGCGGAAGGAACCAGGGCCTGGACGGTCTGGGCCTCCCGGCGATCCCGCAGTCCCTGGTAGGAACCGAAGAAGAACACCTTATCCTTGACGATGGGTGCGCCGCCGGCGGCGCCGAACTGATTCTGCTTGAGGGCAGGTACGCGCGCGGCGAAGAAGTTGCGCGCGTTCAGGGCATCGTTACGCAGAAACTCCCAGGCGGAGCCATGGATCTGGTTGGTGCCGGCGCGCGAAATCACGGTCACTTGCGATCCCGGGTTGCGCCCGTATTCCGCCGCGAAATTGTGGGTCAGAATGCGCACTTCCTGCACGGCATCCGGCGGAGGGAAGTTCATGCCGGTGTTGCGGGAAGGATTGTTAAAGTAGCCGCCGTTCAACGTAAACAGGTTCATGTTGGAGCGGCCACCGTTCACGTTCATACCGGGTCCGCCGCGCGCATCGCCCATCTGCTGGGGGGCGTTCACGTTGAGGACCCCAGGCAGAATCCGCGCCAGGCCGATGACGTTGCGGCCGTTCAGCGGCAGATCCACCACACGGCGATCGTCGATTAAGCCGGACATGGTCGCCGAGGTCGTATCCACGAGTGGAGCGCGTGCTTCGATGGTGACCTGAGTCTCCACGGAACCGACCTGGAGGGAGACATCCACCCGGAGATTCTGGTTGACGGTGAGCTCCAGGCCCGTCTGGGTCTGCCGCTGGAAGCCCTTACCCTCCACGGTGATGCTGTAGCTGCCGGGGGGCATGGCTTGCAGGCTGTAGAAGCCCTCCTCATTGGAGACGGCCGTTCGCACGAACTGCTGCTCGGTCATCTTGGCCGTGACGGTGCTGGACGCAACGGCTGCGCCGCTGGCGTCACGCACATAGCCGGAAATATTTCCCGTGGTGGCTGTTTGCCCGAAGAGCGACATAACGCCCAAACTGCCGAGACTGGCCAGTAGGAGCGCGCCGCTCGCCGCGCTGAGATTTCGATGGAAGCGATGAATCACCCGCTTCATGGATTTCGTAATCATTTTCCTCTTCTCATTTGTGTTTTTAGTGAATTCGTGTTTTGCGCCGGCCCCCGGCGCATTAAACCTGGACGCCGAGATCCTTCCAGGTCACAACCTTGCCCGTGTAAATCGCCTCGCGCCCCATGATGGCCGTCAAGGCCGCCGTGGCGCCGATGGTGAGGTCCGCCGGAGGTTTGCCCCCCGTGCGAATTGCTTCAAAGAATGCTGTCAGGTGCGGTTCGTCCCGCTCCCGATCCGGCTGGCTCAGGTCCACTGGCTGTCCGCCCTTTTCCAACGGATAAAACTTGAAGGTATCCAGGCTGACAGCACCCTTGGTGCCGAAGATATTGGTAAACTGACCGCCCGCCGGCAGCCCCGCCGGATGGAAGAAGGTCTGAGTGAACGACATCTTGACGCCGTTGGGATACTCGTAGCTCAAGGTGTATCCGTCCATATTGGTGCGCCCGGGA
>DATLBY010000134.1:0-3896 GCA_035526665.1 Bryobacteraceae bacterium
CGCCAAAATCTCCCCTTCCTACTGCTTCTCTCGCCTGCTGCAGCCACGCCTGCTCCTGAGCGGATACCGGGAACGTGGCTGCCAGCAGAACGGAGAAAACTACAAAACGGAACAAAAAGCTCCTACCAGAGCAGCTTCAGGGCAAACTGGATCACCCGCGGATCCCCGGCAGCTCGGATGCGGCCGAAGGCCGACGAGTTTACCGTGGTTGTCGGATTGCTGAAGTTTACCTGGTTGAAGGCATTGAAGAACTCCGACCGGAACTGAACGCGAACCGGCTCCCGGATCAGGAAGTCCTTAAGGACGGCGAAATCTGTGCTGTTGAAGGCAGGTCCACTGATCAGACCACGACCCGCGTTGCCGTAGGTTCCACGCGGCACTAGATTCGTCGGGACAAAAGCAGCCGTATTGAAGAATTTCGCAATCATCGAATTTCGTTCGGGATGGCTAATTTCAATATCGCCGGCCTTTACGCCCGGAACCAATTGCGCGTGCTGACTGCCGCCGGTACCATCCAGGGCCACGTCATCTCCCATGGAAAAGGTCAAGGGAAGACCGCTTTGGATGGAATGGATACCGCTCAACGTCCAGCCGCCGAAGACGGCTTTGACGAGGTGGTTGTTGAAGGGTAGAGGCGGAGTATAGAGCCACGACGCCACAAAGGCGTGCCGCCGGTCCCAACTGGAACGGCCGCGATCATCATGCAGATTAAACGGATTAGCTACGGAGCCGCCAAGACTCGAGGTCGAGCTGCTGTCAATCGATTTGGCAAGCGTGTAAGCAACCGACACCGACAGTCCCTTGGTTAAGCGCTGGATGGCCTGGACCTGGAGGCTGTGGTACCAGCTCCGGAAGTCGTTGCCAAGCAGGTAGGATTGTGCGCTCAGAATACCGGGCTCATAGAGCACGCGATCGTTGACGTTCTGGTTGGATGGCGCCGCACCGGTAATGGGCGAGTTGATGAACCTCGCCGGATTAAATGTCCGGTAAGCTGGAAGTTTAATGCCGATCTTGCCCGCGTAGCCGGCTTCCACCATCAAGGAGGAAGTGATCTGACGCTGCAGCGAAAGGTTAAACGACTGGACGTAGGGCGTGCGTAGTGTGGAGCCAACGAAATAGCCGGACACAGGCAAGGGGAACAGCGGGCAGTTTACGCCGGGGTAGGCCGCTGTTTGGACGCAGCCGAACTTGCCCGTGGTCTCAGCTGGCGGAGCCACTCTGCCGACCGAAGTAAACGGGTTTTCGACGCGGCCGCCGAATACGGTGGTGCTGCCGGCAAAAGGCGGATTTTCCTGGGCCAGTGAATCGGCATTGATGCTTTCGTAGAAGAGGCCGTAGCCCGTCCGGAGGCTGGTTCTTCCATCGCCCGTGATGTCCCAGGCCAGACCGATGCGCGGAGCGAAGTTATTCATGTCTGCATTCGCCAGTCCGCGCGGTACGTCCCCGGGGAACAGAATTCCGGGAGGCGCATCCGGTACAACTTTGGATTGCACACCGGGCGAAACGGTGTTGATGCGGTCATTACGATCCACCCACGGGAGAAATGGTTCGTAGCGTACACCCAGGGTGAGAGTCACACGGGGGTGAATCCTCCACTCGTCCTGGACGAAAGCGGAGTGCGCATAGGTCATCGTGTCGGTGTCGCGGACGCCGAAGTTCAGGCTGAGGGTCTGGAATGCGCCGAGCAGGAAATCGGCGGTCGGATTGCCGGAACGGGCTCCATTAAAGGAAAATCCGGGCGAGCCGATGAATACCTGGCGAAAATTCAGCTTCAACATCTCGTAGCCGAACTTAAAGTTGTGTTTGCCGCGGATCAGGCTGAGGGTGTCGCGGAATTGGTAGTTCTTGCTATAGAAGCGCGTGGTGAAGCCGGAGCCGAGATTGAAGTTGCCTCCGACGTCGACCTGCACCGCTCCCGTCGGCACATACTGAGGCATATTGATGCCCAGGTCGCTGGGAGCGATGGTCTTGGTCTGCACCTGGTTGGAGGGAGTATCCAAGTAGGAGAAGGTGGCCTGGTTCAACAGGCTCGGAGTGAGGGTCAGGGTATCGTTCAGAACCACTTGGCGGGTATTCTGTTCGAAGCTCTCGCCGATGTAGCCAGGCAGGTTGCCGACGTTGGCGAAGGGCGCCGAGCGCGTGTTCCGATCGGCAAAGTAGCTGCCGAAGATGCGATGGCGCGAGCTCTGGTTCCAATCGCCGCGCAGCATGTATAGATCGCCGTCGCGCGGGCTGGAAGCGAGCGAACTCACTGTTCCGTTGGCGGCTACCGGTACGAAGCCGAGAAGCTTGGTGGCAACCGGGCTGATGCAGGAGGGAGCAATGCGATTTCCCGCGACGCAGGGAACTCCGCCGGTACCGGTAAACGGCTGGCCGGTGACGGGATCCCGCGGATTAGTGAGCGTGCCGGCGAAGCCGGTAAAATCGCCAGAGCGTTCGGCGGCGGAAGGAACCAGGGCCTGAACGGACTGCGCTTCCCGGCGATCGCGGAGTCCCTGGTAGGAACCGAAAAAGAAGACCTTGTCCTTGATGATGGGTGCGCCGCCGGCAGCGCCGAACTGGTTCTGCTTGAGGGCAGGCACGCGCGAGGCGAAGAAGTTGCGGGCGTTCAAGGCGTCGTTGCGCAGAAACTCCCAGGCGGAGCCATGGAACTGGTTGGTGCCGGCGCGGGAAATTACCGTCACTTGCGAGCCTGGGTTGCGCCCGTATTCAGCGGCGAAGTTGTGGGTCAGAATGCGCACTTCCTGCACGGCGTCCGGCGGAGGGAAGTTCATGCCGGTGTTGCGCGAGGGATTGTTAAAGTAGCCGCCGTTCAGCGTAAACAGGTTCATGTTGGAGCGGCCACCGTTCACGTTCATACCGGGCCCGCTTCGCGCATCATTCATCTGTTGCGGGGCGCTGACGTTGAGAACCCCAGGCAGAATTCGCGCCAGGCCGATCACGTTCCGGCCGTTCAGCGGCAAATCCACCACACGGCGGTCGTCGATCAAACCGGACATGGTCGCCGAAGTCGTATCCACGAGTGGGGCGCGCGCTTCGATGGTGACTTGGGTTTCCACTGAACCTATCTGGAGGGAGACATCCACGCGGAGATTCTGGTTGACGGTGAGTTCCAGGCCCGTCTGGGTCTGCCGCTGGAAGCCCTTGCTCTCCGCGGTGATACTGTAGCTGCCCGGCGGCATGGCCTGCAAGCTGTAGAAGCCTTCCTCATTGGAGACGGCCGTTCGCACGAATTGCTGCGCGGTCATCTTGGCCGTGACAGTGCTTGACGCGACGGCTGCGCCGCTTGCGTCACGCACATAGCCGGAAATATTTCCTGTGGTGGCTGTTTGCCCGAAGAGTGATGCAACGCCTAGACTGCCGAGACTAGCCAGTATGAGCACGCCACTCGCCGCGCTGAGATTTCGATGGAAGCGAATAATCGTCCGCTTCATGGATTTCGTGGTCATTTTCCTCTTCTCATTGTGTTTTAGTGAATTCGTGTTTTGCGCCTGACCGCGGCGCATTAAACCTGGACGCCGAGATCCTTCCAGGTCACAACCTTACCCGTGTAAATCGCCTCGCGCCCCATAATGGCCGTTAAGGCCGCCGTCGCGCCGATCGTTAGATCCGCCGGAGGTTTGCCCCCCGTGCGAATTGCTTCAAAGAATGCTGTCAGGTGCGGTTCGTCCCGCTCCCGATCCGGCTGGCTGAGGTCCACTGGCAGTCCGCCCTTTTCCAACGGATAAAACTTGAAGGTATCCAGGCTGACGGCGCCCTTGGTGCCGAAGATATTGGTAAACTGACCGCCCGCCGGCAGCCCCGCCGGATGGAAGAAGGTCTGAGTGAACGACATCTTGACGCCGTTGGGATACTCGTAGCTCAAGGTGTATCCGTCCATATTGGTGCGCCCGGGA
>DATLBY010000135.1:0-8038 GCA_035526665.1 Bryobacteraceae bacterium
CGCGCCATCCTATTCGGATATGCCTGTCACAACACTTCACTTGGCAACTATCAGTTAAACGGCGACTGGGCAGGCTTCGCGCAAGAAGAAATAGAGACGCGCCATCCGGGAGCAGTCGCGCTGTTCGTGCAAGGCTGCGGAGCCGACATCAATCCGATTCCCCGTTACCAGGGCAACGATCCCGAGTTGTCTACATACGCCGTGGAATTACCGCGCATGTATGGCAAGATTCTGGGCGCAGCCGTGGATCTCGCGCTGCATGATCCCGGCAAGCCGCTCACCAGCTCGCTAAACACGGCCTTCCGCCTGATCGATCTACCTTTCCACAATCCTCCCACCCGTCAGGAATTGCTACGCCGCCTGGAGGAGAAGGGGGAGGCCAACGCATCACGCCGGCGCCATGCCCAGTACATGCTTTCCATAATCGATCGCAACGGGAAGCTCCCGGATCACTATCCCTATCCCGTTCAAGTTTGGCAGTTCGGAAAAGAACTCAGCCTCATCGCACTGGGTGGTGAGGTGGTAGTCGATTACTCTCTCCGTCTGAAGGCGCAGCACGGGTGGAACAATACCTGGGTTGCGGGATACTGTAATGATGTATTCGCCTACATTCCGTCCCGTAGAGTTCTGATGGAGGGCGGGTATGAAGGTGGAGGCGCCATGATCCCGTACGGCCAGCCTGGGCCGTTCGGTAGCGCTGTAGAAGAGCTCATCGTTGAGCAGGTAGACGATTTGATCCAAGATACGCGCAACCGATAATTTTTTGGAGGATTCCCATGCTTCATTGCAGTTTCCGGCGAGCGGCCGCTCTCTTCTTATTGGCCGTTTCGTTTTGCACGGCCCAAGTGGCATCCCGCGTCGACGGCACGGTACGCGACGCCTCCGACGCCCCTATGCAAGGGGTAAAGGTCACCATCGCGGATGTGAATCGCGGCACAACGTTGAGCACTGCCAGCAACGAGTCAGGCCGGTATTCGTTCCCCAACATGACGGTGGGCGATTATCAGGTAACGGCTGAATCCGCGGGCTTCAAAAAGGCGAACAGCACGAAATTCAAGCTGGATGTGAACGCCACGGTCGACATCGACATCCGGATGGAGGTGGGCCAGCTCACCGACACTGTGGAGGTGGCCGCCTACGCGCCCATGCTGCAAACCAACGACTCGCAGGTGGGCAACCTCATCGACAACAAAAAGATTGTGGAGCTGCCGCTGCAGGCCCGCGATTTTATGCAATTGAGCGTCATGTCACCCGGCGTGGCGGAAAATAACGGCAACAAGCGCCACCAGACCGAGCGGGCTACATGGCAGGGGTCCTTCAGTGTCCACGGCCACAACCCGGAATACAATCAGTACCTCTTCGACGGTGTTTCCGGCAAAGAGGCATCCCACCAGACGAACATTTTGTCGCCCTCGGTAGACGCTATTCAGGAGATCAAGGTGGAGACCGCAAATTACAGCGCCGAGTTCGGGAGCGAAGCCGGCGGACAGGTGAATGTCGTCACTAAATCCGGCACCAACCAATTTCATGGCGTGCTGTTCGAGTTCCTCCGCAACGACAAACTCGACGCGCGCGACAGCTATGCCGACAAGAAGGCGGAGCTGCGCCGGAACACGTTCGGCGGAACCCTGGGTGGACCGATCCGCCGCGACAAGACATTTTTCTTCGGCTCCTGGGAGTCGATGCGGCTGCGGCAGGGCTTCACCCAGAACACCACCGTGCCAACGGCGGCAATGCGTTCCGGGGATTTTTCCAGCCTGCTCCTGACCGATGCCTCAAGCCGGACGCCGATTACGCTGTATGACTGGGCCACGGGATCGCCGTTTCCGGGGAACGTCATTCCAGCCAGCCGCATGCACCCGCTGGGCGTAAATTTCCTGAACAAATTCATCCCACTGCCGAACCGCCCAGGCATCGGGGGTATTCTGCCGAATTCTAACTATCAGTCGCTGGCGCCGCAGCAAACCTCCACGGACCAGTTCATCACCCGCGTGGATCACACCCTCCGCTTGCAGGATCGCATCTACGGCCGCTACGCGATTTCCGACACTTCTACCATTGGGCCTCCGGTCTGGCCCACTTTCGGCTACTCGCACAATCTGCGCGGTCAGCATGGAGTCTTGAACTACTCACACACATTCGGACCGACCACCATCAACGAGTTCCGTTTCGGCTATAGCCGCTTTTTTCAACACGAGCTGGTGGAGAGCGCCTTCAAGGAAGATGTGTCGGAGCAGCTCGGATTGAAGGGAACATGCCGCGCCTCCCCGGCCTGCTGGCACGCGCCTTATTTTTCGGTGCAGGACTTCAGTCTGTTCGGCAATCCGAGCGGCCAAACCCAGGGTCAGGGGGTATCGGGCCCTCGCGGCTGGAAGAGCGAGATTTTTCAAATTCACGAGAGCCTGCTGATGGTGCGCGGCACGCATGAAATCCGTATCGGCTTCACCGGCAACCGCTACCGCGACACATTCATCGAAGCGATCCGGCCGGCGGGGCAGCACAACTTCAACGGTCAGTGGACTGCGGGTCCCGGGTCGCGCGGATTTGCCCTGGCCGATATGCTCATGGGGTTGCCGCGTGAAATTCTGGCGAGCGTTGATATTTTCGATCCCAATTTCCGCAATAGCCAGTTGATGCCGTGGGTACAGGACGATTGGAAAGTGACGCGCCGGCTGACGTTGAATCTCGGCCTGCGCTATGAATGGTTTGGGCGGCTGGCTTCAAATCGCGACAAAATTTCGAACGTGTTGTTCACCGGCCCGAACACAGCGCGGATCATCACGCCCGCCGACCGGCCGTCCGACGTCGGGCGCGGCCTGGTCCGCAACGACAATAATAATTTTGCACCGCGTGTCGGCTTCGCCTACCAACTGGCCCCGAAAATGGTGTTTCGGGGGGCCTACGGTATTTTCTACCAGCGATATTCGGCACAGGGACCGATCAATATGTCGATCAACACCCCGTTCGTGCGCTCCGGGGACGTATTTCTCGGCGTAAACAATACGGACTACAGGACGTACCCGATCGACAATCTGACGCCCGTAGTAAACTTTGTCGCTCCGGGCAGCCGGCCGAGTGTCACCGGCATCGACATTAACGACCGCGAAGGAATGGTGCATCAATGGAACAGCTACCTGGAAAGAACGCTAACTGAGAGCCTGGTACTGAAGCTGGGCTACGTGGGCACAAAGTCGACCAGGCTCGATCTGGCCCGCAATCCCAATGCGCCCCTGCCCGGTCCTGGCGACGTCCAGTCACGCCGGCCGTACCCTAACCTGAGCTCCGTCACGTTCTATAAGTCCGAGGGCTTCTCCACTTACCATGGACTGGAGCTGGGTGCGGTGCAGCGATTTTCCAAAGGCGCAACGCTCTCGGCCGGCTACACCTGGTCGCGAACCATCGATAACCGCGCTCCTACCGGCATCGACCCGTACAATACCTCGTTAGACAAAGGACTCTCGCCTTTTCATCTGGCTCATCGATTCTTTACAGCCGGTGTTTGGGAGCTTCCCTTTGGACGCGGGCGCAGCTACGGCTCCAATATGAGCCGGTTCGCGGATGCCTTCATCGGTGGCTGGCAAACGAGCGCATTTATTGTATTGGAAACCGGTAATCCGCTCACGATCACCACGCTGGGTGACAATCTGAATACCAGCGGGGGCTACCTCCAGGTGCCCAACCGCACCGGCCAGCCAAACCTTCCAGCCGGCGACCGGACCCGCTCCAGGTTTTTTAACACCGATGTGTTTCAGCGGCCGGCGCAGTACGTAATCGGCAATGGCGGCCGCAATACGCTCATCGGTCCCGGCAGCCGGAACCTGGACCTTTCCTTTAGCAAGCAGTTCGCATTGACAGAGAAGACATCGCTCCAGTTCCGCACGGAAATGTTCAACGCATTCAATCACCCGAATTGGGGCGCGCCGGGAACCACGCTGGGAACAGCGTCATTCGGCGTGATCTCGTCGAACAGCAATCTGCCGCGCGACATTCAGTTCGGGTTGAAACTGCGCTACTGATCTATTCCGGAACTACGGCGATGGCCTCGACTTCCAGCAGCAGCCCGCTGCTCAAACCGGCTTGGACCAGGGTCGCGGCCGGGGGATGCTCCATGTCGAGATACTGGGCGCGCACGCGGCGCAGCTCTCCCGTGTTCGCCAGATCCCGGACGAAGTAATTAATTTTCACTACGTCTTTGAAACTTGCCCCGGCCAGCGCCAGGCAGCGCTTCAGGTCCTCAAAAGTGTTCGTTGCCTGCGTGCTGAAATCGGCGGGCATGGCGCCATCCTTGGCCGCTCCGGCGCGGCCGGAGATGAAAATCATCCGTCCCGGAGGCGACGAGACCACATGGGTATACCCTGGAGGCTTTTGTCCATCCAGATTCAAAAACTGTTTAATCGTTTTTTTCGCCGGTTTTGCCATGGCGCCTCCGAGCAAAGCCGCTACAAAAGATCCGGCGATGATTGCTGTTGTCTTTGTCCGCATTTGCGGAAAAGGATACCATGAAACTCTGTACTTCAATGCTGTACACTGACCGTTTGCAGTTCTATTTGGGCACATTAGGAGCTTTTACGTGCGTATCCTGTTTGCACTCCTCGCCGCATCGTCGCTAACAGCGCAGGGCCAATATGATCTGCTCCTCAAGGGCGGTCATGTCATCGATGCCAAAAACGGCATCAACGGTGTTCGCGATGTGGCCATCGCAGGCGGAAAGATTGCGGCGGTCGCCGTGAATATTCCCGCGGACCGCGCCCGGTCCGTGGTGGATGCGGCTTCGCTTTACGTCACCCCCGGACTCGTGGATATTCATGTCCACGTGTTCGCCGGCAGTATGCAGAGCGAGTATACCGGCGCAAATAGCATCCGGCCGGATGGGTTCACCTTCCGGAGCGGCGTCACCACAGCGGTGGACGCCGGAAGCTCAGGCTGGCGCAACTTCGAGCAGTTCAAAACAGATATCATCGACCGGTCGCGGACGCGCGTGCTCGCGATGCTGAACATCGTGGGGCATGGGATGGGCGGCCGGGCCGACGTGGAACAGAACACCGCGGACATGGACGCGAAAAATACCGCAGAAGTAGCGAAGCGCTATTCCGATATCGTTGTCGGCATTAAGATCGCCCACTATAAGGGGCCGGAATGGCTTGCCGTGGAACGCGCGGTGGAAGCCGGCAAAATGGCGGATGTTCCCGTAATGGTAGATTTTGCGGATTTCCGCGAGGAGCGGCCATTTCAGGATTTGGTGGGGAGCAAGCTCCGCCCCGGCGATATTTATACCCACACCTATCTCCGGGCGGTACCCATGCTGGATGGGAAGGGCAAGGTTCTGCCCTACCTTTTCCAAGCGCAGAAGCGCGGCGTTATTTTCGATGTCGGCCATGGGGCCGGGAGCTTTTCGTGGAAGCAGGCAGCGCCGGCGGTGCGCCAGGGCTTCTATCCCAATTCGATTTCCACCGACCTTCATGTGGACAGCATGAATGCAGGCATGAAGGACATGCTGAACGTGGCTTCCAAATTTTTAGCTTTGGGAATGCCACTGCATGAAGTAATTGCGCGCTGTACCTGGAATCCGGCGCGCGAGATCCGGCGCGAACAGTACGGGCACCTCAGCCCCGGTGCGGTGGCTGATATCGCTGTCCTGCGGCTTGAGAAGGGCAGCTTCGGTTTTGTAGACTCGGCCCGCCTGCGCATGCCCGGCAAGGAAAAGCTGGTGGCCGAAATGACGATTAAGGATGGGCGGATCGTGTGGGACCTGAATGGGCTGTCCAGTCCGCTTTGGGATGCAACCCCTCCGCCCCAGCAAACGAGGTTGAAATGAATCGCAGATTGTGGATCAAGTGGCTGGCGGCTGCTCCGGTGTACGGGGCGATTGCAGGACAGGCCCTGTCGCAGAAGCTTTATGCGGCTACGGGCAAAGCTGCCGCGGTCGATGTGTACGGGAAACTGGGCGTCCGGCCCTTCATCAATGCCCGGGGCACGTGGACCTATCTGAGCGGTTCACTGGAACTGCCCGAGGTTCGCAAAGCAATGGGGGCCGCAGGTGAACATTTCGTAGACATGTTCGAGTTGCAGCGCGCCGCCGGCAAGCGTCTCGCCGAGTTATCCGGGGCGGAGTCGGGAATCGTAACCTCGGGCGCTGCCGGGGCCATGGCGGTGGCCACCGCGGCCTGCATGGCTGGAACGGACCCGGCCAAGGTGTGGCAGTTGCCGGACACTACCGGCATGAAAAATGAAGTGGTGATGCTCGGCGGGAGAAGCGCCTTCGATAGCGCCATCCGCCTGACAGGCGCCAAGCTGGTAGTGATCCGTAAACTCGAGGATTTGCCGGCTGCGCTGAACGAACGCACCGCCATGATTTATACCACTTGGCTGGGAGAGAGACTGCAGAGCGCTCTTGTCGTGGCGCGCAAGGCGGGGGTGCCGCTGATGCTCGACGATGCAGCGGGCATTCCACCGATCGAAAACCTCTCGCTCTACGCCAAGATGGGCGTGGACCTGTTTTGCTTCTCGGGCGGCAAGGGTCTTCGGGGGCCGCAGTGTTCAGGTATTTTGCTTGGACGTAAGCATCTGATGGAGGCTGCACTCGCGCAATCCAGCCCGTGGGAAGGGGCCGTCTGCCGCGCGATGAAGGTAGGCAAGGAAGAAATCGTGGGTGTGTTGGCTGCGGTCGAGGCCTGGACCAAGCAGGATCTGGCGGCGCTCAATAAGGAATGGTCACGGCGCGTGGAGCGGATTGCCAAGATCGTGGAGACCACGCGCGGGGTGACAACCGAGATCAAGATTCCGGAAGACGGCAATCGTTACCCGACCCTGACTGTGAAATGGGACGAGCAGGCGTGGGGATTCACGGTTGCCGACTGTGACAAAGCGCTGCGCGACGGCACTCCGCGGATCGAAGTGTTGACCTCGAGCAATCCGAGCTTAGTGCCTGCGGTGCACGAAGGTTGGCAGGCGGGCCGCAAACAGACTGTCAGCCGGCCCGATCAGCTGCAGATTATCTCCATGACTCTGCAGGAAGGTGAAGAACTCATTGTCGGCCGGCGGCTACGGGATATTTTAAGCGCCGCCGGCAAAAAGAAGACAGCGTAAACCTGGGGCCTACTGAACAGCGATCAGCGATATCTGTTCGAGCGTTGGCCAGATCTCGCGCTCATTGGGCTTGCGCTCCGCGGGGGCGAATTGCGCCACTGTGGTGCGTGTCGGGGGCATGGCGGAGAAGTACTCGGCGTACACCTTATTCATCTTCGCGAATTCGCTCAGGTCATCCAGGTACACATTCGTCGCGACCACATCCGCGAAGCTCAGACCGGCCTCTTCCAACCCGTCCAGCAGATTACGCATCGTTTGCCGCACTTGGGTTTCTACCGTGGAGGCATAAATGCCGCCATTCGGCCCGGAAATAAATCCCGCCTTGGCGGAACAGTAGAAAGTATCTTCGGCGAAAACGCAGGGACTGGCGGTTGCACTCGGAGGCATGTTTTTCGGGCGGACAGCGCGGCGCTGCGAAAGGTCGCGGATGGCTACGCCCGTGAACTCGATGTTGCCATCATGCGGCAGGGCGGCCACTTTGATAGTGGCCCGCGCAGGTGTATTTCCAAACTCGAAGTGCTTGGCGTACACCTTATTCATGACGTCCATAGGCATTTTGGCCGTCAAATAGGGATTGACGAACACCATGTTCCGGAAGTCCATGCCCGCAGCTTTCAGCGTATCGGCCATGCGTTCCAGCGATAGTTGCACCTGCGCGGCAGGATCATCCGGGATGGACCCGGTCCGGCCATCGCGTCCGACGAATCCAGACAGATAGAGCCGATCGCCCACCATCACGCCGGCCGAGACCGGGATATCAGAAGGGAAGCTGGGCGATTTGATTATTTTTTTTCGGCTCAGGTCGCGCACAGCCACTACCGTGATCTCAACCGGCGTGTCGGTGGGCATCTTGTGAACACCGAGAGTAGCGCGAGCCGGTGGATTTTTCGTGAACACCTTGCCCCAGGGCCCATTTACCTTGGAATATTCTCCGACATCTCTGAGGTAGAGA
>DATLBY010000136.1:0-8073 GCA_035526665.1 Bryobacteraceae bacterium
GAACTGCGTACCGGCCATAAACATGGCGTGGAGCCGACGATCGGTCCAGCCGAGCGCGAGCGCGTGAAGCAGTTGTTCGAGCGCAGCAAAGTGCGATTGCTCAGCTTCGGGTCGACGTGCGAATTTCAGTCGCCGGTTCCCGCTGAGCGGGAGAAGCAGATTCAGATTGCAAAGTCGTTCATCGATCTGGCGCATGATACCGGCGCCTGGGGTGTGAAGGTGCGGCCGAACGGGATCCCCAAGGGCGAAACCGTGGAGTCGACGGTCCCCAGAATCGCCGAGGGGCTGCGCGAAATTGCTACTTATGGGGCGGGCAGGGGAGTCGAGATCTGGATGGAGGTGCATGGCAGCGTGACCCAAAATCCACCAGTTGCAGCCGCCATCATGAAAGCCACGAAGCACGATAATGCCTTTCTCTGCTGGAATTCGAATGCGACGGACGTGGTGAACGGCAGTGTCAAGCCGAGCTTCGACCTTCTGCGTCCGTGGATCCGGAGCGCGCACATCAACGAGCTAAGCAACGAATACCCGTGGCGCGAACTTTTCCGGTTGATGCGCGCCATTAAATACGAGCGGTACACGCTTTGCGAGGTGGCCGCAAGTCCGGAGCCGGAGCGGTTCCTGCGCTATTACCGGGCGCTTTGGACCGAGTTCAATCGCGCATGAAGCGGTGGGCGGCGCTGGCGTTTGCCGCCGCAACGCTGCTAGCCGAAGTCCCGGTGCCCGAAAAGCATTTCGGGCACCGGATGGGCGCCGACCGTAAACTGCTTGACTGGGATAAGGTCGTAGGCTACTTCCGGAGCCTGGAGCAAAGCAGTGACCGTCTGCGGCTGGAAGAGCTCGGGAAGACGGTAGACGGGCGGCCCCTTATCGCCGCCTTCATTTCGACGCCGGAAACCATTCGCACCCTGGGGCGCTATCGCGAGATACAAGCGAGCCTGGCCGACCCACGGCGCACCACCGCCACGGAAGCGGCGAAATTATTCGCGGACGGCAAAACCGTGGTGATGATCACCTGCTCGATTCATGCCACCGAGGTAGCCTCTACCGCAAGCGCCATTGAACTTGCGTACCGGCTTCTCACCGACGATCAGTCAAAATTTCGCACTATTCTCTCTAACACGATCCTGATCCTGGTGCCGTCGCTGAATCCGGATGGTGTCGACATTGTGACGCAGTGGTATCGAAAGACTCTCGGATCCCGTTTTGAAGGAACCTCGCCGCCAGAGCTGTATCACCGGTACGTGGGACACGATAACAATCGCGACTGGTACATCTTTTCGCAGCCGGAGACGCGGCTGACGGTGGCCAAGCTACACAACGTGTGGCATCCACAGATTGTGTACGATGTGCACCAGCAGGGCCCCCACGGGTCGCGCATGTTCGTGCCACCCTGGCTGGATCCCATCGATCCCAACGTGGACCCGATCATCGCGCAGCTGAGTAACGCGATAGGAACGGGGATGGCATACGATTTAACGGCTGCCGGGAAGAAGGGAATCGCGATTCACGCGCTGTATGACTTCTGGACTCCTGCCCGGCATTATCAGTCGTATCATGGGGGCGCCAGAATACTCAGCGAATCGGCCAGCGCAAAGCTGGCTACGCCGATTACTGTCAGTCCGGGTCAGATCGACGGGACTGCGCTGGGCTACGATCCCCGGGAACGAAGCTGGAATTACCTGGAGCCCTGGCTGGGCGGGGAATGGGGGCTGCGCGACATTGTGGATTATCAACTGGTCGCCATGGAATCGTGTCTTTACCAGGCCGCGGTGCGGCGGGAGGATCTGCTGCGCAGCTTCTGGCGGGCAGGCGAGAATGCCGTCCATCGCACAGCGCCCTTTGCGTTCGTGATTCCGCGCCAGCAGCGCGATCCTGGTGCTACCAAGGTGCTACTGGAAACCCTGTTATTCGGCATGGTGGAGGTGGAGCGCGCGCGGGAGCCATTCCAAGCCGACGGGAAAATGTATGCCGCTGGCAGCTATGTGATCCGGCTGCGCCAGCCGTATGGGGCCTTCGCCAAGACGCTGCTGGAACGCCAGGCATACCCCGACTTACGGCTGTACCCGGGAGGTCCGCCGCGCCGGCCGTATGATGTCACGGCGCAGACGCTGCCACTGTTGATGGGAGTCCAGGTGGATGCGATCCAGCGCGCCTTTGAGGCAAGGCTGGAGAGCTCCGAGCAGATTCCTTCCCAGCCGACGCTGTCAGCGGCAGATACGGAGGCCTGGCGGCTGGTCAATAAGGCTTGGTCCAGCGGAGGCGCGGTTTTTCGCAATCCGCGGACGGGGGACTTCTCGATCTCAGCGGCAGATGGATTCCAGCGACTGAAGCGGCCGCGTGTCGGCCTGTATAAAAGCTATGTCCCTAGTATGGATGAAGGCTGGACGCGCTGGCTGCTGGAGCAGTTCGGTTTTGCCTACACCAGCTTGCATAACCGGGACTTACAAGTGGGGAACTTGAAACAGCGCTTCGATGTAATTGTCTTTCCTGATCAGCGGGCGGCCACCATTCATAACGGCCACCGGCCCGGTGCGATGCCGGATGAATTTACCGGCGGTGTGGGTGATAGCGGCGCGGAGGCTCTGAAGCGTTTTGCGGCGGACGGAGGCACGATCGTCCTGCTGAACGATGCCTGTGAATATGCCTTGGCTCACCTGGGAGTGCAGGCGAAAGATGCCGTCAAGGGCGTTTCGAACAGCGACTTCTACTCGCCAGGTTCGCTGCTGAACAACCAGATCGATCCCTCGCATCCGATTGGTCTGGGCGTACCCAGGGATATCGCCATCTGGTCGGAAGGCAGTCCGGCGTTCGAGGCGCCGGCCATACTGGGGGCACGCACAGTCGCCAAGTACCCTCCGTCGAACCTGCTTGCATCCGGCTGGCTACTGGGTGAGAAGTACCTGGCAAATCGCGCTTCACTGCTGGATGTACCCGTGGGCTCCGGCCATGTGGTGCTGTTTGGCATGCGTCCGCAGTACCGGGCACAGAGCTACCAAACCTTCAAGTTATTCTTTAACTCTTTGCTGTATATTCAGTAAAAATATAGAATTCAGCAGCAGCGCGAAAAGTGTTCGCGTGTGCCTCCACTGTCTGCTGGATCGGATCGCAGTATCCCCCACCGAGGGTGATGACGCAGGGGAGACCGGCGGCCCGGAGTCTCTGGAGGACGAGACGATCACGTTGCAGCAGTCCGGAGTGGGTCAGTGCGAGGAGGCCCAACCGGTCTCCGGCGAGGGCATCCACTCCAGCCTGATAAAAGACGATGGCGGGGGTGAAGTCGATCACCTTTTGGATCAGTGGCGGGATCGCCTCAAGATAGGCATCATCGCCCGTCCGATCCTCCAAGTCGACGTCGATGCTGCTTCTCTGCTTGCGGAAGGGGAAATTGTTTTTCCCGTGCACCGAGACGGTGAACACGGCGGGATCGCCGGCAAAGATGGCAGCTGTCCCATCCCCCTGATGCACGTCCAAGTCGAGGATAGCGGCGCGGCCGATCTTGCCGCTGGAGCGCAGGGAAGCAATGGCGATGGCAATGTCGTTGAAGACGCAGAATCCCGCGCCCTCGCTGGAGAAAGCGTGATGGGTACCGCCCGCGAGTCCGCCTGAGAGGCCCGCGTCCAGGGCATGGGTTGCCGCTGCTAGCGTGCCGCCGACTGAGGCCAGTGTCCGCTGGACCAAACCGTCGGACCACGGGAAACCGATTCTCCGCATGACGGCGGCGGGTAGCGTTCCCTGGGCGAAGCCTTCCACATAATCCCGAGTGTGGATGAGGGCAATCGTGTCGCTGGAAGCGAGCGGCGCCGGCAGAAGCTCAAACCGTCCGTCCGCTTCCAGTGTTTCCCGCAGCAGGCGATACTTTTGTACCGGAAACTTATGCTCCGGCGGCAACGGAATGGGATAGTGATCGCAATAATAGAGCCGCAGCGCCATTAGCGCTTGGTGAGGTCGCGGATGCGGATGTCCTTGAAGCGCATATTGCCGGCGCCGCCGGAATGCAGTTGCAGCGCAATCGCGCCGTCGAACGACTTCGGATTCGGATCGGTGAAATCGACCATGGTGACGCCATTGAGGCGTGATACATAGTGATTTCCCTCTACCCGCAAAAGATATTCGTTCCAGTCATCCTGGCGCACGACGGTCTCATTTTCCGGCGAAGGCCACACGATCCATTGGCGACCGTCTCCATAGATACCTCCGGTGTGCTGCCCAATGGTGCAGTCAATCTCAAACTGCAGCCCCTGAGAGACATCCGAGGTGCCGGGTTTGAAATCCGTGTGAAAAAACACGCCACTATTTCCATTCCCCTCGCATTTGAAGCGGAGGGACAGATGGAAATCCTTGTAGTTCTTGTCGGTCTTGAGATAGCCATAGGATTTGCTGGTGGCCATCCCGTGGATGGTGCTGTCTTCCACGTTCCATTTCTCATTTCCGACGTTTACCCAGCCGGCCAGATCTTTTCCGTTAAACAACTGGATCCAGTCCTCTCCCGGCAACTTCGGCCGCGGGGGCTTCTGGGCGAGGCAGAGGGAAGACAACAGACATAGAGCAATAGCGAATCGAATCATACATGGCAGTGTAGTGTTCGCGGGCGGCTCCTGTCCAGCATGGGTATTCCTACGAGGAGAGCGGACGCACGTTATGCTAAGGTTTGATGGTCCACCGGGATGCACTCGACACCCCGCCGGTTTCCCTTTCGAAGCTCGAAGAACTGGAGGCTGCGCTGGGTGTGGCAATACGCGGGAAGGCGGAAGTGCTGCGTTTGTCGCTGGTGTGCCTGCTCGCCCGGGGACACCTGCTGATTGAGGACGTGCCCGGCGTGGGGAAAACCACCCTAGCGCATGCACTGGCGCGGTCGGTGAGCGCCAACTTCCACCGTCTGCAATTCACCAGCGACATGCTTCCGAGCGATGTGCTTGGCGTCACCATTTACAACGCGCATTCTGAAGCCTTTGAATTTAAACCGGGACCGATTTTTACCAATTTTCTGCTGGCGGATGAAATCAATCGCGCCACCCCCAAGACGCAGTCGGCGCTCCTCGAAGCCATGAACGATCTGCAGATCACCATCGACGGGCGCTCCTATCCCCTGGCGGAGCCGTTCCTGGTGGTGGCGACTCAGAATCCGGTGGAGCATCATGGCACCTACCCGCTGCCCGAGTCGCAGCTCGATCGCTTTCTGATGCGTCTGCGGATCGGCTACCCCGACGTAGTGAGTGAACGGGAGATATTGCGCAACTCGGCCCGTCCCGCCGATGCCGCCGTCGCTGCTGTGCTCACAACCGAAGAGACGCTGCGGCTCCAGGCGCAGGTGGCGGAGGTCTCGGTGGACGATGCGCTGGTGGACTACATGCTTGCCATCGTGGAAAATACCCGCCAACATGAAGCGCTGGCTCTGGGCGTAAGTCCCCGCGGCGCCCAGGCGATGTACCGGGCGGCACAGGCGCTGGCGATGGTGGAAGGCCGCAATTACGTCATTCCGGACGACATCAAACGTCTTGCCGTGCCGGTGTTCGCTCACCGGGTTGTGGTAAACACGCGCGCCGTGCTGGCGCAACGGACCTCCGATCAGTCGGACCGGATTCTACAGGAAATTCTCACACTCGTGAACGTGCCCCTCTAATGAAAACTGCAATCATCGGCCTGCCCATGGTAGGCAAAACCTCTCTTTTTACGATTCTAACCGGCGTGCATGAAGCCACCCGCGTGGGACTAATGGAGGCGCGCGTCGGCGTGACCAAGGTTCCGGACGAGCGGCTGGAAGCCCTCGCTGAGATATTTCAACCTCCCAAGGTCACGTACGCTACCGTCGAGTATCTCGATTTTCCGGCCATATCCAAGGAGGCGCTGCGCGCGCCCAGCTACCTGGCAGGCCTGAGGAATGTGGATGCGCTCGCGCACGTAGTACGGGTCTTCAAAGACGAAACCGTCCCGCACGAACACGGAACGGTGGATCCGATGCGCGATGTGCAGGACCTGGAAACCGAACTGATACTCAGCGATCTGGTTGTTGTAGAAAAACGCCTGGAGCGAGTCGACAAGGACCGCAAGAAAATCAAGAATCCCGAGTTGGATAAGGAATTTGAGCTGCTGGAGCGCTGCAAGGCGAAGCTGGAGTCCAACGAGTGTCTGCGAGAGCTGGATTTCAGCGTGGAGGACGAGCAGCGCATCCGCGGCTTCATGTTTCTTTCGCAGAAGCCGATGCTCTACGTGCTCAACCTGGGAGAAGAGGACGCGTCGAAGCTGCATCAGAGGGAAGAGGAGTACCGCAACGGGCCCTTCGCGGGACGGAAGCGAACCGGCGTAACGGCAATTTGCGGCAAAATTGAAGCGGAACTGGCGGAGCTGAGTCCGGAAGAGGCGCGCGATTATCTGGCCAGCTACGGTCTTCAGGATTCGGGACTGCAGCGCCTGATCACGGCAACCTACGCCTTGCTTGGGCTGATGTCGTTTCTAACCGCAGGCGATACGGAGTGCCGCGCCTGGACAATCCAGGTAAACAGCAAAGCGCCACAGGCAGGGGGCGCGATCCATACCGACCTGGAGAAGAAGTTCATTCGCGCGGAAGTGGTGCATTGGAAGACGCTGGTGGATAACAAGGGGTACCCCGGCCTGCGAGAGAAGGGCCAATTGCGGCTGGAAGGCAAGGAGTACATCGTGAAGGACGGCGATGTGCTCGTGATCCGCCACGGGTAGCGCTATCCGAACTTTGGTATTTGCGAAAGCAGCAGGGCCAGGGCTGCCGCGGCCACGCAGGTCCATGCGAACCAGTCTCCATAGCGCGTATATACCGTCTGATCCGCGACCAGCGAGAACTGCAATCTGGCCGCAGTCTCCTGGAATGGGCTGAGGATCTGGGTGATGCGTCCAGCTGGGTCGACCGCGGCGGTCAGGCCGTCGTTCGTGGAACGGAGAATCCAGCGCCGGTTCTCAGCGGCGCGCATACGAACCAGGCTGAGATGCTGTTGCCGGGCGGCCGATTTACCGAAGTAGCCATCGTTGGAGAGGTTGGCGAACACTTGCGCGCCGCCGGCGGCAAAGCGCCTGACCAGGTGAGGAAAGGCCGATTCATAGCAGATAAAAGCTCCCAGCTTTTCCTTGCCGAGATCGAAAAGAACGATCTTTTCACCGGCGGCAAACTCGCCGATCTCTCCCGAAATCTTATTCACAAAGCCGAATGGCGTGGGAACGTATTCGCCGAACGGGACGAGCCAGATTTTGTCGTAGCGTCCCGCCACCTGACCGGAAGGCGTCAGCATCAGCGCGGAATTCAATGGCTGGTTGTTCTGTGTGTGCGCCACAGTGCCGATCAGCACACGGGTCCTGGACAGGCGCGCCATATTCGTTACTCCGTCGCGGAAGCCGGTATCGGTGTAGTAATACAGCGGGGCAGGCACCTCGGGCCAAAGGATCAGCTTGGGGGCGGGGAGACGAGGATCCAGCGCGGACTGTAAGGTGAGGTATTCGAGACGTTTTTGCATGGAAACGACCTCGTTTTGATACCATTCCTTGTCCTCGCGAAGGTTTGGTTGCAGCGATACGGCTGATTCGGTACCGCGCGTGGGCGGCGGCAGCGGAGGTAGGAGAAGCATGGCCGGAAGCAGGAGGACCGGCAGGATCTGAATCCTGGGCCTGCGCAACAGGATCAACGCGATCCCAGTCGCCATCATGCAGAATACAAAGGAGATGCCGTAGACGCCGGTATAGGGTACGAGGCGCATGGGGACTCCCATATCCACGCCCGCGTTTCCCAGGGTGAGCCAGACGAACCAGAAGAATCCGGGGATTCTCTCGATGGCTACCCACAGTGCGGGTATCGAGAGTATGGCAAATCGGTTTTGAATCAATACTCCGGCCAGCAGCCCGAAGGCGCCCAGATGAAACGCTTTCAAGAAGCAGAATACAGCGAAAGCGGCGGCGCCTCCGGCCTCACCAACGCCTCCGTGAACCGTTGCCACGAAATGGATCCAGTAACAAACTCCGCCCCAGGAGACAAGGCCGCAGCCGAAGCCGAGCAAAAAACGATGCTTAGGCTGCCATTCGCGGGCGAGTGCAATCAGCAGGGGTGCTACC
>DATLBY010000137.1:0-22477 GCA_035526665.1 Bryobacteraceae bacterium
GAGCTGAACAAGCTGCGGTACGACCCCTCCAAGTATTCGACCTACCTGGAGCAGTTGGGAATCCAATATCCAACAGTACGCAAATAATCGACGCTATCGTCGAATAGCGTGGATGCACCTGAGGGTTCTCACTATTTCGCTTGACGTGTACCCTCGCGCAAACTATACTTTGTCTATCGAGATTGGTATGAATGACCTCGCACATTTTTGGCTTTGGTTCCCGGCCAAGTCGCTCCTTTCTATCAACACAAGCTATTCCCTGCATTGTTGTTGTTGCTAGCCTTTCTTTTTCTGCAACTTACAACAAAACAGGAGATAGGAATGCGTCCAGCGGTAACAGTTTTATCAGTTCTATTGGCGGCGGCCACGCTGCGGGGACAGAGCGGCGATAGCGTAATCTCCGGAAGCGTTAGGGATCTCACCGGCGCCTCCATTCCGAATGCCCGAATCAAGGTGACGAATCGGGAATCCGGAGTCCAACAGGAAACTGTGGCAAATGAGTCCGGACTTTATCGTGTCGGAGCGTTAGTGCCAGGAACCTATCAGGTGGGCGTAGGAGCGGACGGATTTGAAACAATCAGTCGCGGGCCGGTGCGCCTACAAGTCAGCCAGACACTGGCGATTGACGTAACGCTGCAGGTGGGGCAAAACAGGGAGGCAGTGCTGGTGACCGAGGCTGCGCCGCTGGTGGAATCGCAATCTTCGAGTGTGGCGCAGGTAGTAAACCGGCAGATGCTATACGGTCTTCCGCTGCCCAATCGCTCAGCCTCCTCTCTGGCGGCGCTCGCTCCCGGGGTGGTAATGATCGATTCGGGAAGCGGTACCGCGGAGAACTATCCAGTGTTCAGCGTGGCCGGAGGGCGGGCGAGGAACCAGCAGTTCATGCTGGACGGCGGTAACGTTTCCAACGCTGTCGGGCTGACGAGGCCACAGCAGTTAACGACGCTGCCGGTGGATGCCATGCAGGAGTTCCGCGTGATCGCGAATAACTACTCCGCCGAGTACGGTCATTCCACCGGGGGTATCGTGACCATGTCGACTCGCTCAGGCACGAACGACTATCATGGAAGCCTCTTTGAGTCGCTGCAAAATACGGTTTTCAATGCCCGTAATTTTTTCGCTGCCTCTCGTGCGCCCATTCGCTTGAATCAATATGGGCTTACTTTTGGCGGACCCGTTCGCAAGGAGAAGACCTTCTTTTTCGCCAGCTGGGAACAGACGCGGCAGTTGACCAGCAGCACCATCTTGTCGACCGTTCCAACGCTTCTCAACAGACAAGGCGATTTTTCGGACCTGCGTGATTCCAATGGGAATCCAATTGCAATTTACGATCCATCCACTGGCTCGGGAACCGCGCGGCAACCTTTCCTCCTTAACAAGCTAACGCGGTTGGATCCTGTCGCTTTAGCTGCCTTGAACTACTTTCCAGTTCCTAACCGCGCGGGAACCATTACAAACGCAAACAACTACGCCGGCAGCAGTGCGGACACTCTGACTCGCAACATCGTTTTGGGGCGCCTCGACCACCAGCTTCGGCCGAGCGATCTGGCAACTGCACGCTATTACATCAACGGAAGCGGCACCACCTCGTCCGGCACTTACGGAATACCCGCGTCCGACCCGAATGCCGGCCTGACCGATGTTCGGGTGCAGAGCTTGCTGTTGGCCGAGACACACATCTTCAACCCGAACCTTGCCAACGACCTCCGCTTCACTTACCTGCGGCGCAAGTTTATCGAAACCCGTCCGGGAGCCGGAGAGAACTTGGCGGCGTCGATCGGGCTGAAGGGCGTGAGCGACGCGGCATTTCCCTCCTTCGTGATTCCCGGTTATGGCTTATCCGCTGCCGCTCTCGGCGGATCGAGTGCGGCACTGGGAAATTCGACGGGGGTGGCGCGCTTCCAGACGCCGATTCTCGACCGGCAGGTTATCGATGCGATTTCCTGGCAGCACGGCCGTCATGCGATCAAGTCCGGCGGTGAGTACCGCGCGGGAGCCAACGACGAGATTCGCGACCGCAGCTCGGCCGGAAACTTTTCTTTCAGTCCGTTAATGACGGGATTTAATGGCACTGGTGGGAATGCTCTCGCCAGCTTTCTGCTTGGCCAAGTCAATTCAGCAGCCATACAGCTATCCGACACCATTCCATCGCGCGCCGCATACTTTAGTCTTTACGTCCAGGACGATTGGCGTGTGACCCACCGCCTGACCATCAATGCCGGTCTGCGATGGGAAGTAGAACTCCCGCGTAAGGTGGTAGGCAATAGGATGAATTCGTTCAACCCGCTGACGCTTAATCCGGTGTCGGGCACGCCGGGAGTGGTGACTTGGGCGGGAAGACCCGGCGTTTCCGAACGGGCATTCGCGACCGACTGGAACAATTTTGGGCCGCGGCTGGGTCTTGCCTACTGGTTACCAGGAAAGACCGCGACGGTGATTCGCGGCGGCGCAGGCATTCTCTACGGTCCAACGGTCAGTAATTCGATTGGTGACGTGGCATCGCTGGGGTATTCGACGGCGGCTTCGTACACCACTTCGCAAGCTGCTTCGCAGATCGTCTTCCCTTTGCAAAATGGCTTCCCATCTCATACGCGTCCTGCTCTGACTCCTGCATTTGGAGCCGTTTCGCTGGGGCAATCGCCAAACACCGCCATCTCTTTCTTTGATCCCAAGCAGATCGCTCCGCTTTCCTACCAGTACAACCTGGGCTTGCAACGCGAAGTGTTTCGGGACACCGTTCTGGAAGTAGGGTATATAGGCAACGTAAGTCATCACCTGACTGCGAACGACATCAGTCTGAACCAGGTTCCGAGTCAGCTTCTGACCACAGGGAACACCCAGGCGCTTCGTCCGTACCCTCAGTTCAGCAACGTCACGTGGATCAACCCTTCGATAGGCAACTCGACGTACCACGGCGGGTTCATCCGTGGCGAAAAACGCTACGGTGCGGGCCTCTCGTTCCTGGCGCACTATACGTGGTCAAAGTTTATCGACGACGTAGAGTCAGCCAATGAATACGGAGCTACGGGAAGCTACATGGACGCGTATCACCGGAATCTGGACAAAGGCGTGAGCGGCAGCGATGTACCGCACCACGTGGTGGTCACGCTGCTTTATGAGACTCCCAAGTTCAAGAGCCGCCGGGTAGTGAATGGAATACTGGGCAACTGGAAGATTGGATTGTTGGAGACCTATGAATCCGGGCCGGCGTTCACCGTGGTTACGGTGTCGAATACCACGAACGCGTTTCCGGCAGGCACGCTCCGGCCAAATGTGACGGGCGATCCTTCACTGCCCCGCGATCAAAGGACCGTTGCGCGCTGGTTCAACACATCCCTGTTCTCGCAGCCGGCGCCGCTGACGTTTGGAAATTCGCCTCGCTCGGTATTGCGAGGCGCCGCCATTGTCACAACGGATGCGACCATCGAGAAAAGCATCACCCTTAGCGAACGATGGAGAATGGACATCCGCGGCGAGTTCTACAACCTGCTGAATCACACAAATCTGAATCTACCCGGCGCCACCTTCGGAGCTTCGGACTTTGGCGTGGTGGGTAGCGCGCGGCCTCCGCGAACAGCGCAGCTTGCGGCGAGACTAAGGTTCTAGAAGGAGTGAAGGCTGGGAGTGGTGTTGGCGTCACAGTGCACGCGGCCCGGAACGCCGCAGCCTTACCTTTCACGGCGAGAACCGCTGTGGAAAGATTTGAGAGGGAGCGGCGGCTAAAGAGGAACCACGGTCAGGCCCGGGATTTTCTGAAAGTGGCGCAGGTTGCCGGTGAGCACCGCATATCCCTGCTCGATTGCAGAGACAGCGATCATCAGGTCGTTGAGGGGCAGCACGTTTCCCTTGACTGCTTCCTGCCCTTCGATCTGTCCCACAAGCCACGCTGTTTGCTTGGTCACCGGATGGACCGGAACAAGGCTCACCAACTCCTCGATGTACTCGCGCCGGCGCTCAGACGCTTCGGACGTCTTGGCGCGATAGATTCCATGCACTAGTTCCGCCACGGTCACTGGAGACAGTGATAAATCCACCGGACCATGAGCGGCGAGGATAGACTCAATAAAACCCGTTACCGGCTGCTTCTGCCGTTTAGCGGCGATTACGGCGCTGGAGTCTAGTACTAATCCCAGGAGGGAGGATTCCATGGCTGCTCATGGCTCGCGATAATCTCTTCCAGATCCTTGCCGAAATCCTCGTCAAGAGTCACCGTGGAGTTCCGCTGCTTGGCTTCCCAAAGGATTTCGGTGATTGGCCGTCCGCTGCGGTGTTGCGCCCTGAGTACGGCGACAGGCCTGTGGTCCTGCTCGATGACTACCTCGACGCCTTGCTGCACCCTGGCCAGGACGGAATGGAGATCGCGAGCCACTTCAGCTTCGCTCATGTGGACAGTAGCCATCATCCCTATTATGGCGCTTCCTCCTTGTCTTCGTCTTGTTCGGTAGCTGAAAGTGATCGCGACCTCGAAGTAGGGACGTTTCGATCAGTGGCGCACCTGAGCGTAGTGTTGGCGCAACAGATCTTTGCCGTAGTCGTTGCCGTTTGGTGTTCGCACCACCACGTGAATATGCTCGTGGTTGGGCGCCTTGGGATTGGCGGCCAGGTGCCGGAGCCCCACCGGTAGCTGATGATCGAACTCGATCAGGATAACGGGACTGTGTATCCGGTAGTAGTAGACGCTATCATCTTCCACACCGCCGATCCAGGCGAAGTACGTTTCCGCTAAGTGCCGGCGCACCTCGTCCATCTTCACCTTGGCATGACCCTCGTCCATGTTGCCTGCGTAAAGTGCAATCAACCCGAGCAGCCTCTCCTTTTGTGCGGCAGTGAAGGCGGAGGCGCGGACGCCGGCATAATCGAGCACCAGGTTATCCTTGAACGCTTCCGCCAGATTGTTGTTGCCTGGTTTTGTGTTGGAAAGTAGCGCCTGCTTTTTTTGCGCCTCGTCCAGTGACTGAACCATCTTCAGACCCTGACTCTGCTCCTCCTGCAGGATGGCTGTGCCTTTGTATTTCCCGGATGTAGCGATGACGGGCTCAGAGCCGACGAACACCGGACTCATCACCACCTGATCGCCCAGCACAAAATAATTAATGATCAGATGATGCCCGTCCATCTGCCAGCCCCACGGTTTATCCTTGGAAGGCTCCCCCATCACCGTGATCCAGTAACGCCATTCGCCGTAGCGCACGAGGTCGTTATTATTGAGTTCTCCCAGCGTGTGGTTGAGCTTCATGATGTCGCGCGATAGCTTGAGGCCTTTGGCGCTGAGGGAGGCGCGCATCAGTCCGAAAGCCGCATCCCGCTGGACGTCGGACATGTCGATGAATCCGGTGCCCTGCCGCACATAGAAATCCTGATTCATCCATTTACGCCACTCCACGTCGTCCACCGGGAAGACTGTTTTCTTTCGCTGCTCGGGAGATAACGCGCTGAGGAATGCGGTGGCGGCGTCCCGTACCGGCCCGGTGGAGACGCCGGTAGAGCGGATCGTATACAGGCCGGGCTGCACGCTCCCGTTCGTGGTGACGCCCTTAAACGGCTCGGCCAAGCCACGGGTTTCCGCGTCGCGGGACATCTGCTGGAAACGCTCTGCTTGCGAAACGGCTTGTTGCTGGGATTCTGCGCGGTTGTATGCCACCGCCAAGAGGCACAGGAAGGACACAATGGTCCAGACGCGGGTCCGCATATGCGCGGAACTATATCACGTTTTACGCGCTGTCTCTCGCGCAGGGCTGGTTCAGGGCTGGTTCAGTGCTGGGAATGAAGCGTCCTGAGACTGCGTAGGAAGCCAAAAAGGACAATCACCAGGAGACCTCCGCCCCAGAGGGGAAAGAAGGTATGACGGAGCTCAGCGCTGAGCAGACCACCGAGGAGTCCAGCGGACAGCCATCCGAGGAGCACAGCCAGCAGAGGCAGCCGTTTCCATAACCGGCGAATGGGACGGACCTGCGATACCGGGGGCTTTGCGCGGTCCGCAAAGTGGCGGGCGAGCGTCGCCGTGTGGACTGCTTCCACCAGGTCAGCATAGACAGGCGATTGCAGATGGACCATCGCTACTCCAAGGTAGGCTTTGGCATAATCCACGTACTCGACCGGCGGCAGGAAAGGTAGTTCCGTTGTGACGGCGGAAATCGTCTCCTGCGCCTGGGAGCGCGCCACTGCGCTGAGCCGGGCAATGAGGGCGGACACGGGCTCCTCTACAGCTTTGAACGCAGGCTCGGCCACAGCAGCGGCAGCATGCATAGGATGCTCGAGGATAGCGCGTTCCAAATGCATGATACTGGCAGCGTGGTCGCCTGCCCGGATAGTTTGCACAGCCCGGCTGTACTCGAATGGACCGTTGCCGGCAAGCACGCGATTGTTCCATGGCTGCATCAGATCAAGCTCCAGCGCAGCGATGACCGCTTGCCGCAGCAGGGCTGTATCCTTTGCAGGGCTTCCAGTTACAGGTAACCCGGGGGTAAGGATCGGCAGCAGTAGAGCGGTATTCCCTGCCGGCGGCAGGCCAGGAAACTGGATACCCACGCGCATCTTATCGGCCGCGAGAACTCTTTGCTAGTTCTTCTTGCGAAGTTTTTTGCCCCACAACGCGCCCGCCTCAATCCACTGCGTCAAAGTGGCGATTTCCTTGGCGGGAAGTTTTGGTCCAGGCGGCATCCTGAGCTCGCCGCGCTGGCGCACGGCCTGCATGAGCACACTTTTGCCGGCATCACCCGGCACGATTGCGGGACCGCGCTGGCCGCCCTGGAGAAGGCTATCCCGATCCAGAAACGAAATACCGCCATCGTTCAACTCGTCATTGTGGCAAGCGAGGCAGCGCTTTGTCAGGATGGGAGCGACCCGCGAATCGAAGAACCGCCCGGGATTTTTCACTGGCTTCTGAGCCATAGCTACAGGCGCCAGTGCGAACAGACCGACGACGATGCGATTCACTTTTTCATGCCGACACCGAACTGATTTCCGGCTCGCAGCACTTTGCCGTTGGCGATGACAAGGTCCAGAATCTTTTCGCTCTGCACTTGGCGACCAGTTTCATCCTGCAGCGTGGCGACGACCTTTTTTGTAGCGGCATCAATAATTTCGCCGGTCGAAGAGTACGCGTACTTGCCGTCCATGCTGAAGCTGATCCAGCCCGGGAAATCGCGCAGCTTGATGCTCTGCATCTGTTTGGGGGGCATCACCGTGGCATTGAAAATGTGCAGCGAATCGTTGGCGCCATCCGCCAGCCATAGCTCCTTCTCATCCTGGGTGAGGGCGATCCCGTGGCTGGGACAGCCGTGGCGCTTCACCGGCCCCTGCTTATAGCCTTCCACCTCCACCCGATACAGCTTTTTGCCGGTCCGGATGTCCCCGACCTCAAAGCCCAGAAGTCCGTTCAAATTCACGAAGCACAGAGTATTGGCTCCATTAACAGTAAATGGCCGAATTACGTTACTGAACGGTCCAACCGTGCCAATTACTTTGTGTTTCGTGGTATCAGCGATAGAAAGCAGCGGCGATTTCAGCCCGGCCATATAGACGCGCGATCCATCCAGTGAATAAACGGTGTTGTGCGAGCCGGACTTCGTTTCGACGTTGGCGATCACGTCGCCGGTCATGGCATTGACCACGTGCCAGAGCGGTCCTTCAAATTGGGGGACATAGAGTAATTTGCCGTCCGGCGAGATGGACATCCGGTCGCAGCCGCCTTCGTAAGTCTTGTCCCAAAGCTTCTTGCCGGTGACCGCATCCATGGCCAGCATGCGGTTGATAGTGGTGACGTAGAGCCGGCCGGTTTTGCCGCTCGCAGCGATCCCTTTCACATTTTCGAGCTTCTCACCGGGCGCCTCGGGCCAGGTGGGAATGCGCTTTACGAATTTGTATCCGTTATCGATATCGAATACCAGAACGCCCACGCCGCCGTATTCCGGATAGTTGCGCAGGCCCGGACTGGCGACATAGAGCAGATGCTGTACCTTGGCGGAGGGAGGTGCGGCCGGGAGCAGAGACACGGCCAGAAGGAGACTGAAAATAGTGCGCATGGAATTGGTCATCATATAACAACCGCAGGCTGCGGGGCCGATTCGGGGATCAACTGCTCGGCCGGATTGATTCTCGTGTAGAGCGCGGCGCTGATGAACAGCATGACCGCCATCGGAATCAACGGCGTATTATAGTTTCCGAAATAGTCGACCATTTTTCCGAAGGCCACTGCCGTCAGGAAGGATCCGATCTGGCCCGCCATGTTCATGGCTCCGGTGACGGCGCCCGCGTATTTCTTCCCTACATCCAGGCACAGAGCCCAGGAGACGGGCAACATGCAATCCATGGATCCATAGCCGAGGGTGAGAAAGGTAACGGCGGCATACTTATTGGGCGTAAAGGCGGTAGCCAAAAGGAAACAGGCGGAGAGAGCCAGGCCAGCGGTACCCACCACCACACGGCCAAAGCGAACGCCTTTTGTCTTCACGAGATAGTCACTTAAAGTGCCGCCCAGCAGGTTGCCGAAGATGCCGGCGACGAAGGGAAGTACCGCATAAACCTGCATTTCGTTCTCAGTGATTCCCCTTCCCTTCTGCAGATAGTTGGGCAACCAGGAGAGATAGAAATAGCTCCCCCAGCAGTAGAAGTGATACATCACCATGATGGTCCAGAGATTCCGGCTGCGCAGCGCGATACCCCACGGGAGAGGCTCGTGCGCGCGCTTGGGAGTACCGCTGATCTCATCCATCTCGCGCTCGGTAACGCCCGCTTTCTCCGAGGGATGATCCCGGTACCAACCGTACCAGACGATCGCCCAAATGACACCGATGGCGCCGAAAACGTAGAACGACACACGCCAGCCGTAGTTTCTCTGGATGGGGACGACCAACAGCGGGGCGATAGCGCCGCCGAGACGGCTCGCCATCCACACTACGCCGAGCGCGCGCGCCCGCTCGGCCGTGGGGAACCAGCGTGACACGCTGGACGAACTATTCGGATAGGCGCCGGCCTCGCCGGCTCCGAAGGCAAACCGGGTCAGCAGCATCACGGGAAATGAGGACACCATACCGGTCAGGGTTGTGAAGGCCGACCACCAGATGACGATCCGCGTAAGGACCTTGCGGGGGCCGATCCGGTCGCCGAGGGCGCCGCTCGGGATCTCGAAGAGCGCGTAGGACAGCGCGAAAATTCCGAGCACCCAGCCCAGTTGCGTCTCCGAGAGCCCCAGGTCGGCCTGCATACGCTTGCCCGCCAGTCCCATGCAGACGCGGTCCATGTACGTAATGATCGAAAGAAAGAAGAGAAGGACCAGAACGCGATGGCGATATTTCATTTCTGAGGATTATGTCATACCCGGAAGTTGCGTCTGGCGGAACGTTTGCGGTATTCCTTGAGTCCAGGAGATTCCCTAATGAAAACGATCGCCGCGCTGTTCTTCGGATATGCGCTATTGCTGCCGACAGTCCAGGCGCAGCCGGGCAAATGGAAAGACGAGTTTGTGAAGCACCTGACCACGTCGAAGGCATTCACGCTGGACGTGGCAAATGCCATGCCGGCCGAAAGCTACGACTTCAAGCCAAATCCGGAAGAGATGAGTTACGGAGAATTAATGGTACACATCGCCCAGTCTCAGTCGAATGCATTCGCGCGCGCGACCGGCGGGAAGAGTCCGCTAGCCAAACCGGCGGTACTGGATAAGGCCACGGTCGTGAAGTACCTCACCGACGCGTTTGATTACTGCCTCAAATCCCTAGGCGATATGGAGGCAGACGGTGCGGAGAAGATGTCCGGTCCTGAAGGGAAGCAGATGTCCGCTAGAGAGACGATGTGGGCCTACTTCACCCACACGGCGCATCACCGCGGACAGGCGGAGGTGTACCTGCGAGTGAAGGGAATCAAGCCGCCGGCGTACCGGTTCTAGGGGCGTCGAGTTAGTACTTCTTCAAAGAAGGCGATTGCGCGCGGGTCTTTGGACTGCCCCAGCCAGAACATCGCCTTCTTCTTCACGGCCGGATTTTTGTTCGTTCGCGCTATCTGGATGAGAGCCGGTATCGACTCGTCCTTGGGCAGCCGGCTTAAAGCAAAGACGGCCTGTTCTTTTACCTTCGTCTCCGGATCGTTTTCAATGGCGTTGCCAATCGCGGCGGACGCTTTCGCTGCCGCCTGGTTCGCCATCCAAAAAAGAGCGTTGCCGCGCACATGCGGGCTTTTGTCGTTTTTCGCGATACCTATCACCGTTTCCAGCGCCGCTGGATCCCGGCTCAGTGTAAGTCCGTGCACGGCGCTTTCCCGCACCTTATCCGAGGAGTCCTGCAGAGCAACCTGAGAGAGAGCCGGCAAGCTTTGGATCCGCCGGGCGGCGCCGATCCAGAAAGCCGCTTTCCGGCGGAGTGATTCGGGCTGCCCGGTAGCTAAAAACCTGGCAAGCTGGGTGTCGGCGGAGCGGTCCGCCGTCAGCGCGATTCCCGAAACAGCGGCATCCTGTTTGCGCTCGGAAGCACGATCGGCCGCGGCCGGGGCCACAAACGAGGCAAGCAGCGCCACGTTTTCGGCAGGCTTCACAGCCGTGAGCCAGACTACCTGAGTGCCACTCGCATCCAGTTCGCAGTCCGAGGAAAAAGTGCGGATGCGTGTGATCTGGTTCTGTTCCACCCGGAACAGGACGTGAAACTCCTGGTCGGCTTCGAGCCGAACCGGGCCGCCGTATGGAACGGCTTCCTGGGGCCTGGAGCCAGGCTCCAGACCGCAGCCGCGATACCCCACGCTGGTATCTGAGGAAGTGTCGCAGCACATGTTGTGTTCACCCGGCACAGCCGGGACCGCATAGCCGATCCATGCCGGACCCGAAGTTTGCGCGACAAAAGCACGGAAGGTACCCTCCAGGTTCGACCCAGTCGGCCGTATCTCAGGTTTTCCGCCCACAAACCGGGGCTGTCCTGCGGCAATAACTGTGTATAAGAAGAGAATTCCGGCAATTCGCCCTCTCATTTGTTCAACAGCTCCATCAAAAAGTCCGTCGCTTCCTTGCTTTTCATAACCGACAGCTTCTGGACTGCCTGGCGTTTCAATCCAGCGTCCGGCTCCTTGCGCGCCAGGTCGATGATCCCCTTGGCATTCTTCTGGATAAAAAGCGCGTTGAGAATCTGCTCCTTCACCGAACGGTCGGTTTCAGCGGCGTATAGAGATATCAGCGCATCCGCCGTGTCTGTCTTGCTTCGCACGCCGAGCATGTTGATGGCAGTCTTGCGGAGGCGTGGCTCCTTCTCGTTGCGTGCAATCTCGAGGAGCTTGTCGGCCGTTCCGGCCATTAGCATGGAATGAAGGATCTGCTCGCGCACTTCGACGGACGATTCTTTGGCATACAACTGGCCGAGCTCAGCTTGCGCGCTGAGTGCTCCTAAGCCATGTACCGCCTCCATACGAAGCTCGCTATTGGTCTCACTTGCCGCCAGGTTGGCCAGCCGATCCTTGTCGCGAGCGCGCATAAATCCACGCAGGATGGAACGCTTTACGGCGGTATCGTTAGTGGCTGCATAGATATCCGCGAGGGGCTGGATGTTTTCGGCGCGCCCGTAGGATCCAAGGTATTCCACCGCTTTCATCTGGAGATCGGGATTGGCCGCGCCTTTGGCAAGCTGGAGCACGACATCGCGCGCTTTCGCATTCCCGCTCTGCGCCAGCACAAATAGCGCCCGCTCTTTGAGCTTGGGAGCGCTCTGGCTTTTCAGAATCTTTTCCAGCAGGGGAATGGCGCGTTCGGGATCGCTTGAAATCAGGCTGTTGATGGCCATCAGCTTTAAATCGTCGTCGTTCTCTCGCTCGGGCGAAACGGACTGGCCGCCGGCCTGCTTCATTTCGACCTGCAGGGCGCGGGCATCGTTGAGCCAGCGGCTGTTTGGGTAGACTTTCTGGAGCTCATCGACAGCGGCCGCTGCCTCATTCACCCGACCCAGTTTGGCTAGCGCGTACGCTTTCCAGTAATAGGCGCCTTCGGCCTTTGTTCCCTTGCGCTCAATGACTTGGTTGAAGCTTTCCACTGCTTTGTCCCACTGCCTTTGGTCGAGCAGTTCGGCGCCGTTGCTGTAGAGGCGATCTCCGCCGCCGCGCTCATACCGCATCGGACTACGCGGCATCTGTGGGCTACGCGGCATCTGCGGCGCACGGGGGGGCGTGATGCCCTGTGCAAGGAACAACGGCAGGTTCGACTCGATCGCCTTCAGTGCGGACTCGCGCGCCAAATCACGCATCTCAAAGTGAAAATCCGAGGGCGCCGCTGGCGGCAGAGGAGCCGGTGTTGCCTCCTGCGCGCGGCAAACAGCCGTAAGTGCGAATATCAGAATCGGTCTAGAGAAAGTCATAGTTATCATCCACTTAAAGCTTTGTAGCGTTTTTTTCCCGCGTTGCCGTCGATTCCCGGCCTCTTATCTGCGATCCCAATACCCGGACTTTGAATAAAAGGCCTCTCTCCTCGATCCGATGTTGAATCTCCTCGAGTTGCCGCCGGCTAATCGTCTCAGGGCTATGCACAATTTCGATCAGCACGCGTTCCAGATCGTCAAGCACGTCCGCCAGCGGAGCATTTCCGGTGGCGGCGGCCGTCTGGCGATAGAGCCGGTTGGCCTCCACCAGGTTTTCCGCCAAACTGCGTTCCAGCGCGATGTTGAACAGATCGCTCGCCGGCGAGTTCGCCAGTTCCACCAGGACCATCTGCGATCGCTCCAGATGGTCTCCCACCGCCACCAGCAGAATTCGTTCGCGGACCTGTCCCTGGCCGGCCGCGACAGGCTGCGGCGTCTCCCTCGGCCAGTGCCGGCCGGTCAGAAATGCCACCGCCAGAAGAGCGGCCATCACCGCCGAAGGAACCCAGCGGCGAGAGGCAAACCATCTCCCGGAGGGACGCGATTTGATGGATGCGGGAAGTTTCTCCCAGACCTGCCCGCCATAGCCTGCTCCGCGCTCCGGTATGGCCTCCGGTTCCACGCTGTTGAGGACGCGTACTACCTGTTGATAGCGGGTCCGGCAGTCGCCGCAGTTTGCCAGGTGGCGCTCCAGGGCTGCGGCGGAAATTTCGGCTTCTCCGTAGTAGTGCAGAATTAATTGTTCTTCCTGAATATGATCCGTCATGCGAGAAGCGGCTCCAGTACCTCGCGCAGCTTTCGAACGGCGCGAAAAATGCTGTTCTTGGTGGCGCTCGTTCCCAGGCCGAGCACTACGCCGATGTCTTCGATCGACATTCCGTCAAAATGGCGCAGCATAAAGGCAGTCCGTTCCTGCCGGCTGAGCTCATTCAGCGCGAAATCGAGCTTCTGCTTCACCTCGGCGTTAAAGAAGATCCTGTCCTGGCCTGGGGCAGCCGACGGGAAGTTGTGCAGAGGATCTACCCCTTCGGCATCCTGTCGGGCCCGTTTGTCTTCGTGGCGCTGGCGCGAGCGAATCAAATCCAGCGAGTAATTGGCGCATATGCGATAGATCCAGGTATGAAAGCTGGAGCGCGATTCATAGGCGTCCAGTTGTTTGTAGGCACGCAGAAAGGTCTCCTGTACCACGTCTTCGGCGTCGAATTCATTCCCTGTCATACGGTAGGCCAATCGGAAGACACTCCGGCTGTGGCGATCCACAAGTATTCGAAAGCCGTCGCGGTCCCCGGATCGGATCCGCGCGACTACGAGAGCGTCGCTTTCCTCCATCTGGCCTCTTAGACTACGGCAACCGGCGGCGGTTAGCCCGTTTTTTTGGAAGTCAACCCGCCCAGAGCTTACCCATCAGGCTAGTACTATCCGGCGATTGCTGTATATTCCGGCTGAATCTAAAAAAACGCACTAAAAACAGCTGCGCTTGCGGCTCATTTATTCATAGCGTAACTACGTTTTGTTTCAGTCGTTTGGCAAACATAGGGCCGAACTACTACTTAGTTGGAGTAGGTTATTTTCCAGACAGTACCAGTACCAGTACTGTTCTCCTAGGAGTGATTAAGCCTTTATTACTGCAAAGTATAGCTGTTAGACTCCTGTTATTCGAAATGAAAAAGGCCGATCAACGGAAGCAGATTAGTTCTACGTGGTCTCGGCCGTTTCGAAAAACAAGGCAGGTACATGAAAAGAGCATCCTCCAATCCAAAAGCGAAGGGTTACACGCTGGTGACGTTCGCCGTGTGCATTTTTGCACTGATCGCCGTGGCGGGTTTGGCGATTGACATCGGGCGAATTTATATCGCAAAGAACGAAGCGCAGACGTTTTCCGACTCCGCAGCCCTGGCAGCCACACTGGAATTGGATGGAACCGGGGCGGGAATCAGCCGCGCCCGGCTGCAAGTTTCCGGCAATACGAATCGCTGGAACCTCCAAACATCCTCCTTCACCGACCCCGAAGTATCCTTCGCGAAGATCGCAACAGGTCCCTGGGAATTGAATCCAGTCAATCCGGCGGGCTACCGGTATACCCGGGTGGTAGGGAACGCAGCGGTTCCACTCAGCTTTCTATCAATTCTGAACACCGGTCAACCGGCATTCGCCATGCCCCTCGGGCTACTCATGCTGGGGTCGACTTTGACGGTAAAAGGAGATTCGGGAGCCGGACAGGAGCCGAAGAACACCTTCAGAGAGGGTCTGTTCCCATTTTCTCCCTTCGCTCAGAATAATGTCGGCCCAGATTTTGGCCTGATTCCTGGACAACATTACACGCTGCGATGGCCCTCTACTCCGAAAGTGAACCAGAATACGTGCCCGGGCGATAATACCCAGGCCATGGTGGACCTGGCCCAGGCGGGCGGCGGATCGGAGCGCGGTTACATCGAATCGAGCAGCGCCGATCTGATCCGGCAAACCATTGTGGATGACTATCAGAGCGTTACCCGGTCGATCGGCGATGCAGTAGACATGACGGGGGGAGCTAAGCAGAGCCAGCTCGACAGCCTGATGACCCGCATCGGGCAGGACGCCGATCCCACAAGAAGTACGTTTGCCGCCTATTCCGGCGCCCAGATGGGCAATGGCCGCCGCATGATCGCCGCACCCATCAACACCGGATACCCGAATTACCGGATCGTTCAGATCGCCGCGTTTTTGCTCCTGCCCACCAGTGAGTACAAGAATGGCGGTAGCCAGCCCTGGTGCGCCGAATACGTAGGAGCCTGGGTGCAGGGGTCTAAGAATAAAGGCGCCGGCACTCCGGGTGCCTATGTGGCGAGACTGACCCGATGAGGCAGCGAGCCAGAAATGTCATTCCGGGGCTCCGCTCTGAGCGAGGCAACATCATGCTGGAGTTTGCCCTGTCGTGCCTGGTGCTGATTCCCCTTTTTACCGGCACCTTCCAGTTCGGCTACGCGTTCTTCCGCTACAACAAGCTGCAGAGCGCCGTGCGGGAGGGGGCGCGTTATGCGGCTCTCCGCACCTATGACTCCAGTTCGGCAACTCCTTCAACGGCATTCTCGACAGCTGTCGCCAACATGGTGGTGTATGGCTCACCGGCCGGCGGAACCACTCCGGTGATGAGAGGACTGAGCACTTCCGACGTGCACCTCACTGTGGACATGGGAACGGGGACGCCGAACACGATGACGGTTTGGATCGGCGCGATCGACGTGGACGTTGTATTCACCACACTGCATTGGAGCGGCAAACCCAGCGCCGCCTTTCGCTACATGGGACGGTTCGCACCTTAATGATTACTACTCGCAAAATTTCGGCCGCCGGGCGCAACAAAGAAGCAGGCTCGGCGCTACTCGAAGGCTCACTCACGCTCCTCGTCTTTTTATTGTTGATCATCGCGATCTGCGACTTCGGACAGTTTCTGTTTATTCATCAGACGATTACCGAGCGTGTCCGCGGCGCTCTCCGCTACGGCTCGGTTAATCCGTACGATCCAACGCCAGTTAGGAATATGGTGCTGTATGGAAATCCGGCGCCACCCGAAGGAGCCACGCCAGCCTTCGATATGACGGCCGACATGGTAAGCGTCTCCCGTCAGGATGCCGGCACGCAGGAAGACCGCCTGGTGGTGACCGTCGCGAACTATCACTACAAATTCCTGACGCCGTATATCGCGGGGTCGCTATCCGGACTTACCATCAGCAATACCCTGACCTACGAATATCAATAGAAATGCCGCTTTAGACTTAGCGCAAGTAATTTTCCAGTTTCATCATCTCGTCCAGCAGATCGACAGGCAGGTCCGCATCTACGGTGAGCACATTCTGGCTATATTCCACCTTGATGCCGTCGAAGACGCGAAGCCTCTCGAGCCTGTTTTCAGGCGTATTCAGGCGCGCAAAGCCGATGAGACCGCGTAGCGTTTCCTTGACGCGTTTTGCATCCTGCTCGCTATCGAAAACGGCGTTGGCGTGCGCCTTGCAACCGGTTCGCAGATCGATGGCAGTGTCGAATGTTTTGATGGCAGGAAGGATATTATTCAGGTTCGCCAAGTTGCCGCTGCCGCGGAAATCCAGCATCGGGAGGCGCCCGTGAATATTTCCGGCCACCCAAAGCTGGTTGGCCGAAGATATGGACTTGATCTTTTCCGCAAACACCGCCGGAATTCCCCCTTGTGCGGCATTTCGCATATCGATGATCGAGCGGACGGCTGATGACGGGCCGGCCACGGCGGTGCTGGAATTCATGAAGGCGACGGCGTTTTTGGCGTCTCCCAGCAGCGTATAGCCTTTGTACTGCATCCGCACCGCTCCCTCGCGGTTGAGACGCGGCTCCAGTCCCATCTCGGCGAACTTTCCGCGAGCCATCACAACGGCATCTTTCCCGTTATGCGCGATCAGGAACTCCCAGATATCCTTTCGCGGGTCGAGGCCGGTGTCCCGGATGAACCCCTCCAGGCGCGCAGGCGTTCGGCCGGTTATAAGTCTTTGATAAAGCGGAGTGGATCGCAACGGTTCCATGCGAATTCCTGCCAGCAACACGGTATCGGGCGACACAAGCATTGCCAGCGCGGGGTCGACAAGGACCGTGGGCGAGGGTTTCTTGTGGCAGGCCGGCAGCAGTAGAAAAAGGATGGCTGCGCAAAAAACTTTAGAAATCACGCCGGGCGAATACGTATAGGCCGGCGGAGAGCACGATAGCTCCGAAGATAGCGGATGACCAGAGAGGCATCCAGCTTTCCACCGGTTGTCTGAGGACAAGAGCGTGCGTAATCCGTCCGAAATCATAAACTTTTGGAAGCGTGTAATAGAGGCCATTCCAAGCATCGCGCGACCATTCCGAGGATAGCAGCCGTTCGGCGATCTTATTCTGAGCGAGGATCGGGCTGATCAGCATCATCGCCACCGGGACCATGGTGGAGAGCGCAGTGCTCTCCCAGATGACTCCGGTCAGCACGACGACGGTGAGCAAAACAGCAAACATGCCCACGGTCATACCGATGGTCACCAGGAAACGTCCCGACCAGATGCCTGTTTTGAAGCCCAGAATCAACCAGACGCCGACTATCAGGTAGGAAATGATGGCCGCGACAATCAACACATTGCCGAGGAAACGGCCCAACAGGATGTGCACCCGGGAGACGGGCTTCGACAGTAGAAGTTCGATGCGACCAGGCTCCAGAACGCTCGCGATAAGACCTGCCGAAGCAAACACCGCCAGGAACATACCCACGGTATAGAGGAATCCCGCGATCGCGCCGAATACATTGCTAACCAGCTTGTCAACCTCCATGGAACGGTTGGAGGTCCGGCCGAATAGCGTGACCGTTGCGAGTGCGCCCTCCACCAGGTCGATTTTGAGCAGGAAAAGAAAAAAGAGAATGGTGGCGGTAGAGAGCCCGAACAGGCCCCAAAAGATCTTGCGTGCCGAGGCTTCGCGGAAGGTATCCCAAATCAGCGCCAGGGTTTGTGTCATTGGATGTCAGGCCTCCACGGTCTTTATGAACACGTCTTCCAGAGTGCTGCTGGTGGGGATGACGGATTCCACCTGCAATTTTTCGTTGCGAAGAAGATCGATCGCTTGATTGGTCTGCTCTCGCGTGGCGAAATGAAATTCGACCATCCCGTCGCGGCTGGTGGCCGACGACGCGGTCGCCTGCAATATATTCCGCAGTCTCTCAGGAAGGTCCGCGGGCGTTGCCAGCCGGTAGCCTTTACCGGCGGTTAGTTCCCGGACGCTGCCGGTAAGCGCGATTTTTCCCTTGTGCAGGATGGCTACGTCACGGCAGAAAAGCTCTACCTCGATCAGCAGGTGGGAGTTAATAAAAATTGTGACCCCTTTTTGCTCCAGCGAATGCAGGATGTCGCGGATGTGGCGGCGCCCCACCGGGTCCACTCCATCCGAGGGCTCGTCCAGGATAAGTAACTGGGGCGAGTGGATCAACGCCTGCGCCAATCCCAGCCTTTGCAGCATGCCTTTGGAGTACTTGCCGATGCGGACCTCACCCCACTCCTTTAATCCGAGCTGCTCCAGTAATTCGGCGATGCGGCGATTGCGGGTGTCCAAGTCCATTCCGGAGAGTGCGCCATAAAAGTGGAGCATGCCGGCGCCGGTGAAATACGTCGGGAAGCGGTGGTTTTCGGGAAGATAGCCTACGGGCCGGCGGGCCTCCGGCTCGCGCGAATCCTGGCCGAAAATGCGAGTGATCCCCGAGCTGGGATGAACGGAGGCGAGCAGCATTTTAACGAAGGTAGTCTTCCCCGCCCCGTTGGGGCCGAGAAACCCGAAAGTAGTTCCGCGCGGCACCTGGATCGAGATGTTGTCGACGGCGCGAAATTCCCGGCGCCTCCAGAACGTGCGAAACACCTTTGTCAACTGCTGCGCCTCAAGCGCAAAGTCGGATGCCATGAAACCTTTAGACGAACTTGTCCATTCGATTTGTTCCGTTCCACTTCATCTTAAGTGAGCTTTGGCGGCGTTCGACACACTTTTATCTTTCCAAGCGTCTAAAATACATTCGCGGCCGGGTATTAGTGCGATGCGGTAAAAAATAAATTATTTGATGCTTTTCGGAGGAAACAAAAAATGAAACGCTTACTCTGCTTTTTCGTGTCTCTGACGGCAATCTGCTTTGCACAGGACGACGAGGCAAAAACCATTTACAGAGCGCGGGCAGTCCTGAAAGGCGCTCCGGGATCTGGGATCTCCGGTGAGGTCAAGCTGACCCAGAAGAATGAGGGGATCATCCCCACGGTGGTAATCGAGGCCTTGGTGAACGGACTCGCATCCGGAGGCAAACACGGAATGCACATCCATGAGGTCGGCAGTTGCGAGAATTCGCTGAATGCAAGTGGTCAAACCGTGGCCTTAGGCGGTGCAGGCGGTCACTTCGACCCAGGACCTAGTGGCAACTCACAGCCGGATGCCAATCACCCGTTTCACATGGGCGATGTGCCGAATCTTGTTGTGAATGAGCACGGCATCGGACAGCTCAGACATACGACAAGCAGAATCACGCTATCCCCAGGGCCGCTGAGTGTTTTCGATACAAATGGATCCGCCATCATTCTTCATGCCAATGAGGATCAGGGTGAGACCGGAGCGGCCGGCTCGGGCCTATCGGGCGGACCACGCATTGCCTGCGGCGTGATTGAGCGCGTGGGTGACGACGATTCCGGGAATGGGAAGAAACCCTGAATTATCGAAGCAGCTGACGCCGTAAATTGGAGACCCATTGCGATAGTGGCGGAACATTGCTCGCCGCATGTTCCGCAGTGGGTTGCACTGAGGCCACCACAGCCGCGACCGCGATGAACTCCGGATCGATGGCTGACGTAACTGTCCGTCGCGCGAGGAACTGGTCGATAAAACCGGTATGCAAATCCCCGCGGCGGAACATTTCGTCGTCGAAAATACCACGAAAAAGGGGAATGTTCGTCTGGATTCCGGCGATAAAATACTCGTTTAGGGCACGCCGCATGCGTGCGATAGCCTCCTCCCGCGTACCGGCCCAAACGGAGAGCTTCGCCAGCAGAGGATCGTAATCCATGGGAACGACCCAGCCCGGATAGACACCGGAATCCAGGCGCACCCCCGGACCGCTAGGAACAGCCATCGCCGTAATCCGGCCGGGAGACGGGAAAAATCGGTTTTCCGGATCCTCTGCGTAGATTCGGCACTCGATGGATGAGCCGCTCCAGCGAATGCCGTCTTGGGTTAACGTAAGGCGCTCACCGGCTGCGATCCGAACTTGCCATTTCACCAGATCGAGGCCTGTGACCATCTCGGTCACCGGATGCTCCACCTGAAGACGCGTATTCATCTCCAGAAAGTAGAAATTGCCACCGGCATCCACCAGGAACTCGACAGTGCCGGCATTGTAGTACCCGGCAGCTCGAGCTGCTCGAATAGCCGCTTGGCCCATTTTGTGGCGAAGCTCCGGATAAACAGACATCAGTGGCGAGGGGCACTCCTCGATTACTTTCTGGTGGCGCCGCTGGATTGAGCACTCGCGTTCCCCTAAGTGGATCAGGTTCCCATGCCGGTCGCCCAGCAGCTGAATTTCAATATGACGCGGATTTTCAATGAACTTCTCGATGTAGACATCCCCGGTCTTGAAGGCCCGCTCGGCTTCGCTGGCGGCGCCTCGTAGAGCGGCTTCGAGTTCCTGCTCGCTATCGACACGGCGCATCCCTTTGCCGCCGCCGCCCGCGGCGGCCTTAATCATTACCGGGAAGCCGATTTCACGGGAGATGAGAGTGGCGTCGCCAATGTTTGCAACGGAATCCGAGGTGCCGGGTACAACGGGCGTACCGGCTGCGGCGGCAATTTTACGCGCCTCCGTCTTGGATCCCATCTTGCGAATGCTGTCGGCCGAGGGCCCGATAAAAGTGAAGCCGGCTGCTTCACAGGCTGCCGCAAACTCCGCATTTTCACTCAGAAAGCCGTAGCCGGGGTGGATGGCCTCGGCACCATGCCGCGCCGCTGCCTCCAGAATGCGGTCGATCCGCAAGTAGCTATCGGAAGATGGCGCCGGGCCGATAAATGCTGCCTCATCTGCCATACAAACGTGAGGAGCGCCCCGGTCAGCGGCCGAGTACACGGCCACACTCGCGATGGACATTTCCCGCAGCGCGCGGATGACCCGGACGGCGATCTCGCCGCGGTTTGCAACTAGTACCTTGCGGAACATCGTCCGCGATTGTAGCAGGCGTTAGTTCTGCGAGGCTCCGTCGGCAGGAATGGCCTGAACCTGCACGGTCTCACTACTGCCGTCCTTGATCGTGATCTTTTTACCCTGTGATTCGTAGCGTGCGACCACGTCCGGATCCTGGTAAGCGCCATCCTCAATGTCTTCCCAGGAGAGAAGGGTGTATTCGCCCGGAGGAATGCCGGAAAGCGTGAAGCCGCCCGTCTGGCTGGTAGCGGCGGTCTTGAACAGCCAATATTGGCTGCGGCGGGATGCGTCAGGCGCCAGCACCACAGTGACGCCGGAAAGCGGCTGCTGCTTGGCGTCCTGCACACTGCCCGTGATCTGACCCGCATTCGGCGAAAGAACGATCTCAACCGGTACCGGACCCGCGATATCAGCCCCAGTCTCCAGCGCTTCTTGATTGCCGGCCTTCACGGACTTTACGTAAGAGTTCGCGGGAAGACCAGTGATGTTGATCCGGAACTGGCCGGCGCTGACGTTTTGTAGGGTAAACGTACCGTCGGCTGCCACGGTGGCATTGGGCGTATTCATGGTTAACCCGTCCATGCCGTCCAGCAAAATGCGCGCATTCGGAAATTGTGGCTTGTCCTGGCCCTCCATGCGCACAATCCCCGATAAAGTGAACGGTGGAGTCAGTACGATGGACAGTCCATCCAGGTCCTTATTGCCGACGTTAACCTGCTGATGCACACTGGCGCCGCGCCCTTCACGGCTCATTTTGTTTACCACCAGGCTGTAGGATCCAGGCCCCACTCCAGGAATATCAAAGGCACCTCCCTCGCGAATCATAGCCATGTTCCGGCCAAACGCTCCCATAATGGTGCTGCCCGCGGGCGCGAGCATCACCATGGCGTTTTGTGCCGGTGTGTTGTCGGCGCCGTCAATTACTGTGCCGCGGACGTGAACTGTTTTAATTTTGTGCAGCCGGAAATCCATGCCGCGCATCTCGCCGCCGGCAGTCACATCAATGGGCAGAGCCTGGGAGCCGTCATTCACGTTGGGGTAATAGGTGGTCACGTAGGCGTCCTCTTCCTGTTTTCGCGGAGCCCGCATCCGCAAGCCAAAATCCATTGGCCGCTGGGGAGTGACGGAGAGAATATACTTGCCCGGAGCCAGCCCCGAAAGCCGGTATTCCCCAATATCATTTGCCTGGGCCATCCCCGCCGGCGCCAATTGTCTTTTTCCGCGCAGGTAACGCTGGCTGAGAGCCTGGACGGAGGCGCGCGTCACAGGCTCCGCATCTTCATCCAGTACTTTGCCGGTGATGACTCCCTGCGGCGTCAATTTAATCAGCAGGCCTTTCATCTCCTGCCCTTCCGTGAGCGCGAGCGCCGTCCCCTGACGCGAACTGCGGCGCGCGCCATATTCCTGCCTGACATAGCCGGCGCGCTGCGCCGACAAATAATAGGTTCCAGGCTCGACATCGGCGATA
>DATLBY010000138.1:0-4228 GCA_035526665.1 Bryobacteraceae bacterium
AGTGAACGCCGCTTCCGAGCGAGGGCTTCTCGGGATCGCCCTGCATCCGGATTTTCCGGCAAACCCCGGTGTGTACCTCTATTGGACTTGCCAGGCGCCGCCTCCACCCGCCGGAAATCCATACTTTCCGACTGCGCAAGAGTGTCCGGACCAGCCGGCCTTGGGCGCCGATACCACCAATACTCTCGCCGTTCCGCTGCTGGGGAATCGCGTCGATCGCTTCGTCTGGAACGGCTCGGCGCTTATCTTTGACCGCAACCTGATCAAGCTGCACGCCTTCCAATACGACAGCGCACCCGTCCCTCCGAATCAGGGGGATGCAGCACAGCCGGCCCAGGGCAACCATAACGGCGGTGTTCTTCGCTTTGGGCCCGACCGGAAACTGTATCTCTTCTTCGGCGACAACGGGCGGCGGGGACAGATGCAGAATCTGGCTCTCGGACCCACACCGCCCGAATCCGATGATCAATTCGGCGGGCCCGAGCCGGACAACGCGCACTTCACCGGTGTCATTCTCCGTTTGAACGACGACGGAACTGCCCCGATAGACAATCCTTTCTTCAGCACCGGAGATGCAATTGGAGGCCAGGCAGGCGCCAACATAAAAAAAATTTTTGCGTACGGGGTGCGTAACAGCTTTGGCATGGACTTCGATCCCGCCAGCGGAAGTCTTTGGACCGAGGAGAACGGCGATGACTCGTTCGATGAAATTAACCGCGTGGAAGCGGGTATGAACGGAGGATGGGTCCAGATCATGGGTCCCGTGGACCGGATTCAGCAGTTCAAATCGATCGAAGTGAACCGGCCGCCCTCCACGCTGCAGCAATTACGCTGGCCGCCGTCGAGGATCGCCGACACTCCGCAGCAGGCATTATCCGGGCTCTTTCTGCTACCCGGAGCTCATTACAGTGACCCGGAGTTCAGCTGGAGGTTCTCGGTAGCGCCGGCCGGCATCGGCTTTCTGCGAGGCCGGGGTTTAGGACCGCAGTATGAAGGCGACCTGTTTGTGGGAGCGGCCAGAACCACCTTGGCGGGCGGTTATCTGTTCCACTTTAATCTCACGGGCAACCGCAGAAAAATAGCGGTCGACGATCCGCGCCTGGAGGACCGGGTGGCGGATAACTTCGATAAGTTCGATATCAGCGAGAGCGAAAGCCTGCTGATCGGCAGGGATTTCGGCATAGGGACGGATATCCACACCGGCCCCAACGGCAATCTCTTCGTTGTATCGCTAACCAACGGGGCGGTGTACGAAATTTATCGTGTCCGTTGACCGCGAATCCGCCCTATACGGTTTGCAGCTCTTCCAGCGCCGCGCCGGTCTGTTTTTCGATATCGGCGTGCAGGCTGTTGCCGTGAGCGTCCATGGTGACGATAGCGGCAAAGTTATTTACTTTTAGATGCCACATGGCTTCCGGTATACCGAAATCGAAGAGATGGACGCCGAGCACCTTCTCCACAGTACGGGCATAGTATTGCGCTGCTCCGCCGATGCCGTTCAGGTAGACGGCGCCTGTCTCCTGGAGAGCAGCCAGGGTCTTGGCGCCCATGCCGCCCTTGCCGATGACGGCGCGCACTCCGTAGCGCCGGAGCACATCAGCTTGATAAGGCTCCTCGCGGATGCTGGTGGTGGGTCCGGCCGCCTTGACGCGCCACTCCTCACCTTCCTTGAGCATGACCGGGCCGCAGTGGTACAGGATGGCGCCGTGCAGGTCCACGGGCGGAGGATTTTTCATCAGATAGGCGTGCACGGCGTCGCGGCCGGTATACACTTCGCCCCGGATCAGCACGACATCTCCGACCCGCAGCGACCGCATCTGCTCCTCGGTGAGCGGCGGAGTGAGCACCACCTCGCGCCCGCTGAGCGGAAAGCCTTCGCCACGGGTCATTTTTTCGATAGGCCGTTGGGGATCCCGGTAAAGCCAGGATGTGATCGCTCCGGAGGACGCATCGAGCCGTACGCCGAGGCGGCGGAACGCCCAGCACTCGTAGGCGACGGAAACAAAAAAGCTGGCTGGCAGGCGGTTCGCGGCGGTCACCTTACAGCCGATCAACGACACTTTACCGCCAAAACCCATGGCGCCCACGCCGAGCCTGTTCGCCTCCTCCATTATCTCGGCTTCCAGCTTGGCGAGTTCAGGCACCGGATTGGTGTCGTCGAGAGTTCGGAACAGTTCGCCCTTGGCCAGCGAGTAGCCGTGCGCTCTGTCGCTTCCAATGCACACGCCCACCGCACCGGGGGCACATCCCTGCCCCTGCGCCTGCCAGACCGAATGCAGGATGCACTTGCGAACACCCTCCAGATTGCGATCGGCGCGGCCCAGATGATCCAGCGAAGCCGGCAGCGAATATTGGATATTCTTGTTCTCGCAGCCGCCGCCCTTCAGCACCAGCTTCACTTCGATTTCGTCCTGCTCCCACTGCTCAAAGTGAATCACCGGAGTCTCGGGCCCCAGGTTGTCGCCGCTGTTTTTACCGGTTAGCGAGTCCACTGAATTGGGACGCAGCTTACCCAGCCGCGTGGCTTCAGCGACCGCCTCACGGATCATTTTTTTGATGACCAGCTGATTGACCCCAACAGGCGTGTGGACAATGAAGGTAGGCATGCCCGTATCCTGGCAGATGGGCCCGGTATCCTCCTGCGCCATATCGATATTGGACGCGATGATGCTCAAGGCCTGTGAGGCCTGGGTTCCGGGATGCTCCATCTCCGCGGCGAGGCCCATGGCGGCACGGACGTCCGGAGGCAGATTGGTCGAGGTCTGCGTGATCAGCTCGACAAGGCTGTTCTTAAGAAATTGCATAGCGGGGGTATCTCTATGTTAGCTTGATCTTCACGCTTGCCGTAAGCCCAGGTTTCACCACCGGGTTCGGGCTGTCACGGCTTGCTCCCAATGACGATGTGTACCCAATCTGGCTGTTTTTCCAGATCTTTGTTTCGGTTTGCTTCCGCGACGATGCCTTCGTCTATAAGAGCAGACGTCAAGGAGAGGACTGTCTTCGTAAGGCGTGACTCATGGCTAGGAGCCATTTGAACCTTGACGCCTTCGCCGATTACCACCGCCCATTTGTCGGCCAGCAAAATGGGGGCATCCTTTAATTTTTCCTGCTTCCATCCCGCTGAGAGAAGTATGTCCTCAATGATCTGGGCAAAGGCAGTGGATTCCGGGTCGGCAGATACTCCAACCGAAAACACCTGCCCTGCGAAGGCGCTGGCCTTTTCTTTTAGGCGGCTCCGTTGTTCGTCGTTTAGCCGGCGTGGCGCTTTAAATTTTGCCAGTTCTAATCCGGCCTCTAAGGATTTTTTCTCGGCTTCGGTGGATCGGAGGTTCGCCTCTGCGATGGCCGCCTCATATTTCTTAGCGCGCTCATTGGCTTCCGCAGAGTCTTTTGCGGCCAATGCGACGCGTGCGTGAGCGGCGGCGATGTCACTCCTGAAAGACTCAGCATCCCTTGTAGCTGTCGCCGCATCACGACGTGCGCTGGCAGCTTCCGCCCTCGCCGATTCGGCCGTGGCGTTCGCAGTGGCAATCTTTGCCTCTGCTTCTTTCTGATAGTGCTTGAGCTCTGATTCTTTGATTTTCGAAGATACGTTACTGTAGTAGACGATGCCGAACGTTCCCATGAGGGTGATGATGGCGCCGATGATGTAGACAGCGTTCGAGTACCCCAATAAAGCTTCTGGATTAACATTCATGGGTTTGCTTATTCTCATAGCGTCAGCAGTAGCAATTGTGGCTGGGATCGTGACGCTGGTCGCTCTCTATCGCTTGAACCATCCAGGGTAACGCGCCGTTACTCCACCAGATCCTTCGCCTTGGCTTCTTCCCTGGTCTGCAACTGCTTATTTTCCGGTCGATCCGTCCCGCCGCTCCTCAGGGCGTGTCGGTGGTCGATGACATAACCAGGGCAAGCGCCCGAATCTTGCCGGTGGCTGGGCAGGGATTCTCCCGCCGGAACTTCGTGGCGGGCAGCTGCGCACCGGGCAATTCTGCCGCGTGGATCCCGCTCGCAGACTTCGCACCGCTGCAGCCTTGTACGTAATCCGCCGTGGGACTTGTGCGAGCTGCGGGCCCCCACCGCCATCAGGCTCAGCAGTAGAGCTAGCGGAAGGGTTAGTGGCCTCATTTCTTCTTCTCGTAGACCTTTTTCCCGGGTTTGCTGATGTGATACCGGCCGCCGCGGGGACCGGTGTGAATAGTGCGGCTGGTGGAAGTGCGCGAGCTTG
>DATLBY010000139.1:0-3853 GCA_035526665.1 Bryobacteraceae bacterium
GGGCCGTGGCTGAGGCTCGCGCCGCCCTGGAAGAGCTGCAGCAGGAGTCTGTGGGGATCAGCGAAGAGCATTCCTCGCTCCGCGTGGAACTGGCGGGGCTGGAAGAGCGCCGGCGCTCGGAGCATGCGGCCCGGACGCGCGTGGAGAATCAGATTCGAGAGATTGCAAACCGCCGCGAAAACCTGATGAAGGAAATGGAGCGGCTGGGTGTTGAGAAGGCGCGGCTGCTCTCAGACAACATCGAGCTCGATGGCCGGGCATCGCAACTGGCCGAGCAGATTCTGGCCGGTGAAGGCGTGGTGAACGAGATGGCGGCGCGCGAGCAGCAAATGCGTGCCGCACTGGCCTCCGCCGAAGAGCTTTTGAAGCAGGCCCGGCTGGATGTGCAGGCGGCGGGCGACCGGCGCTCCCAGGTGGAGCTGGAGCTGGTGAAGCGGCAGGCCGAGTTGAAGTACCTCGACGAGACTTGCCGGAAAGAGTTGAACGCCAACCTGGAGGAGATTGCCGCGTCCGAAGAGACGGTGCTGGACGACGACGGGCTGGTGGAGGCGGAGCAGAAATATCAGGACCTGCGAGCCCGCATCGAGGCGTTGGGACCGGTGAATACGGAGGCTCTCCAGCAGTTTGAAGAGGCTCAGCAGCGCTACGACTTCCTGAATGCACAGCGTCAGGATCTACTCGACTCCATTCGGGACACCGAGAAGGCGATTCTCGATATCGATCTCGAATCGCGCAAGCGGTTCTCAGAGGCCTTCGAGGCGATCAACGCGAATTTCCGCGAGATGTTTAAAACCCTGTTCGCGGGCGGTGTGGGCGAGATGCGGCTGAGTGACGCGGAGAACGTTTCGGAATCCGGCATCGATATTGTGGCCTCGCCTCCGGGAAAGAAGCTGCAGAGTGTACTGCTGCTCTCGGGCGGCGAACGGGCTCTGACAGCCATGGCATTGCTGATGGGCATCTTCAAATATCAGCCCAGCCCGTTCTGTGTGCTGGACGAAGTGGATGCTCCGCTGGATGAGGCGAACACCGGGCGGCTGATCCGGCTGATTAAAGAGATGGCCAGCCAGACCCAGTTCATTGTGATCACGCATGCCAAGCGCACGATGGAGGCAGCCCAGGCCCTGTACGGAGTCACCATGCAGGAGCCCGGCGTATCCAAGCTGGTGTCGGTGAAGTTCCAGCAGCCGGTTGCGCCCAAGCCTGTCGAGGAGCCCGCGCTGGTGGGCGCTTAAGCCCGCGATACCATTAAAGGATGAGCAGGCCGGCGGCCCGCGCGCCGCAGTCCGTGGAGCGATTCTTCGAATTCTCCCTACTGGGAATGCTTGCGAGCGGCTACCTGGCAGTGGCCGGATCGGGGTATCTGGACCGGCCGACCATCGTTCTCACGGCGATCGGCCTGGTGATCCGGGCGCTCTTTGTCATCGGGTTCTTTCAGAGGAAACTCTCGTCGAGCTGGCTGAATGCCGCGACACTTGCCTACATCGGGTTCTATCCCGTCGATTATCTCTACATTTCGCGCGAGTTCCTTCCCGCAACCGTCCACTTGATCTTCTTTCTGGCAGTTGTCCGGGTGCTGACGGCGTCCAGCAATCGCGACTACTTTTTCGTAAAGCTCATTGCTTTTTTGGAGCTGGTAGCCGCGTCAATTCTGTCGTCGAGCCTGAACTTTTTCGCGTTCCTGGTTCTGTTCCTGCTATTCGGGGTGGCGACGTTCTGCAGTTCCGAGATACGCCGTTCGGCCCAGGAGCCGCGGCAAATCGTCCGCAGCGGCGTCCGTCTTTTCTCCTGGCGGCTGACGGCGCTGACGGCGTGGGTGGCGGCGGGAATCGTGCTGATGACAGCCGGCCTGTTCTTCCTGCTGCCGCGCACCGCCCAGGCTGCGTTTCAACACATCATCGCGCAGCGTTATCACCTGCCTGGCTTCTCCAACGAGGTCGTTCTCGGACAATTGGGCGAAATCAAAAAGCAGTCGGCTACCGTCATGCATATCCGGGTGGAGGGCGCGCCTCAACTACCACTCAAGTGGCGGGGAGCCGCACTGGCCAACTTCGACGGAAAGCGATGGTACAACAACGTCGAACCGCTGGAGGTGCTGCATATGGAGCGCGGCCTGGTGCGGCTCGCGACACTGGAGCAGCGCCGGCGCATGGGGCGCCGCATTTCCTACGAAGTGCGGATCAAAGAATTGGATACCGATGCCCTATTCTTCGCGGGTGAGCCGGAATTTCTGCGGATAGGGCTGCCCAGCATTGTACGGATGAGGGGAGACGGATTCCGGACGGGGCTGGGCGTGTCCGATGGGATGCACTATTTCGGGATCAGCTATCTGCCTGACCGAAGCGCGCAGTCCGGCATGGCTGAAACGCCGCCGGGGATTTCCAGCTACCTGCGCTTGCCGGAGGTGGACGAGCGAATCCCGGCACTGAGCCGGGAACTGTCGGCATACAGTCCCAATGACGACAGCCGGGCTAGAGCCATCGAGACGTATCTCCGCACTAAATTCGGATACACCACCGATCTTCTGGACGAGCCGGTGCGTGATCCGCTGGCGCATTTCCTGTTCGACCGTAGGCGGGGGCATTGCGAGTATTTCGCCTCGGCAATGGCGGTGATGCTCCGGACTATTGGGATTCCCTCCCGCGTGGTCACCGGTTTTCAGAGCGGAGTTTACAACCCGATGACCGGCTGGCAGGTGATTCGCACCGCGGACGCGCATAGCTGGGTGGAGGCCTATGTGCAGGGCCGCGGGTGGATCACATACGACCCCACACCGGCGGACCCAACTTTGAACAACGCATCTTTCTTTTCGCGAGTGGGACTGTACCTGGATGCGGCCGAAACCTTCTGGCAGGATTGGGTGGTCCACTACGACCTCGACCGGCAACTGATCTTGGCGGCAAGGATGGAGAAATCCAGCCGGATGTTCGGGAGCAGCTGGTTCGATGGCGGCGGACCGGTCCGGGCAGCATTCGATGGAGCGCTGCTGGCGGGGCGGCGGTGGGGTGTGCATACAGTTGGGGCGATGACCGCGATAGCGCTTGTCCTGCTGGCTGGCCCGAAATGCTGGGCATGGTGGGCCGGGCGCCGGCGCGTGCAGCGTCTGCTGCGCGGCGAGGTGGCGCGCAACGATGCGGCCCTGCTCTACCTGCGCATGCTGGACGTGCTGCGGCGCCGGGGCTACGAAAAGCCTGCCTGGTTGACGCCCTCGGAGTTCGCGCGCGTGCTTCCGGCTTCGCCTACGGCCGCGCTGGTGCAAGAGCTCACCGACGCCTATAACAACCTGCGATTCGGCGGCAGGGCGGAAGCAGGGCACGAGATGGTCAGGCTGCTGCGCGAAATCGAAGCGAACGCCTAACGCAGAGCCGGCGCGGGTACGCCATTCCCGCGAAAGGCGTCGATCTCGGCAAGCTCCTGGGAGCTCAGCCGGAACTCGGCCGCGCCCACCACGCCGTCCACCTGCTGCGGTGAGCGGAAACCGACGATAGCGGCCGTGACCTCGGGACGCCGGAGCGTCCAGGCAATGGCCACTTCGCCGGGCGATCTTCCGTGGTGCTGTCCGATCTCACGCAGCAGTTCCACCAGTTCCAGGTTGCGCGTCAGCAGCGGTTCCTGGAAATTGGGAGTATTCCTGCGGAAATCATCGGAGGGCAGCGATGCGATTCGCTCGCGGGACATTTTTCCGGTCAGCAACCCGGATTTCATGGGCGAGTACACGATGACGCCAATATTGCTGGCGGCCGCATACGGAAGGATCGACTCTTCGATCTCCGGCGAGACGAGTGAATAGGGGGGCTGAAGGGAGGTGATGGGTGCGATGGCCTGCGCACGTTTCATCTGCTCGACATTAAAGTTG
>DATLBY010000140.1:0-8988 GCA_035526665.1 Bryobacteraceae bacterium
TAGCGGTGATCGCAACCCGCGCACTTGGCAGCCGCTTCAAGTGTCCAATAAACATGGGTCACGTTCTTGGAGCCATCCTGGTTGTGAGCTTCGTAGGTCGAGCTGCGCCCGTTGGCGGACTGGCTCACCAACATGCCCCAGTTATTGGGTTCATCCGACGCGTCATTGGACGCAGACGGTTTGGACGATGGTGTAGCGGCTACCGTTGTGGTGGTGTCGAGGTGCTGGTAGATAATGCCCAATTCTTGGAAGTCGTGCGCGTTCGGCTTCGTGCTGAGCGTGCTGCCGGCATTCGCGCCAGTGTTCGAGAAATAGTCCATGCAGCTGTTCTGGGAACTGCCATCGGTCGACTGGTGATCGAGCCCGAAAGTGTGTGCTACCTCCTGGCACATCACATGCTCCCGCTCGTTGGGGTTATTGTATGTGCTCGTGTTGAAATAGCTGTCGTTCATCTTGGCCGAACCCTGCGTGATGTGAGTCCCGCCGGAGATACTGATGGTCGCCAAGCCGAGCCAACCATTGAATCCGTAGTTGGCATTGCACACCTGCGTGGTTCCGGCCACCATCGAGCAGCGTTTGGTGGACTGGCCAGGGACAACGGCGGTAATTACCGGGGAGGGCGGAGGAATCGATGGCGTCAGGGGATTCTGTATCGTCCCAGCATTCCAGTCCTTGGATGTTTGCGCGAGATGACTGCTCCAGTCGCTACTTGTCGTGTTATCGCCCAGTTTCAACGTGAACGGGTTAGCCGTGCGCGCCCAGTGGTAACCACCCCAGGAATGCGTCGCTGATGCTACGTTCACCAGCACGCCAACTGCTAATACGCCTGCGGCTAAAAACACCGAGCGGCGCTTGAATACACCAGTCATAGGACTCCTTACCTGGCAGCCTGAAACTAGAAACCTGTCTTGTACCGCCGGATTTCTAAAATATATCATCAGTTGGCAGGATTTGATCACCGTTAAGGTTATTTAGTTTACTTTTTACCGTCTGGGCCTCAGCCTCGGCCGCACACTGCTTGCCCCCTTATAGTGCGGTTCGGGGCTGCTTCGTATCAATTTTCTCCGCCCGCGATGCCGGTGACGCCACCATGGCGAGCCGGAAGGCCGGCCTATAGCAGGCAACACGAAGATTCTTAAGGCCTGCGGCACGCCCCAGCGCCTCCAACTCCTCTTTGTGGAACGCCGCCTCCACCGATATCGGACCGTCATGCAGCGTAATCCGATCCCACCCGAACAGCCACCGGGTCGCGGGCAGAAAATGATAGGCCAGCGGGTGCCGTTCTAAATCCGTCACTATCACTGCCCGCCCCGAAACCCTGCCGAATTCCCGCAGCAGGACGACCGCCTGCTCGTTGGTAAAGTGATGCAGAAACAGCGAACAGTGCACGAAATCGAAGGCTGCATCAAGGAAAGGCAGCCGGAATGCATCCCCGCAGACCCTCGGCGCGCCAGCCCTGTGCAGATGGTCCTCCTTGTAATCGAGCGAGGTGACGCGTGCCAGCGCATATCGTTCCCGCAGCGCTCGCCCCATGTCGCCCGACGCCGCTCCCACGTCCAGGAAAGTAAACGCCTGATCCGCTCTCACCAGATCCCGCATGGTTTTGCGTAATACCTCATGGCCGCCCAGAAGGCGGTTGATCAGCACCAGGTCGTGCAGGCTGGGCGCCGCCGCCTCCGGCGATTGCTCATCCAGCCATTCCGGCCGGATGATGCGTCCATGCGAGCAGATCATCGCCTCCGATTGTAGACCTCTGCTACCATCGAAATTCTCGATGGATTTTGTTACCGGCAACATCGGTTGGATAGAGGTGATCTGCGGACCGATGTTCTCGGGTAAAAGCGAAGAACTGATCCGCAGGCTTCGCCGCGCCATGATCGCCCGCAAGCGCGTGCAAGTGTTTAAGCCGGTGATAGACACCCGCTACTCGGCTGACGAGATCGTGTCGCATGGCGACGTGCGGATGAAATCGGAGACCGTAACGCGCGCCGGAGAGATTCTCACCAAGCTCGATTGGCGGACTCAAGTCGTCGGAATTGACGAGCCTAACTTCCTGGGACCGGAACTGATCGATGTCAGCGGGCGGCTAGCCGACAGCGGCAAGCAGGTGATCATATCGGGGTTGGATACCGACTTCATGGGCCGGCCGTTCCCCCCTATACCAGACCTGCTGGCTTTGGCGGAGTCCATCACCAAAACCCTGGCAATCTGTATGCGCTGCGGCAATCCCGCCAAGCATACCCAGCGGCTGGTGGAATCGGATGACCTCATTGTGGTGGGGGCGGCTGGAATGTATGAAGCGCGCTGCCGCCGCTGCTTTGAACCCGGCATTCCACGTCAGGAATTCCTGGAATTCGCCCGGCCCGTGCTCCCTAAAGCAGGCGCCTGAGGCGCTTTACAGCCCCCTTTATCCCAACCGCCTGATGGTAGAATGGGGGTTTAAATGTTAGCCGAGGAGAACCTATGAGTGACCTTACGCCTCCACCCGCGGGAAGCGCTTCCAATTTGAAGATTCCCGTCCTGTTCGGGTCGGTCGTCGCGCTGTTGGGTGCTAATATTTACCTCTATACCCAGTTGGACGATGTCCGGAATGAATTCGGCAAGTTCCGGGAATCGACCAAAAATGAAATCAGCACGCTGAAGGAAAGTTCCTCCGTTTCGACGCAAACGGCGCGGCGCAGCCTTACCTCGTTAAAGGATGAGCTCGAGGCCGCGCGGAGGCAGCAATTCATGGCAGTTGGACAGGCCAAGGCTGAGGCCACGAAACACGCGGAAGAATTGGCTCGCCGCCTGGCGCTGGAGCAGGAGAAACAGCAAAAAGTCCAACAGCAGTTAAGCTCCGATCTCACGAAGGTCACCGAAGTCGCCACCACGGCGACAACTAGGATCGGCGAGGTGAACACCGAAGTCACGGCTGTAAAATCCGACGTCACCGCCACCAAATCAGAACTCGAGAAGACCATTACCGATCTGAAGCGAGTCCGCGGCGATCTCGGCGAAACCAGCGGCCTGGTTGCCACCAACGGTAAAGAACTGCAGGCCCTGAAAGCGCTCGGTGAACGTAATTACTTCGAGTTCAAGCTTGCCAAGAGCAAAGAGCCTCGGAAGATCGGCGACGTCACCATGGTCCTTAAGAAAACAGATCCGAAGCGCAACAAATTCACCGTCGAGTTGGTGGCCGACGATAAAAAAGTCGAGAAAAAAGATAAGAACGTCAATGAGCCGCTGCAATTCTACGTCGCGCGCGCCCGGCAGCCGTACGAGATTGTTGTGAATGAAGTATCCAAGGACCAGATTACCGGCTATTTGTCCACTCCCAAGGTCCAATCTGCACGCAATTAGCAGGTCACAGTAAATATTGCGGCTTCCCTGCCCGGCGGGAGATTCCCCCGCCGGGTGTCAAATCCTTCCGGTTGAATATCTTACAAAAGAAGATGTCCGTGGCCTTACGATTGCTCAACCACTTTCGTGAGAACCACGACAATGACGAGGATTGAAGAACCCGAGACTCATGCCGCGCCAAAAGACGAGGCGGAAATCTGCATCCCTAAACTCTTTTGGGCAGCCCTACTAATTTTCGCGGTGAACCTTTCGATCGTGATCTGGTTTTATTTCTCGCCCGGTTTTTCCGTCCGGATGAGCGGCTTCCATCCCGAAGAGGCCGCCCGCTTGGCCATGGCGAAGCCTTCGGTGTTCGATCGAACGGTGGACGAGAAGCCCATGCGCATCCGGGCAGCCGCGAAAGTTCGCCCGGTGCTGTACGATCTGCCGGTGCTGAATATCCCAGCGAAAACTGTGCTGGCCGTCTACGAGCCGCCCATGCCACGCGCCACGACTGTTAGCATGCCGCGAGCCACGGAAATTCAGATGCATCGCGCCACGACTGTTGAGATCCGCCCCCGGATCGTCCAATAAGCCGTTGTGCTACTCCGCTTTCCTTTGGGCGATGATCACCCGCGTTCCTGTGTCCAGCCGCGTTAGTTGGTTCGTGGCAACCTTTTCACCTTCCTGGACGCCCTCCACAATCTCCACGTTCTCTTCAAACCGGTCGCCTACCTTCACGTCCCTCGCTTCGATTGTGCCCTTTTCAGTTACCACGTAGGCCTTATTGGAACCGAACACATAGTTGATCGCCTTGACGGGAACGAGCTTAATCTGTTCGTTCTTGTCGGTAGGGAGCTTGGCTTTTGCGTAAGAGCCGGGCTTCAGAGCCCCGGTTGGATTATCAATCAGAGCCTCCACGATGAACGTCCGCTTGGCCTGTTCCACTGTGGGCGCGATTCGCCAGACTTTCCCACGAAACGTCCGGTCGGCAAACGCTTCCATGGAGACTTCGGCAACCTGGCCGACCCGTATCCAGGGAGCCATCCGCTCCGGAACTTCCAAACGCAGGCGGATCGGATCCACTTTCACGAGCGTGAACAGAGGACTGTTCGCACGGACATATTGGCCGGGATTCACCGACCGTTCCTTGACGCGCCCCGTAAACGGAGCGAATACCGTGGCGTCTCGCAGCTTTTTCCGCTGGAGGTCGAGCGATGCCTTAAAGCGCTCCACTTCCTGGATGAGGTTGCGGATCTGATTCACCGCCTGATCATAGGCAGCCTGCGTTACTTTGTAGCGCGCCTGCGCCTGATCCAGGTCGGCCTGTGACGCAATCCCCTGGTCCACGAGCGTTCGCGTGCGGCGGTATCTCTGCTCCGCATCCACCAGGTCGGCCTGCGCGCGGCGTACCTCAGAGGTCTCACGGATGTCCTTAATTCGATCGGCCTCGTTCTTCAAGCCAAGCCGCTCCAGCGACATGTGCAGTTGTGCCTCGTTCTGCGCCAGCAGATAACGCTGCTCCTCATCGGAGATCCGGACCAGTACCTGCCCCTTCACCACCTGATCACCGAGATCGGCCTTGACCTCCACCACCTTTCCCTCGATCTCCGCGCTGATCGTTGTCTCGTCGAAGGGAAATAGCGTGCCGACCGATTCCACAATGCGCTGGACGTGGCGCACGCTCACCGGGGTCGCCGAAACGGTGATTGGACCGGTATCTTGTTTAGCCTGAATAGGTTGTTGTTTGGTGCACCCGGTGGCCAGTGCCAGCCCCGCCGCCAGAAGCGTAGAAATAATCACAATCGGCGGAGAGAAATTCCGGAAACTATTGTTCATGCAATCCTTAGTCTACTTAGCTTATCGCAGACTTCCGTCTAGGCGCATTACTCCTTGCTGGAGTTACATCAACCTTAGATCGCGTAGTTTGTAACCCTATGCAGCGTATGGTACTCATACCCGCATAATCGACGAGAAGGGGCGGACGTTTTCGGGCTAAGATTAGGCTTCGATCGCCATGACTTTCAATGCGAGGATCTATATCGCCGTATTCCTCGCCCTCGGGTTTGCGGTTCTGGGCGCCTCATTGGGAAATTGGCTGCCGACGCATCCCGCCAAATTTGCAGCCTACTTTGTGGTGGCGCTACTCGCCTCGGTTTTAAAAGTGAGCCTCCCCGGCATGGCTGGAAGAATGTCGTTCAACTTCCTTTTCGTGTTGATGGGAATCGTAGATCTTGCGCTGCCGGAAACCCTGATAATAGGCTCCTGCGCGCTCTTGATCGAATCGGTCTGGCGGCCGCGGGTGCGTTCCACGCCCTTACAGATTTGCTTCGCCATTGCAAACATGGCGGTGGCGGTCTCCTGTACTTTCCTGACCTATCATTCTCCGTATCTGCTGTTGCATCACGTGAGCATGCCCATCCGGCTCGCCGTTGCCACAACCGTCTTTTTCTTCGTCAGTACGTTCCCCGTATCCGCCGTGACGGCTCTTAGCGAAGGCAAATCCCTCTGGAAACTCTGGCAGCAATCGTATTTTTTGCTGTATCCCTATTACCTGGCGGGAGCCGCGCTCACGATTGCTTTCGAGGAGGCGGTTGCGCTCGCCGGCTGGCAGACCGCTCTGCTGATTCTTCCAGTCACCTACCTGCTGGTCAGGACCTACCGGCTTTACCTGGCACGGGTAGAAGACGAAAAGGTTCATGCCGAGCAGATGGCGTCGCTGCATTTGCGGACGATCGAGGCCCTGGCGCTCGCCATCGACGCCAAGGACAATACAACGCACGATCATCTGAAGCGCGTACAAGTGTATGCGCTCGCGGTGGGACGCGAGCTGGATCTTTCCGAGGATGAGTTGAATGCCCTCCGGGCCGCTGCCCTGCTGCACGATATAGGGAAACTCGCGGTCCCCGAGCACATCATTTCCAAGCCGGGAAAGCTGACACCGGAAGAGTTCGAAAAGATGAAGATTCACCCGGTCGTGGGCGCCGAGATCCTCGAGCATGTGCAATTCCCGTATCCGGTGGTGCCCATCGTCCGGGCCCATCATGAGCGCTGGAACGGAACCGGATACCCGTATGGCCTCCGCGGGGCCGACATTCCGATCGGCGCACGGATCATCGCGGCGGTAGATGCGCTGGACGCTCTGGCTTCAGACCGCCAATACCGGCGAGCCCTGCCGCTGGACGAGGCGATGGCGAAAGTCGAACTTGAGTCGGGCCGTAGTTTCGATCCCGCGGTAGTAAACGTCCTGAAGCGGCGGTACGTCGAACTCGAACGGGAGGCGCAGAAACCCACAAGCCCGGGCACGAAACTGTCGACGGATGCGAAAATCTCGCGGGGAGATGCGCCGGCCGCCGGCTTCGAATCCAGTGGCGGACCGGTAGCCCCCGGAACTCCGGCGGCGTCGCATGATTTTCTCTACTCCCTGGCGGCAGCGCGCGAACATGTGCAAACGCTGTTTGATGGAGACCACGTATCCGGCTCCGATCTGACACTCGATGAATCGCTGTCGGTGTTCGACGTCCGGCTGAAACGGATGATTCCTTTCGACGCGTTGGCCTTCTATTTCCTGCAGGAAGATAAGCTGGTGCCCGGCTATGTCAGCGGCGATAATTACCGGCTCTTCTCCTCGCTGCGTATTCCCATCGGGCAGGGACTATCGGGATGGGTGGCCGAGAATCGAATGCCGATTATTAATGGAAACCCGTCCGTCGAGCCCGGCTACCTGAATGATCCCAGCGTGTTCAGCACGCTCCGTTCCGCACTTTCCCTCCCGCTGGAAGGCACTGCGGGAGTGATCGGAGTTCTCAGCCTCTACCATGAAGGCCGCGATGCCTTCACCAAGCAACATCTGCGGCTGCTGGAGTCCATCATGCCGAAGCTCGCTCTTTCGGTCGAGACCGCCTGCCGCCGGCAGCAGTGTGAAGATCCGTCCCTGGTGGAGTCTGCCCGCCTGCAAGACGCACATTCTCTCCTGGTGCACCTCGAAGCCGAGTTGACCCGTTGCAAACGGATGACCATCCCCCTGGCGGTGCTGACCTGTAGGATCGAAGGATTGCGTAAGGTGGGTGAGCGCTTTGGCGAGGCCGAGATGCAGCGAGTGCTGCGCGCCATCACCGTCACGATGAAAGGCAATTGCACCAGCTACGATTATCTGGCCCGCATGGGCAGCAATGAATTCGTTCTGGTACTTCCCGGACTGCAGGCGGCAGCCGTGCGGGCGAAGGCCGCGAGGCTGATGCAGATCTCACCGGTTGCCGGCGGAGAGACGCTCACTTTAGATGTCGGCGACGCCTATTTCCCGGACGACTCTGACAATGCCGAACAACTCATGGCTGCCGCCGACCGCCGGCTGTATGAAGTGAAGCTTCAGAGGTCCAACCCGGCCGCCGCCTCCTCGCAACCGCGCTGGCTTCAGTAAGGTTTAGCTCTCCGTCTTTTCAACGAACTTTTCCACCGCCATGGTGTAGATAGCGGGCTTGCCCTGCTTATCTGTCTGGAAGAAAATACGCTGGCTGTTCGGCGAAAACAGAATTGGAACACGATCGGCGTGGGACGACCGGTGCTCGCACATCGTGAGTTCCCGGTGGGTCACACGCAGCAATAGAAGCACGTGAGGCGAGGCCCGGTTGGCGCTCACTCCCGCAAAAACAGACGAGTCTCCGTTGGGCGAGAAGTTCACGAACTGACTCGTCTTTGCGATTAGCTTATCTTCGTTGCTGTCTGGCGTGCATTCACGCAGCTCATGTAGCCGGGTAGTGTCTTCCGGATAGCTCAGGTACAACACTGTCTTGCCGTCCAGCGACCACAACGCGGGTCCAATTTTAGCGCCACTGGCGGTCTTTAACTTCCGGTTCTGTTTCCCTTCATAGTCCGTTACCCAGAGGGAGTCACCCAGTCGGTAGAGAATCCCCGCGCGCCGCGGCCGCGGCCTGGCATCGCTGATGCCGCCGGTAGTTTCCAGAACCGTTGTTGGCATTTTGCCTGACATTGCAATTAGCCGGAGCCGCGACCGATCACCTCGCGCTTCCCCGAATGCGCCGTGCAGGCCGTCGATCGAGAGCCCGAATCCGCCCGCCCTCTCCCAGCCTTCCTCCACCTCGTAGATTCGCCTGGTTCGCGGGCCCGTCGCGGCGGTCAACACGCGGCCGTCGAAAAAGCAGACGCTGCGCTCATCCGGCAGAAAAGACAGCGTGGAAGAATCGAGTGACGCCGCGTTGCTCAACTGCCGTGCCTCGCCCGTTTTGGTATCGATGCGGAACGCCTGAAGGGCCCCGCTGCGATCGGAAGAGCAGAGTACCGCACTTCCGCGTGACGAGATGGCGCGTAGATTTGCTGGAGGCAAAAAGCTGCTATACGCCGGATCGGTCAGCCGCACAACATCGAATTCGGTGGCGGGATCGCGGAAACGCTTCGCCTCGGAAGAAGAGACCTCGGCCTGCAGCAGCGCGGGTGCGCTCCACCGGGCCACGCCGAGACTGATTAGAAACGCCCGTCGCGAAGAACCGGCACGCATACCGGCATAGTATCACGCGGCCAGAGCCGTTAATGGTGACTAGTCTGGTAGTGTTCGCGCAGCAGATCGCGGCCGAAATCGCCGTTATAATCGCGCCACACCGAGTGGACGTGATTGGCGTCGTTCTGCGTGTTGTCATACTCCACCAGGAA
>DATLBY010000141.1:0-4226 GCA_035526665.1 Bryobacteraceae bacterium
GCACAAGCGGCCGTACGCAGCGCCAGCAACACCAGGAAGATGAAAAAGCCCCCGTGGAGATTGGCCCAGAGCGCCGTCAGCGGAACCAGCAGCCAGATCAAGCGCCCGCCGTGACGCCGGTTGTAATCGAGCAGCCAGACCGCGCAGGCCAGCAGCAGCAGCGTGAACAGATGAGGCCTGGCGTGATAGTGGATGGCGGTAGCGGTGGCGGTCATCAACGTGACCATGACCGCGGCCAGTCCGTTGGCGCCCTTCCAGACTGCATACTTCAGCAGCACCGTGAGATAGAGTGCGATCAGCGCACCGGCCAGCAGCGTGATGCCCTTCCATCCCGCTAAACCGTACAGCCACGCGAAGGCCGTCTCCGACAGCCACTCAAAGGCATACCAGGCGCTGGGAGTCTTTGAGAAGGCGAACAGATCCTGATGGGGAACGGTTCCGGTAGAAAGAATGTATTGGCCGATGCGTGTGTGCAGCGCCGTATCCGCGTCCAGCAAAAGCCGCTGCCAGCCCAGTGGACTGACCAGGAACAACCAGGCGGTGATGAACAGGAAAAACAGGTCCGAGAGCGAAGGCGAAAATAGCCTCGCCCACGGAGCTGCAGGCGCTCCCACAGGAACGCTTGCGGCTAATTCATCAATAGCGACTTCTGCCGGCACTGGTCATTCATCGGCAGAATGACGCTCCAGCTACACCCGATTTTCGCAACCGCCCGTAAATTCTGACGACATTTTCCATCAGCCGCAGCCCGCAGGACTCATCCAGACTGAGCAACGATTCCGGATGGAATTGTACCGCCTCAATCGGGAGAGTCCGGTGACGGACGCCCATGATGACGCCATCGTCGGACTGGGCCGTCACCTCCAGGCAATCGGGCAGCACCGGCTCCTTGGCGTAGAGCGAGTGGTACCGGCCCACCTGGAATTTTGCGGGCAGGCCGGCGAATACGCCTTGGCCCCGGTTGAGAATGATAGAAGGCTTACCGTGCATGGGGTAGTCGAGCACGCCCAACTCGCCCCCAAACGCCTCTACGATGCCCTGCAGTCCGAGACAGACCCCGAACACCGGAATGCCATGATCCGCCGCATAGCGCACCAGGTCCGGCACGCCGAAATCCCCGGGCCGTCCCGGTCCGGGCGAGATGAGAATCAGATCGGGCGCGACATCCTCAATCACGCGGGTAGGGAAGCCTGCCCGGTAGGTGACTACTTCAGCCCCCGTCTGGCGCGCATAATTGGAAAGCGTGTGGATGAAGCAGTCGTCGTTGTCCACCAGCAGCATGCGCACGTGCCGCGAGCCCGCAGCCGGCGCCGCAACGGGTTTGCGCCGCTTCGGCCGGTTCTGGAACGCGCGGAAGAAGCCCGTCGCCTTCATCCGGGTCTCCTGTTCCTCCAATTCCGGAACCGAGTCGTAGAGCAGCGTCGCGCCTACCGGATACTCTGCCACTCCCTCGCGCAGATGTACGGTGCGGATGAGGATGCCGGTGTTGATGTCGCCATTCAGTGACAGCATGCCCACCGCGCCGCCATACCAGCCGCGGGCGTTCTTCTCGAGATTCTCAATGGCCTGGGCGGCCGCCTTTTTGGGCGCGCCGATCACCGTCACGGCCCACATATGCGCCAGGAAGGCGTCCAACGAATCGTAGTGCGGCTCGAGTGTTCCCTCCACATGATCTACCGTGTGAAACACGCCCGCATAGGACTCGATGAGCTTTCTGCCGATCACCTGCACCGTGCCCGGGATACAGACGCGCGACTTGTCATTGCGGTCGACGTCAGTGCACATGGTGAGCTCCGATTCCTCTTTGGTGGAATTGAGAAGCTCGCGGATATTGGCCGCATCCTTGAGCGGATCGCCCGTCCGCCGCGCGGTTCCGGAGATGGGACACGTCTCCACGCGCGCGCCTTCGATACGCACAAACATCTCGGGCGAGGCGCCGATCAGCTGCTCATCGCCCAACTGCAACAGGAACTCGTAGGGACTGGGGCTGGCCTGCTGGATACGCTCGAACAGGTCGGCCACGCTGCCGGAATACTGCGCCGAGAAGGTCTGGCGGAGCACTACTTCGTAGTAGTCGCCGCGCTTCATGCCGGCGCGCACCGTCTCCACGTTCGCCATGTACTCTTCCTTGGTATGATCCGAGACGATCTCGCCGGAGGGCCGCGGCTCGGCCTGCGGAACCGCCGGAGTGGTCCGCGGCAGGCCTTCGGTGCTGAGGCCGTTGCCGCTGAAATCGTATTGATAGCGCTCGATCTGCTCCTTCTTGCGATCCATGAAGGCGATGTCGTCACAGAGGAACAGGTGAAGGTCCTTGCGCTGGCCGCGGGGCAGCTTCAATCCGATGGGATCAAACTGGAAGAGGAGGTCGAAGCCGAAGGCGCCGACGAAGCTGAGCCGGGTATCCTCCTCATTGCGAAACTCCTGGATGAGGGCGCGCAGGATGGAAAACACCGAGGGCTGCTTGCTGCGCTCCTCTTCGGAAAAGAGCTCGGGCAGCGGCTTCAGGCGGCCGCGGAGTGTGCCGTTTTCCAGCTCGAGATATTCCCAGTGGGGATGCGGCTGGAGCACTGGAAACAGGATCTGGTTGATGATCTCGCCGCGCTTGTTGAGCGGACGGAACTCAATGTGGCGGCCGAATGCGACCACTTCGAGCGGCGGGCAGAGCGACGCGATATCCCAGCGGGAGTAGCGCTCCGGGTATTCATAGCCGGACGAGAGATAGATGCCCCGCTGCGTATCGAGGTCGCGCAACAGTTTCCGCAACCCGCGTTTATACGGGAGTTTAGAGACGGTGCGAGTGACGGCGATACCGCTGCGGGTAGTGTACTTGAGCTGGCGCATGGGGCACTCCGGGGGTTGATTTCAGGGTAACATGCCCGCCCCAGCGCCCGAGCGCTTTCCGGCTTAGCCTTCCGCTTTGCCGACCACGATCACTGCTACCGGCAGATCGCCGAGCTTGGTTTGCAACACCCAGTCGTGCTCGCCCTGCTGGGCAATGCCCGCCTTGAAATCGCTTTCCTGTTTCCAGAAACTCAGCACGGCCGGATGGGGCGTGCCCGAGGCTTTGCGGCTCATCGCCACCAGCGCATCGAACTTCGGAGTGGCTGCCGGATCCTTATCTTCCGCCACCGGGGTCAGCAGCAGGAAGTCGCGCTGCGGCGCCACGCCTTGGTGATCGCCATTCTGCGGGAACATGCTGTAGCGCAGAGTATAAGTGCCGGGAGCAATGCTCTGGCCGCGGCGGTCGGAGAACTTCTCGGTGAAGCGGATCACGCCGAGAAGAGCGCCCTGCGGAATTGTGGGCAGCGAAACATTATCTTCCGCCGACTTCGGGCCGCTGGGAGCGGTGCTGCGGAACCACAGTTCGCACACCATCTTCTTGCCGTCCATGACTTTGATCCCGTCCTTCTGCAGCAGATCGGGAAATGCCGGGGGCGCTCCGGCGGGCGCCACCGTATGAGCCAGCGCGGCCGATGCCATCAGTAAGAGAGAGAGTATTGTTTTCCGCATTCGTTATTGTCCTGGTAATTTAGAGACGCGCCCGGAGCCCATTTTGTTTTCGAAATGGTCCCAACCGGCGGGGATAATGCGCCCGCCATCAAGAAATACGGCCCCAGGGGCTCCATTAAAAATTGTACCGATCCTGGCCACACCCTGAAGGTTTGTCTCGGATGGCGAGGTGAACAGAAGTTCATAATCTTCACCGCCGTGCAGCGCCTGCTCCAGAGTTGCGCCGGGGGCCACGGGAATTGTGTCGAGCTGCGCGCTGACGCCGGACGCCCGACATAGCCGGTGCAGATCGAGGGAAAGCCCGTCGCTCAGATCCATGCAGGCTGAGGCAATCTTGCGGAGCTTGCGGCCAAGCGCCAGCCTCGGTTCGAATTTGCCGGGATGAAGGAAATCGAGGCGGCCCAGGGGGCCGGAAACGTAAATGTGATCACCGGGCTTAGCGGTGTCGCGGCGCAGCGCCCGGCCGCGCGGGACAACGCCACAGACCATCACGTCGAGGGTGATGCGGGCCGACTTCGCCAGATCGCCGCCGGCAAGCTGGGTGCGGGTCCGCGCCGCCAGCGCCAGCAGTCCATCATAGAAACGGTCGACCCAGGCGAGGTCGGGCGCGGCGACGGAGACCAGGCAGAAGCGCGGGTCCGCGCCCATGGCCGCGATATCACTGAGGCTGCGGGCCAAGGCCCGATGCCCGGTAACGGGAGCCGGCTGCGAGCGCC
>DATLBY010000142.1:0-6957 GCA_035526665.1 Bryobacteraceae bacterium
AAGAGTCGTTCTCAGACAGCACCAGCACGCTGAACAGTCCGATTTTCAGCCGCACATAGGCCGCGCCAGGGTTTCCCGCGGGAGCAAGGTTGGCCAGGCTGGCTTCGCTTCCGTAAAATCGTTCACCGCCGCCGCCCCTGCACCATATACATCTCGTGATAGCTTGGGAGCCGTATGCGGCTCATTATTTGTTTGCTCGTTTTCGCGGCATTGCTCCACTCGCAGCCCCTGCCCCTTTCCACTCCCGAAAAGGAGGGGCTCTCCGCCGAGAGGCTGGAGCGCCTGCACCAGCGCTTCGAGGAGATGGTGCGAGACGGAAAGAAAGCCGGCGCAATCACGATGATCGTCCGCAACGGCAGGGTCGCGGACTGGAAAGCCTACGGATATCGAGACGTCGCTCAGCGCTTGCCGATGGAGAAAGACACCATCTGCCGGATCTGGTCCATGTCGAAGGTAATCACAAGCGCCGCTGTCATGATGCTCGTGGAAGAAGGCAAGCTGGCGCTGAGCGATCCCGTCGAAAAATACATCCCAGAATTGACGGGACTCAAGGTGCTGACGGGTGGCACGGCGGATCGGCCCCAACTGGCGGATGCAGTGCGCCCCGTAACTGTAAAGCACCTGCTGACGCACACCAGCGGGCTCACCTACACCTGGGGAGACCATCCCGTTGCGCAGTTGTACACGCGGAAGAAGATCTTCGACAACGGCAGCTTGCAGGAATTCATCGGAAAGGTCGCGAGCCTGCCACTGGTCGCACAGCCAGGCGAAAAATACAACTACGGAATCAGTATCGATGTGCTGGGCTATCTCGTGCAGGTGGTTTCCGACATGCCTTTCGACAAATTTGTGCAGACGCGCATTCTGACGCCGCTGAGGATGAATGACACTTTCTTTGAGGCGCCCAAGGAAAAGCGGGGCAGGGTTGCCAAGACCTACACCTGGAAGGAGGGCAAGCTGAGTGAGAGCCCGTCTGACGATCTGGTAGGGAAAGCGACGCCTTCCGTGCCGTACGGCGGCATGGGTTTGTATTCGACTATCGGCGATTACTCGCGCTTTGGGCAAATGCTGCTGAACGGAGGGCAACTGGATGGCGTGCGGCTGCTGGGGCGCAAGACCGTGGAACTGATGACTGTGAATCATCTGAACAATCTGGCTGTGCCCCATACCGGCGGGACGGGCGCCTCCGGATTCGGACTCGGCGGCTCGGTCCGGATAGACATCGCAAAGGGCGACATTCCGGGCTCGCTGGGCGAGTTCGGATGGGATGGAGCGGCCACCACGTATTTCCGCATGGATCCCAAGGAGCAGACCGTATCCCTGGTTTTCTTTCAATCGATGCCCTTCGACAAACCGGCGCTGGATCTGTTCTCGACGCTGTTTTACCAGGCAATCGTCGATTGAGCGGGGTCGCATGACGGTGAGCGTGGGTGGAGGCACCGGGCGCATCGTGCCTCGTGCGGGCTAGGCCACGGTCACTTCCGGTATTGCTCGTCACTGACCTGTTCCATCCAGTCGACAACTTTTCCGTCGAACCTTTCCTGAATGGCGATGTGTGTCAGGGCCGTAATCGGAGTAGCCCCATGCCAATGCTTCTCACCGGGAGCGAACCAGACCACATCCCCCGGCCGGATCTCTTCGATGGGACCGCCGTCCCGCTGGGCCCAGCCGCAGCCTGCGGTGACGATGAGGGTTTGGCCGAGAGGATGAGTGTGCCATGCGGTCCGCGCGCCCGGCTCAAAAGTGACGCTAGCGCCCTGGACAAGCGCTGGATCCGGCGCCTGAAAAAGCGGGTCGATACGTACTGTGCCAGTGAACCACTCTGACGGTCCCTTGGCGGAAGGCTGCGAGCCAACGCGTCTGATCTCCATCTATGTATTCTCTCGCTTGTTGATTTCGTTCGCCCGGCGCGATCGCTCGGCGGCCAGTCATTTCTTTAATGTGCCGGCTGTAGCGAGCCCAACCAGCGCTCGATTTGCCTCATCGCCCGGGGCATGAAGCGCGGCAGGATGCTGCGAAAATCGTTGCCGCCGAGCTTGTTATTTTCGTTCGTCTTTCCGGTGATAACCCCATACCCAGGGGCCTGAATGTGGTGGCGATCACCACCTGTTCGAAAGGAAAGGGCAAGAGCTTCCCCCACGAGTTCTTCGTTTGTGAACGGGCCGTAGGACTTCCGCAGTATCGAAGAATGTGATACCGCGTTCCACGGCTCCCCGGATGATCGAAATCATCTCCTGCTTATTCTTGGTCGGGCCATAGCCAAAGCTCATTCCCATGCAGCCCAGGCCGATAGCCGACGCTTCGAAGTTACTCTTTCCCTCCGGAACTTTCTCTAATACTCTTCAGGTCCAATGTCCAGAGCTCATCCGCCGGCCCACGCGAGGAAGCACGGTGATATACTGCTGCCACCCCTAATGGAGAGGGACACGTGAGAAGTTTCGCAGTTAGTGTTCTGGGTTTGTTGATGGTGTGGGGTGTTGCCGTTGCGCAGCACAAATCGACGGCGGCCGACGAAGCGGCGCTGAAGGCGCTCGAAGAAAAGTGGGACGCTGCCTCACTAAAAGGCGATACGGCAGCTCTTGGCACGATCTTCGCCGACGGCTTTATCTCGACCAGCGCGGAAGGCAAGGTTCGCACCAAGGCGGAGATGCTGGCGCAGATTAAATCCGGTGACGTGAAATACCAAATGTCGAAAGTGGATGACCTGAAGGTTCTCGTGTATGGGGACGCGGCCGTGGTGAACGGGCGATGGAAGGGCAAGTTCGTGGAGAAGGGCAAGAATGTGGATACGACGGAGCGCTTTACCGACACTTTTGTACGCCAGAACGGGCAATGGCGTTGTGTCGCATCGCAGGGTTCCACCATCAAGTAAACGCACGGTTGTGCGCACGAGAAGGGGGAATTGTATAGGAAGGTGAAACATCCGCCCGGCACGGGTTATGCTGGACGGATCATGAATCCGAATAAAGCATTATGGGAAAAAGGGAACTTCACCGAAATTGCCGCATTCATGCGTCAATCGGGGGAGGCATTCGTTCAGTCGCTCGGGGTCACGCCGCCGCTGCGGGTTTTGGACCTCGGGTGCGGCGATGGCACTACGGCGCTTCCGCTGGCGCGGTTGGGCGCCGAGGTGGTTGGGATCGACATCGCGAGGAACCTGGTTGAGGCGGGGAACAAACGCGCCGCTGAAGCAGGGCTCGACCATCTGAGGTTTCAAGAAGGAGACGCCTGCCACCTGGAAGGAGTCAGCGACCACTCGTTTGATCTAACGCTTTCTGTCTTCGGCGCCATGTTTGCGCCCAAGCCCTTAGATGTTGCCAAAGAGATGGTGCGGGTTACAAAGCCCGGCGGCCGTGTAGTGATGGGCAATTGGATTCCGAACGATCCCACTTCCTTTGTGTCGCAACTGCTGAAGATCAGCTCGTCCTTTATGCCTCCACCGCCTGAGGGCTTCATCAGCCCCATGTTGTGGGGTGTGGATTCCCACATCATCGAGCGTTTTGGTCAGGCGGGAGTGCCGAAAGAGAAGATATCGATGGTCAAGGACACATTCCTGTTTGTGTCGCCTCAAAGAGGTCCAGCAGAGTTCGTCGAATCCTTCCGGCGATTCTACGGGCCCACCATGAACGCTTTCGAAGCAGCGCAAATCAGCGGGAAAGTGGAGGACCTGCACAATCAGCTCATGGATCTGGCAAAAGCACAAAATACCAGCACTAACGGCAGCACGTCGATTCCCGCTACGTTTCTAAAAGTGACTGTGTCGGTTTGAGCACTCGGAAATCGCTCACCGCATTCGCTTCGGAAGCGCCCGCGCTGATGAGGCGGCGTGGTTGACGGGGTGAGTCAATGGCTCGACAGACTTTTAGAAAACGCCCGCAGGCGATTATTGAAGCTTGCCGCATCCTCCCAAAACGGTGCGTGCCCAGTGTTCGCCATCATCTGAACTTCAGCGTGAGCGAGGCCGCCCATATGTTGAGAAACAGCGGCTGGTTTGACAATCGCATCAACATCGCCATGCGTGATGAGTACAGGCTTGCGGATCTTCGTTAGAAGATCGTCATTGTCCAATACGCGAGATAACAGCGCCTGACGAACATAGGGTGGAACCGACACATTGTAGCCAAGCATCTGGTATAGGTCTTCGGATGCGGGCTCCCGGGCGAAGCACAGGCGTAGCAACGATTCCAGACTGCGTACGCTCTCTTCCACGCCGGTGGCAAAGAAACCGGGTACCAGACCAAGAAACTCAGGGCTGAGAACCGCCGCTGCCTCGTCGCTGCCAAGCTTTGTAATGCCGCCGACGAAGCTGACGCCGCTGATGCCATCCTCGCCGTAATGCCGGATATAGTCGAGGATGACGAGTGGTCCATAGGACCAGCCACAGAGGATCGGATGATCCAGTCTTAAAGTCTGTATGGCCGCGTTGACGTCATCGGCCCACAATCGAGAGTCCGCATAGCCCTCCCGCGGCTTATCTGAAAGACCGTGACCCCGTAGATCCATTGCGATTAGCCGGTGGTCATCGGCCAAGTCGGAGCTCATCTGCCGGCTCCAGGCGAGCCAAGACTGCGAGAAACCGTGAATGAATAAAATTGGGCGGCCGCTGGTATTGGCCGTCTCCATCAGGTGGAGTTGAATGCCTCCGCCGCCTGTGACTTTATGACTCTTCATGTCCTGCTCCTCCTTTGGGTGAAACTGTCGGCCATTCGTTGGACAGCATTATATGGCAATTCGTTTTGTGCTGCCTTGGCGCGATATGATACAGAGCGTGAAAAACACACTTTACGCATCCCTACTTGTTGGCTTCGCCGCGCTCGCGGGCTCGGCGGTGGAGCCTTCCGCCAAGCTATTTGAAAACGACGAGGTGAAGGTGGTCCGCGCCGTCGAGAAGCCGCACGTGAAAGGTAAGTTTCACGAGCACAAGGTCAATCGGGTGATGATCTATATGCAGCCCGGCACCCAGCGGTTCGAGTATCAGGATGGGAGAAAACCACAGGTTTTCCATTGGAAAGCCGGTCAGGTGAAATGGAACGTTGCCGAGGGCATGCACTCCCCGGAGACCACCACCGACGAACCATTCAACATCATTGAGATCGAATTAAAAAAGCCCGCGGGTGGAAAGAAGAGCGTCCCGGCGCAGGATGTGCTGAAAGTGGATCCGAAGCACTACAAGCTTGAGTTTGAAAACGATCAGGTCCGGGTTCTCCGGGTAAAGGTTGGTCCGCATGAATCCATTCCGATGCATGAGCACGCGCTCAACCGTGTGTCCGTACCGCTTACCGATCAGAACGTCCGCAGCACGGATGCCCAGGGCAAGGTAGAGACTGTGCAACATAAAGCCGGCGAGGCCGCCTGGGGCACGGCCAAGACACACAAGGAAGAAAATCTGAACGACAAGCCGCTCGAGATCGTCATCGTCGAACTCAAGAGCTGATGACCGGAGCGGCGCTTGAGGACTCTCCAGTCACTTGCCGGACCGGGCGATCGGGTATCCCTGCCAGAGGTATTCCAAAGCCTCGGGCAGGGTTTGTTGTTTCACCGAGCGGTCGGTGTGGCCGCCGTTCCGGGCGAACACAAACTGATAATGATAACCCTTAGCCGCCAGCACTCTGGCCATGTTCTCATTGGCGAGGACCCAGTCGTGCATGTTGTCGCGCGTGCTGAGATTATCCCGATCGCCGACTTCCATCCAAATCCGTAGAGGCTTGACCGGCGAGTTCGGGATCAGGTGTTCATGGAACTCCCATGCGCCGTGAGGAGTCCCGGCATTGGGCGGCCACTGCTGGTTTACATAGGTGCCTGAGTAGGTGAGGACCCGGTCGTACAGCTCGGGGTGATACCAGGCCATAATCAAGGCCGCCGATCCGCCGGAGCTAACCGCCCATGGTGGCGCGGCCGTCGGGATCCTTGGTCAACTTCACGTTGTATTGCTTCTCCACCAAGGGCAGCACTTCTTTTTCGACAAACTCCGCGTACAGGCCGGACATGGTGTCGTACTCCAGTCCGCGTTGGCTTCCCTGGGCGTCGCCGCTGCCATTGCCGATGGAAACGGCAATCATCACGGGCACGCGGTGCTGCGCGATTAGTGTATCGAGCGCGGTGAACAAGGCTTTGTCGGGTCCATCGGCTCCGACGATGAAGGGAGCGGCGGCGCCGGGGACGTACTGCTGTGGGACGTAGACCGTCACCTTACGCGTGTAGGGAGCGGGATGACTGGTGAGCAGCATTTTGGTGGGGTCGCTGGGGTCGGGCCGGAGGCTGTTGGGCTCGCGCGCGATACCGGGGTAGATTTTGCTGTCGGCCGACTCCATGGTGAAGGTGTAGATCATTCCCTGCGGCACGCCCTCCCGCGGAGTCATCTCGGGCGCCGGATTGTGGGTGGGGCCGAGGATGAAGTTTCCATCCTCGGTGGCCGGAGGCGCAGCTCCGTCAGGCAGCTCTTTCGCTTTTACATAACCGGCAGTATTGGGGTCGCGGGTCGGCGGCGTGGGGCGGGGCGGCCGCGCGGCGGGGGCCGCCACGTGCGTCTGCGCGATCGCCGGCTGTACGGCGGTCATGAGGCTTATCGAGAACGCCGTGCGTAGTAAACGAAACATAAGATGGCTCCTATCTGAATACTATGGCAAGCCGCAACAGGAACGGCGCCTTCACATGTAAGATCATCGCGGCGGCCGCGCTCTCGCACGATCCGCCGGCGATTTTGCTATTGTGTTCCGATGCTAAACCGCATTGCCGGCGGTCCAAGGGAAAGCGTCCAGTTTTGCGAAATGGGAAGGTCCGCTCTTTCAGGACGCCCGGTGTGGCGAATGGAAATCGCCAGTCCTGTTTGGCCGAAGAGTGGCGGCTCGCGACAGAGACGTTAGCGTTGCCGGTTCACTTGCCGCCGGCGCGCCCCACGCGCACCAGGATATGCGTGATGGCATTGTGTCCGGCTTGGTTGGCGCGTTCCACCCGCAC
>DATLBY010000143.1:0-13939 GCA_035526665.1 Bryobacteraceae bacterium
CACTCCCCGCCGCCTGGTTCTGCGCGCGGACGGTTTGCTGGCCGCACAACCGGATGACCTCAAGTCGGTTGCCGGGCCCCCCATATCGGCAGGGCAGGGAGCCGCTCAGGGCTTTGCTAAGAAGATGGGTGTCAGCCTCGCAGAGATCCAGACGGTCCAGACTGCCAAAGGCGAATACTACAACTTCAGCAAACAGGTGGCCGGACGCAGGACCTCGGATGTCCTGGCGGATCTGCTGCCCGGTCTCATCACTAAACTCTACTTTCCCAAGACCATGTACTGGACCGGCAAGGGCGGACCTCGCTTCATCCGTCCCATCCGGTGGCTGGTGGCCCTGCTGGGCGCCAGCGTAGTGCCCTTTGAGCTAGCCGGTGTTCAATCGGGCAGTGTCACACGCGGGCATCGCAGGCTCGGGTCGTCCGCCATCAGCGTCACTGTTGGAGACTTTGAGCAGCAGTTGAAGCAGAACTTCGTGCTGCTTTCGGCCGCCGAACGGCGTGCCCGCATTGAAGCCGGCTTGGACACGCGCGTCCGCCCGGACGAAGCTCTCTTAAAAACGCTGGTGTACCTGACCGAGTTCCCCACGCCGATCCGCGGCAGCTTCGATCCCGCGTATCTCGAATTGCCCCAGGAAATCCTTTCCACCGTGATGCGGCATCACCAACGCTATTTTTCAGTGGAGCAGGACGGTAAACTGGCGCCCGAATTCGTCACCATTATGAATACCAGCGCGGACCCGGATGGCCTGGTCCGGATGGGTAATGAACGCGTGCTGCGCGCCCGCTTCAATGACGCGCGCTTCTTCTGGGGCGTGGATCAGCGCCGGAAACTTTCAGAGCGCGTCGAGGATCTGAAGAACGTCACTTTTCAGGCGAAGCTCGGTTCGTATTTCGATAAAACACAGCGCGTTCGCAGCCTCGCCCGGCAACTCGCAGTCCAGGTGGGCGCCGCTCCCGCGGACTGTGAACGGGCCGCTCTGCTCTCCAAGACCGACCTCACCACTGAGATGGTGAAGGAGCTCACCGAACTGCAGGGCATCGTGGGCGGACTTTACGCGCGTGAACAGGGAGAGCCTGAGCCCGTCTGGCGCGCCATCTACGAGCAGTACAAGCCCGTCAGCATGGAGGATTCCATCCCGGAAACCCTCACCGGACAAGTGGTTGCCCTGGCGGACAAGCTGGATACGTTGCGCGGCTGCTTCGAGATCGGTATGGTCCCCACCGGATCGAAAGATCCGTTTGCTTTGCGCCGCGCGGCCCAAGGCGTAGTGAAAATCCTGGTGGAAGGCAAGCTGCCCCTAGGGATCCAAAGCCTGGTTGCCGGTAACCAGGCTCTCTACGAATTTCTGGTCGATCGCATCCGCTTCTACTTCCGTGAGGTCCGCGGTTTTAAATATGATGAGGTCAACGCCGTCATCGCCGGCGGCGTGCACGATCTCCCGGATGCCGCCGAACGCCTCGAGGCGGTCCAGTCGGTTCGTCCCACGGAGAATTTTGAACCTCTGGCGGCGAGTTTCAAACGCATTCAGAACATTCTGAAGCAGGCGCAGTTCAACGGCGATAGCGGCGTCAACGAAGCCCTGCTCGAACCTGGCCCCGAGGCCGATCTGTATCACGGCTTTACGGGCGTGCGCGAAGTGGTGCGGACTTGCCGCGAGCAGCACAACTATCGTGCGGCGCTGGAGTCCATCGCTTCCCTCCGCACCGCGGCGGATCTGTTTTTCGACAAAATACTGGTGAACGCGCCGGATGAAAATGTCCGGCGGAACCGTTTGGCGCTACTCGCCGGACTGCTCACCGAGTTTTCGGCCATCGCCGATTTTTCTGAGATCGTCACGCAATCATCTTAATGGGAGACAACATGGGTAAACAGTACGTGTACTCGTTCGGCGGCGGCGCCGCCGACGGTAACAAAGACATGAAGGAACTTCTCGGCGGCAAGGGCGCCAACCTGGCCGAGATGTCCCGGGCCGGCGTTCCGGTGCCCCCGGGCTTTACCGTGGCCACCGAAGTCTGCAATCTGTATTTCGCCAACAAAGGCAAGGTCCCGGCCGAAGTTGACGAGCAAATCAAGCAAGCCTTGGCAAAGGTGGAAAAAATCATGGGCAAGAAGCTGGGTGATACCACCGACCCGCTCTTGCTCAGCGTGCGCTCCGGCGCCAAGTTCTCCATGCCGGGCATGATGAACACCATCCTGAACCTCGGGCTGAACGACGTCACCACCAAGGCGCTGCTCAACAAGACAGGGAACCCCCGTTTCGCCTATGACTGTTATCGCCGCTTCATCCAGATGTTCGGCGAGGTTGCGCTGGGCATCGAGATGGAAAAGTTCGATCACATCTTCGACGCGCGCAAAGCCAAAGCGAAAACCAAACTCGATACGGACCTGACCGCGGAAGATCTGCAGGCCATCATCGAAGATTACAAGAAGCTGGTGAAGGCGGAGACAGGCAAGCCTTTCCCGCAGGATGCGATGACCCAGCTCGCGATGTCGCGCGATGCCGTTTTCCGGTCCTGGAATACACCCAAGGCCGTCTACTATCGCAAGATGGAGCGCATCCCGGACGACATCGGGACAGCTGCGAATATTCAGGCGATGGTTTTCGGGAACATGGGCGACACCTCGGCCACCGGCGTCGGCTTCACCAGAGATCCCGGCACCGGCGAGAAGGTATTCTACGGCGAGTTCCTGGTCAATGCCCAGGGCGAAGACGTGGTCGCCGGCATCCGCACTCCCCAGCCAATTGCCGAGCTCGAAAAGGTGATGCCGGCAGTCTATAAGCAGCTGCGCAAAACCACCACCGAACTTGAGAACGCCTACAAGGATATGCAGGATTTCGAGTTCACCGTGGAAGACGGCAAGCTCTGGATGCTGCAGACGCGTAATGGAAAGCGCACTGGTCCAGCCGCCGTCCGTATCGCAGTCGAGATGGTGCAGGAGAAGCTGATCGATAAGAAAACGGCCGTCCAGCGCGTTGCCCCCAGCCAGTTGGACCAGTTGTTGCACCCCATCTTCGACGCAGCCTCGCTCGGCGCCTTGCAACCGATCGCCAAGGGCATCGCTGCCTCACCCGGCGCGGCCGTCGGACGCGTTGCCTTCACTGCCGAGGATGCGGTGGAGATGTCCACCAGTTCCCCTGTGATCCTTCTCCGGAAAGAGACCACGCCCGATGATATTCACGGCATGGACGTAGCCAAGGGAATTCTCACTGCCGTTGGCGGAGCTTCCAGCCACGCTGCCGTTGTGGCCCGCGGTATGGGCCGTCCCTGTATCGTCGGCGCCGGCTCATTGGAAATCGATGAGCACAAAAAGACCTGCAAGGTAAAGGGGCAGATCATCAAGGAAGGCGACTGGCTGTCGCTGGACGGCAGCACGGGGAACGTCTACAACGGCCAGGCAACGACACGCGATCCCGATCCCAACTCGCCTGTCTTCGCTACCTTTATGAAATACGCCGATGAGTTCCGCGGCAAGTTCGGTGTACGCGCCAACGCCGATATTCCGCGCGACGCCAAAGCCGCCCGCGCATTCGGAGCGGAAGGTATCGGCCTCTGCCGCACGGAGCACATGTTCTTCGCCGAGGATCGCATTCCGTTCATGCAGGCGATGATTCTGGCGCGCGATGAAGCATCCCGAAAAAAGGCGCTCTTGAAACTGCTGCCGATGCAGCGCAAGGATTTCGCTGGCCTGTTTACCGCAATGAACGGGTTCCCGGTGGTGATCCGGACGCTCGATCCGCCGCTCCATGAATTCCTTCCGAAGCGCGAGAACCTGATGGTGGATCTCGCCAAGCTGCCGCACGCCGACATCAAGTCCAAGCGCGAGATGTCGGAAAGGTATTCCATTCCCGTCGGAGAGCTCAAGAAGCGGCTCCCTGAGCTGCTGCAACGCGTGGAAGAGCTGCATGAATTCAACCCGATGCTCGGGCACCGTGGCTGCCGTCTCGGAATTACCTACCCGGAAATCACCGAGATGCAAGCGCGCGCCATTTTTGAGGCTGCCGTCCAGGTGTCGAAGAAGGGTGTCAAGGTCATCCCGGAAGTCATGATTCCGCTGGTGGGCAGCATCGCCGAGTTGAAGCACCAGAAGGACATCGTGGAATCGGTTGCCAAGGAAGTCCTGGCCGCCGCCGGCCTCAAGAACCTGAAGTACCTGATCGGAACCATGATCGAAATTCCTCGCGCCGCCCTGACTGCGGACAGGATCGCCGCCGAGGCGGAATTCTTCAGCTTCGGAACCAACGATTTGACGCAGACCACGATGGGTCTTTCCCGCGATGACTATACGAAGTTCTCGCGCGAATACATGGACCTCAAGGTTTTCGCCGACGATCCATTCGCCGTCCTCGATCAGGAAGGCGTAGGCAAGCTGGTCGAGATGGCGGTAAAGCTCGGCCGCGAAGCCCGGCCCGATCTCGAAGTGGGCATCTGCGGGGAGCACGGAGGTGAGCCTAGTTCGGTTGAGTTCTGCTATCGCACCGGCATGGACTATGTCTCTTGCTCGCCCTATCGCGTACCCATCGCGCGTCTGGCCGCGGCTCAGGCGGCCATCGCCGGCGTGAAAGGCGACAAGTCCGAAGCCGCCCGCACCGCCTAAATAAAAAGGGCAGGTCCGTCATGGGCCTGCCCGTCTTCACTTCACTGGAGTTGCTGTCAGCTCCAACTGCATTTTCCGTTTGGTTCCTGGATCGTCCGATCCGAATAAAACCGTTGCTTTCCGGATCGGTAGCACAACGTTCGAATTCCACTTGGTCTGCCGCAGGACCGGCGGAGCGGTCGCGCTCGCATCCGTCTTAGATGCGATGCTGCTGATCTCCGCCACTACGTTCAGAGCCAATTCACCATCCAGATCCCGCAATACGGCACAATCGATATTCACGCCGATGTCCAGGTAGTTAAACTGCGTAGATCCCGGCGATGACGGCACTGGGACCCGGTTGCCGGTTCGCATGGAAGATGAGCGCCCGGAATTCGGATCACCGGATGTGATCATCGAATAAGAGCGGCTATTCACGACTTTGCCCTCCTCCACTTCCTTCACGACAAACTCCAATTGATAAAACTTTGCGGCCTGAGCGAGCGAGACACTCGGCAACAGGGCCACAAAACAGACCATCGTCACAAACCTGACCATATGCGCTCCCCTTTTACTCATTTACCAACGGACGGATTTGAATTTCACCAATCTCAATCGCTCCCCCGGGTTTCCGGGCGAATAACTCCAACGCCTCTGGTCCACGTGCCGCCAGGTCTATCAGCGCCTGCTCTTCGCCGGTTAAAGGCGCGGGAGAAGGGAACTGCTGGCGCTTCGGAGCGGCTGCAACCCTCCGGCGTACCCTGCCCGGCACGGCCTGCCGTGGCGTCACCGCGGGTGGCCGATCCCAGGCCGGCATGGGTGGCGTCATTTGGAGCGCGGCAATTGGACGCAGTTTTGGAGCCTCATCCTGCCGGTTCCAAAACATAAACGCCAGCAACATCGCGGCCAACGCCGGCGCGGCAATCAGCCAACGCGGGAACTCGAATCGCCGCCGTGTCGCCGACACGCGGGCCATTACGCGCCGTTCGATTCCGGCCGCTGGCTCGGCGCTGGAGTAGCTACTTAGCCCCTTTTCGAGCAATCGATCCAGTTCGTCATCTGTCATCGCGACCCTCCCTGAGGGCAGCTATCTTTCCTTTCAAAATCTCACGCGCCCGCATCAGTCGAGTCCGGACGGTGCCTTCCGGAATCCCCATGACGTCCGAGATCTCTCTGGAACTCAATTCCTCCACCGTGGATAACGCGAGGGGCTGCCGTAATTCTTCCGGCAGCGCGTCCACCAAGCGATGCAAGGCCGCATTCCAGTCGCCGGCGATCACGCTCTCTTCCGGATTTGAGGCGCCTGAAGCTGGCTCCCGGCCCGCCCGGGGATCGTTGACCAACTTCGGCAACCTGTCCACCGACAGCCGCCAGGCTGTGCGGGCCAGGAAAGCCCGTTCGTTGTTCATTCGTTCCCACGCGCCGCTGCGATAGAGCTTCAGGAATGTGTCTTGCACCACATCCTCTGCATCTGCCCTGTTTCGCAGCATCGCGTAGGCTACACGGAAGACAAAGCGGGCCTGCCGCTCGACCAGTGCGGCAAATCGAGCCCTGCATTCTTCCTGTAGGGTCAAGTCCTGCTCCCCGAATGCGAACTGTTGCGAAGCTTCCATCATGCATGACGCACGTTCGCAACCTAAGACCAGCCCAGGAGGCCAAGTGTTCAAGTTTATTTTGCAGCCGCGCCCGATCGGAAGCCCATGCGATCATCCTGGTAGGAGATCGGTCCATGAAGCTGAACACATATGTGAATTTCGCCGGAAAGTGCGCAGAGGCATTCCGTTTCTACGAGAAGCACCTGGGCGGGAAGATCGGGATGGTGATGACGCGTGGAGAGCTCCCCGATCAGAGCCAGGTGAAACCGGAATCCAAGGGCGCGGTAGTACACGCGCGCATTTCGATCGGTGATACAGAACTAATGGGGGCGGACATTGATGACGCGCAGCCGATGCGGAGCGCCTACCTGTCACTGAGCGTTCAGAGCGACAGCGAGGCGGAGCGGATCTTTTCGGCCCTCTCGGATGGAGGCCAAGTCTTCATGCCGATGCAGGAGACATTCTTCGCTACGCGATTCGCGCAGCTGCGCGATCGATTTGGAATCAACTGGATGTTAACGCGTGAACGCTGATCTCTGGGCGGTCCTGAATACGGATGATCTGGCGGATCCGCAACGGCAAGACTGGTCCTTGATACAGACGTCGCCAGCTTTATTTTCGAGTGGCATCCTGAATTCGCGCCGCGCCCCTGGTTGGAATAATCCCAAGGACTACCGACAGCTCGACAATCTACAGATTGTTTCCGCCACTGCCGGATAATCAACAATGCTTTTTAAGGCTAATTGATGGAGATTTTGCGCAGTAACTTAAAATTACTGAGCATCTTGCCCGTACCCATGACCACCGACGTGAGGGGGTTCTCCGCAATCGACACGGGCAGACCCGTTTCGACGCGAATCCGCTCGTCCATGTTCTTCAGGAGCGCGCCGCCGCCTGTCAGCACAATGCCGCGATCGAAGATATCGGCGCTCAACTCCGGTGGTGTCTGTTCCAGCGCTACCCGGACGGCTTTGATGATCGTCGCCACGCAATCGCCCAACGACTCGCGAATCTCAGCGTCGCAAACCCGGATGGTCTTGGGCACGCCTTCAATCAGATCGCGTCCCTTGATCTCCATCGTGATTGGACTTTGCAGGGGATGGGCCGAGCCGATCTCCATTTTGATCGCCTCCGCCGTACGCTCGCCGATCAGGAGGTTGTAGCGCCGTTTCAAATACTGCATCACCGCGTCGTCCATCTGGTTGCCGGCCATCCGGACCGAACGCGAGTACACGATGCCCGACATGGAGATCACCGCGATATCCGTGGTCCCTCCCCCGATGTCCACCACCATATTGCCCGAAGGCTCGGTGACGGGCAGTCCGGCGCCCACCGCGGCTACCATCGCCTGTTCCACCAGGTGAACTTCGCTGGCCTTGGCCCGACCCGCCGAATCCACCACCGCGCGGCGCTCCACTTGTGTGATTTCGCTGGGAACTCCGATCACGATGCGCGGATGCACCAGCATCTTGCGTTTATGTGCCTTCCGTATGAAATAGGAAAGCATCCGTTCGGTCACCTTGAAGTCGGCAATCACTCCGTCGCGCATCGGCTTGATAGCGACAATGTTACCCGGCGTGCGGCCCAGCATCTCTTTGGCCTCCTTGCCGACGGCCTCCACCTCGCCCGTGTTCTTGTTCATCGCCACCATCGACGGTTCGTCGACCACGATCCCACGTCCATGCGCGTAAACCAAGGTGTTAGCAGTCCCCAGGTCAATCGCAAGATCGGAGGAAAAAAGGCTGAAGAGCGGGCGTGTGTTCATGGTGTCGAGGGACCCTCGCTAGTACTATCGGCTGTTTCGTCCTGTTTTTGTAGGCTGGCCCACCAGTCTAGCAGACTCAATCAGACGATGCAGAATTCTCTCCGGGCGGCAACGTGAAATACACCGTGGAGCCTTTACCCGGCTGCGATTCGACCCAGATCCGGCCGCCATGACGCTCGACAATTCGCTTGCAGATCGCCAGACCCATGCCCGCGCCCGGAATGTCGGCGCCGTGGAGGCGTTTGAAGACCTTAAAAATCGTGTCGTGGTATTGCTCGGCCATTCCGATGCCATTGTCGCGTACGCTCAGAATCCAGGCATCGTCCTTGCGTTCGGCGCCCACGTGAATCCGGGGTGCTGCCGTGCCTCGATATTTAATTGCATTGCCAATCAGATTTTGAAATAGTTGGGTCAACTGGCCCTTATCGCCTGTCACGATCGGCAAGGGATCATGGGTGAGTATCGCAAGACTTCGTTCCATGGCCATCAACAGGTTTAGCCGGACATCCCGCATTACATCGGCCAGGGCCACGGCCTGCAGCTCTTCTCTGGCATCCACGCTCGAGTAAGCGAGCAAGGAATCCAGCAGCGATGTCATCCGTTTGGCTCCGTCCGACACGAATGCCAGATACTCTTCGGCATCTCCTTCCAACCGGTCTTTATACCGCGCCTGGAGGCGGTCAATATAGCTGCTGATTGTCCGCAGCGGCTCTTTCAAATCGTGGGAAGCGATAGCGGCAAACTGTTGCAGATCCTCATTGGACTGGGCAAGTTCCGCTTCCTTGCGGACCCGGGCCTGCTCAGCAAGCAGGCGGCTTAGGAACTGGCCGATCTGGTGCGAAATGGCGGATCCCGTCTGGATCACATCGTTGTTCATGGCGAGGCACTGCCTGCTGAAAAATTCAATGACGCCGATCACTTTGTGCTCTACGCGAATGGGAAATGCCAACGCGGTGCACAATCCATGCGCGCTGGCGCTGGCCGATCGCGGGTACTCGGAGTGCGGGAAATCGGAGATCCATATTGGCTGGCCGGAAGCCCATGCCTGGCCGGGAAGTCCCTCTCCCGGCTGAAACGTTGTATGGCGGTTGAGCTCCTGAAACTCACCCAGCCGGCCCGAATCCCGCTGCCATCCAATCAGATAGCTCATTCGATTGAACCGCTCGTCAACGGTCCAGAATGAGCCCAGATCCCATTCCAAACCTTCACAGACCGCCTCAATAGCCTGGCCAATGGCCTCGAACGTGTTGGACTCCGACAGAATGCTCGTTACCGCAAACTGAGTTTGGGTCCTGCGTTCCGCCTGTTTCCGGCTCGTCACGTCCCGGATCACCCCGGTGATCAGGTGCTCCCCGCGATACGCCAGCTCTCCGAAGGAGATTTCGAGCGCAATCTCCCTTCCGTCCTGACGAAGCCCGGGCAGCTCCAGACCGTTCCATGGCAGCGTTCGCACGCGGGTTTGTTGATATCTCGTGAATCCGCCCTTGTGGCGTTCCCGGAATCGCTCGGGCATCAGTTTAGTCAGCGGGGCGCCGATCAGATCCTCGCGTTTGTACCCGAAGATCGTGGCCATGGCCCCGTTTACCGATTGGATAACACTTTGCGAATTGATGCTGACGATCCCGTCCGACGCCGATTCGGCAGTCAACCTGTAGCGGGCCTCGCTTTCTCGCAACTCCTCCTCGGTCGCCTTTCGGTGAATGCCGAGAGCAATCCCATTGGCCACGGCCGCCATGGACTCAATAACCACTTGCGACAAAGGATTGCGGGCAAACATCGCTACTACTCCGACTAGTTGCTCTTCAATAATCAGCGGGTATCCCGCGAATGCAACCATGCCTTCCCGCTTGGCCCATTCCTGATCGGCGACGCGGGAATCGCCCACCACGGAGTTGGTCAGGTGAGGTTTTCGCTCCTTGGCGATCAGGCCGATCTTCAGGCTGCCCACCGGAACAACCGCATGTGCGCCATCCAGGTGCGTGTACATACCTGCACTGGCCTGCAGCGTCAGAGTATCGCTGCCCCGAGATACGGTCCAGATACGAGCGAATGCGGCGTCCAGCTCCCGTACAATTGCTTCGCAGCTTCGCTGTAACATCACTTGTAATGTAGTCGCGGTTGTGAGCGCCTCTGCCACGGCGGCACTGAAAGCCCACACGCGAGCGCGATCCCTTAGATCCGCTTCGGCTAATTTCCGTTGCGTGACATCCCGGAAGAGGACATTTACGCCGTCTTCCGAAGGGTAGGCATTCACCTCGAACCAAACGTCGAAATCTTCGTAATATTCCTCGAAATGGATCGGAATCTTTTCACTTACGCAGCGTTCCAGTTCGATTTGAAAGTTTGTGCCTGCTGTTGCGGGAAACTCTTCCCAAACCAGTTTTTTCATTAAATCGCCAACTGGTTTGCGCGCCATTGCCGCTGCTTTGGCATTTAGAAAAACGAACCGCCACTCCCGATCCAGTATGATGAATCCGTCGCTCAGATTTTCCAGCAGGCTCTGAAGCTTGTCGGCGGAAAAATTGAGGATGAGACTCTCGGAAGAATATGGCACGTTCACTAAAAGATACCAGAGCAGCAGCCCTGGTGACTTGACCCAAACCATCCTAGTTCGGTAGATTTGATCCTTATCAAAATCTGTCGCGCTAGTATCAAGTCTGGTGCGCAGTTTCACCGGTTCCAAGGAGCAATCGAATGGCATCCACCGATCTTCCGCTCTACCCTCGCCGCTTCGGCCAAACGCAGCGGCGCGATACCTGGTGGCTCCAGCCGCTCCTGGTGTTCCTTGGTCTTTCGACGTTTATTGTCTATTCCACCTGGGCGGCCTTTCAAGGAAAGAACTACACTTTCGGCCCCTATCTTTCTCCCTTTTATTCGCCCGAACTGTTCGGGGACTCGCCACATAGCTGGTTCGGTCCGCAGCCCAAATGGTTTCCGCAGTGGCTTCCGTTTTCGCCGGCCCTGCTGATTCTTTGGGCGCCCGGCCTTTTCCGTTTCACCTGCTATTACTATCGCGGCGCCTATTACAAATCGTTCTGGGCCGACCCGCCGGCGTGCACCGTCGGCGAACCCAGAAAGAGCTACCTCGGAGAACGCTATTTTCCCCTCATCCTGCAGAACGTCCATCGCTATTTCCTCTACATCGCGTTGTTGTTTATTTTTCTTTTAGCTCACGACGTCTGGAAAGCCATGTGGTTCATCGATTCCACCGGCCGCACAACCTTCGGCATCGGTGTGGGCACGCTGGTGCTTGCGGTGAACACCGTCCTCCTCTCGGGATACACCCTGGGCTGCCACTCCATGCGTCATCTGGTGGGAGGCTGCAGTGACACGCTGTCCAAGGCGACGCTCGGATGCACGCCTTACGCCTGCTCCAGTGCGCTGAACCGAAAACACATGCTGTTCGCATGGCTAAGCCTGTTTACGGTCGGATTTTCGGACCTCTATGTACGCCTCTGCGCCACCGGCGTCTGGACCGATTGGAGAATTCTGTAGATGACTGAGTACCAGACGCACGAGTACGATGTACTTGTCATCGGTGCGGGGGGCGCTGGTCTACGCGCTGCCATCGAAGCATCCGCGCAAGGCGCATCGGTAGGCGTCATCACTAAGTCGCTTCTGGGCAAGGCCCATACCGTGATGGCCGAGGGCGGTGTCGCGGCCGCGATGGGCAACGTGGACGATCGCGACAGTTGGAGAGTGCACTTCGCCGACACCATGCGCGGCGGGCAATACCTGAACAACTGGCGCATGGCCGAATTGCACGCCAGGGAAGCGCCTGAGCGGGTGCGCGAGCTGGAATCCTGGGGCGCGCTCTTCGACCGGACGGAAGACGGCCGGATCCTGCAGCGAAACTTCGGCGGCCATCGCTACCCCCGTCTGGCGCATGTCGGCGACCGCACCGGCCTCGAGATGATTCGCACGCTTCAGGATCATGGCATTCATCAGGGCATTCATGTCCACATGGAATGCACCGTCCTGACGCTCCTGACAGCGGGCGGACGCGTCTCGGGGATCTTCGGATACGACCGCGAGCGCGGACGCTTCCTTCTGATCCGCGCCAACGCCGTGGTCATGGCAACCGGCGGTGTGGGCCGTGCCTACGCCATCAGCAGCAATAGCTGGGAATATACCGGCGACGGCCACTCGCTTGCCTATCACGCGGGCGCGGCTCTCATGGACATGGAGTTTGTGCAGTTTCATCCCACCGGTATGGTGTGGCCGCCTAGCGTTCGCGGCATCCTGGTCACCGAAGGCGTGCGCGGCGAGGGCGGAGTGCTGCGCAACAGTGAAGGCCGCCGCTTCATGTTCGACGACATTCCGGATAATTACAAGGGCCAGACGGCCGATAACGAGGAGGAAGGCTGGCGTTACACCCAGGGCGATAAAGATGCCCGCCGCCCCCCGGAGCTCTTGACCCGCGACCATGTAGCCCGCTGTATCGTGCGCGAAATCAAGGCAGGGCGGGGAAGTCCGCACGGCGGCGTCTTCCTCGATATTGCCTGGATCAAGGAGCGCTTACCCCGTGCCCAGGAGCACATTCGGAAAAAGCTCCCCAGCATGTATCACCAGTTCAAACAGCTCGCCGACATCGACATTACCAAGGAGGCGATGGAGGTCGGTCCCACCACGCACTACATGATGGGCGGTATTCAAGTAGACGGCGATACTCAGATGTCCACTTTGCCCGGACTATTCGCCGCCGGTGAGTGCGCGGCCGGTCTCCACGGAGCCAATCGCCTGGGGGGCAACTCGCTTTCGGACCTTCTCGTCTTCGGAAAGCGCGCCGGGGAAAGTGCGGCGGCCTTCTCGAAGGCGAATGGGAAAGCCGATATTGACGCGTCCCAGGTTGAGGAGTCGGCCCGCTGGTCTCTCAAGCCCTTCGAGCGTGCCGGCTCCGCCGACGGTCCCTTTCAGGTCCAGCATGATCTGCAGCAGATGATGCAAAATCTTGTGGGCATCGTGCGGATTCAGCCGGAAATGGAGCAGGCTCTCGGCGAGATTCAGAAGTTGAACCAGCGGGCCGCGCTCGTCGGTGTGCACGGTAATCGTGAGTATAACGGCGGCTGGCATACTGCGCTCGATTTGCCGAACATGCTCACCGTGTCGGAGGCCATCGCGCGGGCCGCGCTCGAACGCAAGGAAAGCCGGGGCGCACACTTCCGCGACGACTACCCCGAGAAGAGCTCCGAATACGGCGGGTTCAATATCGTCATCCAACGGGGCTCCGATGGCAGTATGCAGGTAAAACGCCAGCCTACCCGCTCGATTCCGGCGGAGCTCAAAGAGATCATTGAGGAGATGAAGTGATGGAGGCCACCTTCAAAATCTGGCGCGGCGATTCCTCCGGAGGCCAGTTTCAGGCCTATCGCACTGAGGTCAGCGAAGGAATGGTCGTGCTGGATGCCGTTCATCGCATTCAAGCCGAACAGGCCAACGACCTGGCGGTCCGCTGGAACTGCAAAGCGGGAAAGTGCGGCTCCTGTTCGGCCGAAATCAACGGTCAGCCGGCCCTTATGTGTATGACGCGGCTTAACGCGCTACCTCTCGATCAGCCTGTAACCGTCGAGCCCATGCGCGCCTTCCCTCCCGTACGCGATCTGGTTACCGACGTGAGCTGGAACTTTCGCGTAAAGAAGAATATTAAAAGGTTTAAGCCACGGCCGCCAGACGCTGCGGATGGCTCCTGGCGCATGCAGCAGGCCGACATCGAGCGCGTGCAGGAGTTCCGGAAATGCATTGAATGCTACCTTTGCCAGGACGTCTGCCATGTACTTCGCGAGCATGGCAAATTCGACGAGTTTATCGGCCCCCGGTTCTTTACCTATGCCGCTGCCCTGGAGATGCATCCGCTCGACACCGAAGACCGTCTGCCTGAGCTCAAGGATCAGCATGGCGTCGGCTTCTGCAACATCACAGCCTGCTGCCGGAAGGTGTGCCCCGAGGGCATAATCATCACGGAAAATGCGATCATTCCATTAAAGGAACGGGTGGTAGACCGCTA
>DATLBY010000144.1:0-3451 GCA_035526665.1 Bryobacteraceae bacterium
GTCACCGAGCCCGCAGCCGCCGCAAAGCTGGCGGGTGAAATCGGCTTTCCCCTGATTATCAAGGCGGCCTTCGGAGGCGGCGGACGCGGCATGCGGATCGTGAACAGCCCCGAGGAATTCGCTGCGCGCATCGAAGAGGCCCGGCAGGAGGCGCTGGCGGCCTTCGGCAACGACGCCGTCTTCCTGGAGCGCTACATCCGGAACGCGAAACACATCGAAGTTCAGATCCTCGGCGACCATCACGGCAACATTCTGCACTTATATGAGCGCGACTGCTCCGTGCAGCGGCGGCATCAGAAGGTGGTGGAAGTAGCGCCCGCTGTACATCTGAATCCGCGCATCCGCAAAGAGTTGGCGGAGGCCGCCGTGGGCCTGGCGCGGTCCGCCGGATACTATAGCGCCGGCACGGTTGAGTTTCTGGTGGATGTGGATGCGGAGAAGTGGTACTTCATCGAGGTCAACCCGCGCGTGCAGGTGGAGCACACGGTGACCGAAGTGGTCACCGGCATCGACATTGTGCGTTCCCAGATCCAGGTGGCCCAGGGCCTGAAATTACACGGGCCAGAGATGCACCTGCCCGCGCAGCAGGATATTCCGCTGCACGGCTATGCGCTGCAGTGCCGCGTGACCACGGAAGACGCAGGCAATAATTTTGTCCCCGATTACGGCAAGATACACACCTACCGTTCTCCGGGCGGATTTGGGGTTCGCCTGGACGGCGCGTCGGCTTACGGCGGCGCTGTCATCACGCCATATTACGATTCACTGCTGGTGAAGGTGACGGCCAGCGGACAGGATTTCGAACAGGCCTGCCAGCGAATGGACCGCGCCCTGCGCGAGTTCCGGATCCGCGGCGTGGTGACCAATATCCCGTTCCTGGAAAATGTGGTGAACCATCCGCAATTTCAGTCGGGCGACGCCACCACCAGGTTCCTGGATGAGACTCCGGAGCTGTTCCAGTTCACTCCCCGGAAGGATCGCGCCAGTAAGCTGCTCACCTACATTGGCGAGGTGATCGTCAACGGGAATAAAGAGGTGGCCGGGAAGCCGAGACCCCGGAGTATTCGCCCGGCGCCCATCCCGGTGACGGATACGGCAGCGCCGCCCGAGGGCTCGCGCCAGCTGCTGGACCGGCTGGGACCCGAGAAGTTCGCCGAATGGACGCGGTCGCAGACGCGCCTGCTGCTGACCGATACCACCTTTCGCGATGCCCATCAGTCGCTGCTGGCAACGCGCGTCCGCAGCTACGATATGCTCGCCATCGCGAACTTCGTCGCGCACAAGCTACCGAATCTCTACAGCCTGGAAATGTGGGGCGGCGCAACCTTCGATGTGGCGCTGCGCTTCCTCTACGAAGATCCCTGGCAGCGGCTGCAGCGGCTGCGCGAAGCCATTCCGAACATCTGCTTTCAAATGCTGCTGCGGGCCTCCAATGCGGTGGGCTACACCGCCTATCCGGACAACGTGGTGAAGGAGTTCATCCAGGAAGCCGCCGCCCAGGGAATCGATATTTTCCGCATTTTCGACTCGCTCAACTGGCTTCCGAATATGCAGGTAGCCATGGAGGCTACACGGAAAACGGGAAGGGTCTGCGAGGCGGCCATCTGCTACACCGGCGATATTCTGGATCCGCGCCGCGAGAAGTACTCCTTGCAGTACTACGTAAATATGGCCAAGGAGCTCGAGCGCATGGGCGCGCATGTGCTGGCGATTAAGGACATGGCGGGCCTCTGCAAGCCGTACGCGGCCGAGAAGCTCGTTGCCACGCTGCGCTCTGAAATCGGGCTGCCGATCCACTTCCACACACACGACACGAGCGGCATCAATGCGGCATCGGTGCTGAAGGCGTCGGAAGCGGGCGTGGACGCCGTCGATGGCGCCATCGCGTCCATGAGCGGCACCACCAGCCAGCCGAATTTGAACTCCATCGTGGCGGCGCTCTCCAACACCGTGCGCGACACCGGCCTCGATCTAGACTCTCTCAACCAGTGCGCGGATTACTGGGAAACCGTGCGTACCTGGTATCTGCCGTTTGACAGCGGTCTCAAATCGGGCACGGCGGAAGTGTATTTGCACGAGATGCCGGGCGGCCAGTACACCAATCTGAAAGAGCAGGCCGAAGCCATGGGGTTGGGCGCGCGCTGGCCCGAGATTGCGCGTACCTATGCCGAAGTGAATATGGCGTTCGGCGACATCGTCAAAGTGACTCCCTCCAGCAAGGTGGTGGGAGACCTTGCCATTTTCCTGGTCAGCCACGGAACTACTGTGAAGGAACTGGAGAATCTGGGGCCCAATCACAATTTGACGCTCCCGAACTCAGTGGTCGACATGTTCTCCGGTTCTCTGGGCGAGCCTGATGGCGGGTGGCCGGAGAAGATCCGCGAGGTGATCTTGCGCGGCGGCAAAACCCAGCCGGGACGTCCTGGGGAGCATCTGGCTCCGGTCGATCTGGAAGAAACTTCAGCAATGCTGAAGGAGAAGCTGGGCCAGGAGGTGTCGCGCACCGACCTGATGAGCTACCTGATGTACCCGGAAGTGTTTCTCGAGTTCGAGCAGGCGCGGCAGTCCTACGGGGACCTGACGGTGTTGCCGACTCCCCAGTTCTATTACGGCATGGAGAAGGGCGATGAGATCACCGCGGAGTTGGAACCGGGCAAGACTCTGATCGTCAAATTCCTGACAGTCGGCGAGCCGCATCCCGACGGGGACCGGACCGTGTTCTTCGAATTAAACGGCCAGCCACGCGAGGTCAACATCGCGGATAAGACGTTAAAAGTTGCAGCCACCCATCGCGTAAAGGCGGATACGGGTAAACCAGGGCACGTGGGCGCCCCCATTCCCGGAGCCGTCACAAGCATCGTGGTGGAGGCTGGCGCTAACGTTGCCAAAGGCGAGCGGCTCCTGATCATGGAGGCGATGAAGATGCAGACCACGGTGTATGCGCCGGTGTCGGGCGCGGTGAAAGAAATGCTGGTGCAAGTAGGCCAGACGGTGGATGCGAAGGATTTATTAATTGTGATCGAGTGATTGGCGGGCTTAGAGCTCGGAATCGTCCTGCGGCGCCAGCCGGATCATACTCAGGTTGACGCTGAACACGCGGTCGTCGGTGGGAACCTGCCAGGTGGGTCCCGCCGTCACAGAAAGCTCGTACTCCGCGGCCTCGGGGAGGTTGGCTTCCACGATAAAAAGCCCGGAGCGTTCCAGCGTCCATTCCCCGACACGCTGGCCATTCACGTCGGCTATCAGCGTCACCGGCTTGCCTTGCGCGAACGACTGCTCATGCACATGACCGCGGATCCGAAGCTTCTGGGCTCCCGGCTTCACCCGTTTTAAGACAGCCGAAGCCTGTGCACCGATCCAGCGGTATTTGTTTCCGAAAACGCCTTCCAGCTCATACCAGCCGCCGCGCAGCCGGGCATCATGGCTGGGCAGGCAGAAATCGATGACGTCC
>DATLBY010000145.1:0-17463 GCA_035526665.1 Bryobacteraceae bacterium
CCCGCGACCGGCTACTCGGCGAATTTGGAAAAGGCTGTCTCTCGGCCCGTACCCCCACCCTCCCCGGATCCGGAAGGCGATCTGCAGCCGGAAGAGTTTCATACGCCCGGACGGAAAACAATAGCCGAAGTCGCGGAGTTCACCCGTCTCCCCCAAACTGCGCAAATGAAGAGTCTGGTGATGAGCGTGGATGGTCAGCCTGTGCTTGCGCTGCTGCGTGGCGATCACTCGCTCAGTGAGACTAAGTTCAGCTCGGCCGTGCCCGGGAATGAGATTCGCCCGGCCCATCCGGAAGAGATCCGGGAGTGGTTTGGCGCCGATCCGGGATCTCTCGGCCCCGTCGGCGTCCGCAAGATGCGGATCATTGCCGACCTCGCACTGCAGGGCCGGCGCAACATGATCGCCGGCGCGAACAAGGATGATTATCATCTTCGTAACGTCACCCCCGGCAAGGATTTCACGGCTGAGTTCTTCGATTTGCGCCAGGTGGCGCCCGGGGACACGACAGTCGATACCGGTGAGCCATTGGAGATTGCCAAGAGCGTTGAGATCGGACATATTTTCAAGCTTGGCTATAAGTACTCCGACTCCATGGGCCTGAAGGTGCTGGATGAGTCGGGCAAAGAAGTCACCGTCATCATGGGCTCCTATGGCATTGGGATTGAAAGGATCCTCTGTGCCGCCATCGAACTTTACAACGATAAGGACGGCATCGCCATGCCTGCCGCCATCGCCCCTTTCGCCGCTGTCGTGACACCTGTAAACATCGCAGACGGCGCCCAACGTCTCGCCGCCGAGACGATTTATAACGAGTTGGTCGCCCTGGGAATCGACACCTTGCTGGATGACCGCGACGAGCGTCCCGGCGTCAAGTTCAAGGATGCCGACCTCATCGGGATTCCGTACCGCGTCACTTTAGGCAAGAAACTCGGGCAGGGGCTCGTCGAAGTCGTGGAGCGCCGGGGCAGGAAGACTTCCGACGTTGCTGTCGGCGACGCGGCAGCCTTCATCCAATCCCGCATTCATGGGGCCTGACTGGCATCGCGTCCGGGAGGAGTTCCCGGCGCTGGCAAACTGGACGTTTCTCGATACCGCGAGCTTCGGCCAGTTACCGCACTGCGCTACCAACGCGGTGGCGCGTCATTTTGCCCACCGCGACGAGACGGCGTGCCATGACTTTCTCAGCTGGTTCGACGATATGGATCAGGTACGCACGCTGGCTGCCAAGCTGATTCAAGCGGACCCGGACGATATTGCGTTTATGCCGAATGCTTCGGCGGCGCTCTCGCTCTTTCTCGGGGGCATTCGCTTCCAGCCAGGGGATCGCATCGTCACCTTCGAAAACGAGTTCCCCAACAATATCTATTACCCGTCTCTGCTCCAGCAGCAAGGCGTCGAACTGGTAGAAACCAACTGGGATGGCTTTGAGGCCACTCTCTCCGGCCGGACCCGGGCCGTTCTGGTGAGCATGCTGAACTACAGTACCGGCTTCCGGCCGCCCCTGGAAGAGATGGGAAGGCTTCTGCGGCAGCGTGGGATTCTGTTCTACGTGGATGGTACGCAGGGACTCGGACCGTTGCCATTCAATGTTCAGGCAGTGCAGCCGGACATGCTGGCGGTGCACGCCTATAAATGGCTTCTCTCGCCCAATGGCGCCGCCTTCGCCTACGTCAGTCCGGCGCTGCGGCGGCAAGTGATGCCGAACGTAATCGGGTGGCGTAGTGACCGCGGCTGGCGCGGTGTGAACGCTTTAAACCACGGGGCTCCCGAGTTTGTGGAGGCGGCCGAGAAGTACGAAGGCGGCATGCTGAATTTTTCCGGCCTCTACGCGATGGGCGCCTCGCTGAAGTTGTTATTGGATGTCGGTCCCGCAGCTATAGAAACGCGTGTACTCAGTCTGGCGGCGGAAACTTGCGCCATGTTGCAGGGCTGCGGCGCCTCTATCCTGCACGAAAATTCTCCGATCATCGCAGCTCGTTTCCCAGGCCGGGAAGCTGCGGATCTGGCCGACCATTTAAAACGGCGGAGGATCCTTGTATCGGCCCGCCACGGCAGTCTTCGCATCTCTCTGCATCTATATAATTCGGAACAGGATATTCATACTTTGCGCCAGGCGCTACAGCAATAGTTAAACCCTTCCCCGTCCTCGTAACTACCGCGAATAAACACTGTCACGTCCTACGTGAGTGAGCATCTCACTGGTAGAAACCCTCACGAACGTTCGAAAGGAGCCATGGACGCTATGTCCGTTCCCTACCGAAATCGGTCCGACGCAGGTCGAGTACTCGCGGGAGAGCTGCAAAAATATCGCAGTCAACCAAGCCTGCTTGTGCTTGGATTGCCTCGAGGAGGCGTTCCTGTCGCTTTTGAGGTCGCCTCCGCATTGCAGGCGGAACTCGACGTTTTTATTGTCAGAAAACTAGGTCTGCCCGGTCACAGTGAATTCGCCATAGGCGCTCTTGCGAGTGGCGGGGTGCGGGTATTGGACGAGCAGTTCATCAGCGAAAGTCAACTTTCCTCCGGAGTAATCGAGGCTTTGACAGCGCGGGAGCGGCGCGAATTGGAAAGGCGCGAGCGATTGTATAGAAAACATCGGCCGCCGCTGCTCGTTCGCGATCGCACGGTCATCCTGGTGGATGATGGACTGGCTACCGGTTCCACCATGCTCGCCGCCATCCGGGCGTTGCGCCCCCAGAAACCGGGCCGGCTGATCGTGGCCGTTCCCGTTGCCGGGGAGACTGTGTGCAGCCAGCTCCGCGCGGAAGTCGATGAAATGGTCTGCGGGTTCATACCCGATCAGCTCTATTCGGTGGGCATGTGGTACGAGGACTTCTCACAAACAACCGACGAAGAAGTTCAGGAATTGCTGAATCTGGCTGCAGCCTTCTGACGCCCGGCATAACCGGCGTTCACAGTGAATCATGCAAGAGAACCACGCAGGGCGCTCCTGGTCCGGAATGCCGCGTCTCTTCCTGGAACCTTCGCGATCGCCACACGGCCGAAACCGCATGAGCTTGCCGCCCATCCGCGGAGGCGGTATGGTGAAAGCAAGATCGTCGTCTGGGCCCACAACTCGCATTTTTGGGAGACGCCAGGGCAACCAAAGTGGGCCGGCGAGGCGAGTGGAATTTTGGCCAGCTCGTTCGTGAGCGTTATCCCATGCATTCGTACCTGATCGGCTTAATCACGCATCACGGGACGGTAATGGCGGCCACCGGCTGGGGCGGCGAAGCGGAAACCAAACAGATGCTTCCTGGCCTTCATGGAAGCTATGAAGCATTCCATGAGGTGGCGATCCCGGAGTTTTTACCGACCCCCGGCAGGAACATAGGGTCCAGCCGGCGAACGCAAGGTGGAATGCCATGCCTGCACAGCCAACCCGGCCTGTAAGTCTGCGGCCTGTGCGGATTTCCCCCGCGCATCTGGAGGGCGACCTGGCGAAGCCCGATGGCGCTGCCGCGATTGTGCTGTTTGCCCACGGCAGCGGCAGTAGCCGACACAGCTCGCGGAATCGCTATGTCGCTCAGATCCTCCAGCAATCCGGGTTCGCCACACTGCTGCTGGATCTACTGACCGCCGAAGAGGAACAGGTGGATCTGCATACGCGGAAGTTGCGCTTCGATATTCTACTGTTAGCGCAGCGCTTAGGAGAGGCCTCGCACTGGCTGCAGAACGATTCCGACACGTACAACCTGCCGCTCGGGCTTTTCGGCGCCAGCACCGGCGCCGCAGCGGCACTGGTAACGGCGGCAAAGCAGCGCGGGGCCGTCCGTGCGGTGGTGTCGCGCGGCGGGCGCCCTGACCTGGCTGGATCCGCGCTGGCAGAGGTAAAGGCGCCGACCCTTCTTATCGTCGGTGAAAATGATGAGGCCGTGGTTGAGCTTAACCGAGAGGCACTCGGCCGGCTTGCAGCCGAAAAGAAATTAGTGATCGTTCCGCACGCCACGCATCTCTTTGAAGAACCCGGCGCACTGAAGCAAGTGGCTGAGTTGGCCGCGGACTGGTTTCGTATCCACCTAAACACGGCCGCGGCGGCTGATACTGGGGCTAGTCGTACTTCTCGAAGATAATCTGGCGGCGCTCCATCCCGAATTCCTTGAGCTGCGCCCGCATATCATCCACCATGGCTTTCAGGCCGCAGATGTAGACGTCCATATCCCGGCGCTCCTTCAGCGCCTCAAACACGTGCGGTTGTACATGGCCTGTGCGTCCCTTCCATCCCGCGTCCGGTCGGCTCAACGTCGGCCAAAAGTGGAAGTTCGGGTGCGTCCGCTCCAGCGACTCGAATTCGGCGTAGTACAACAGACCCTCTTCATGCCGGACGCCAAAGACAAGCGTGACCTCTCTATCAGGCCCTTCCCCGAGCAAACCGCGTAACATTGCACGGAAGGGCGCAATGCCGGTACCCGTAGCCACCAGGACCGAATCGCTCATCGGATTCCGCCAGGTAAAGAATCCCAGCGGACCTTTCATATCCACGGTTTCGCCGGGCTGCATCTGGAAAAGATAGGGCGAGAAGTGACCATCGGGCACACGGTTCAGGCAGATCTCAAAGCGATTCCCCTGGGCCGGTGAAGCTGTCGAATAGGCGCGAGTAATCTTTTTACCGTCGAAGTCGCGCGAAAAGGACACGAACTGGCCGGCGAGGTAGGGAAGCTGCTCCACCTCCGGCACATCGAACACGAAATGCTTCACCCCCGGCGCAATCTCGCGCGATTCAAGCAATCTGGCGTTCAGAACCGCCACCCCCATCCCAGGCATCCTTTGCGCGATCGAGCAGAACCTGCAGCAGCGCGGGATGTCCATCCAGCGGCGCCGTGACCGCGATGCTCACACCAAGGTAGATGCTCTCCAGCCCCTGGACGATGCTTGGTAGATCGCGCTGCAAGTGAATACCCAGCGTCAGAAAGTAAGGAATCACCAGGATGTCAGTCGCGCCGCGGCTTACCAGCCGACCCACGGCTTCCTGCAAATCAGGCTTGCCAAGCTCCAGGAACGCCGTTTCCACCAGCCGGTATCCGCCTTCCGCCGCGAATCGCTCGGCTACCGCGTGCACCGAAGCGTTGGCGGAGGCAACGCTCGATCCATGCGCGAATATCGCGATTCCCGTCATAACTGCACGACCGGTTCGTTCGCTTTCTGCGGAAAGAAGTACTTCAGGAAATCAATGAATGCCCTGCCCTTGTGGCGGCCGTTATTGTGCTGCAGCTCTAACCGCTGCAGGAAGACCAGCACACCCAGAATTTCGGTATCGCGGATGCTGGCGTTTCCACCGCTTTTCTTAACTCGCTCGCTCAAAGCGCGAACAGCGGCTTGGATTTCTTCATACAGCAAAGCAGCCAGCGGATTCGCGGGCCGGGATTCATACAAGAGCCCGCTGTCCAGCGTGCGGTACGTCTGAATCAGGCTCCCTAAGGCTTCACGCACGTCATAATCGATGACTCCAGCCCGCGCCAAACTAGTATGGACAAGTTGGCTCGAGAGGGCGAGGAGCAGCCATTCGTGTTTTTTCAGAAACTGATCGGTGATCCGAATATCCTGGTTTGGAAAAGTGTCCGGATTCAGAATCGGCGCCTTGTCCCGGCCACGCGATTCTTCCAGGTAGACGCAGTCCAGCGGGCAGTTCACTGTCATCTCCCGCTCGGTGCCGCAGCACACGGAACAGATGTCGCCCGCGACGCCTGGACATTGCCGGCGGGGCCGGCGGATTCCACAAATTTTACACAACATCCCGAAGCTCCATTATCGCAGTGGCAGCGGCCGCTCGCCGTAAACTGGAGACTTATGCCTCGTACGGACATTTATTTGAAGGTGGTTATTGACCATTCCAGCGAAGAAGCCCCCGAGAAACTTGGCGCCGAAATCTGCCGCCAACTGAAGAAAATCTACGGAGTCCGCTCCGCTGAAATGTCCAGCTTTGTCACTCGCGCGTTGGAGGAGTAGATCCTAGTAGCTGCGCGTATGTCCGCCGGAAATATCCATCGGTCATTCCGGCAATGTAATCGCACACCGCCCGATGCAGCGGCTCGGCCGACGCCGCGTAGCCTTCAGGCATCTGGTCCGGGCGTTCCAGGAAAAACTCAAACAGCTGAGAAATCATCCCGGTCAACCGGCTTCGCTCCGCCGCCAGCGCGGGCGAGTGATAGACGTGCGCGTGCAGAAACCGCTTCAGCGCCGCATTGGTCTCCTGCACATCGGACCTCATGCGCGCTATCCGCTGGGGATGTTCGCGGACAGCATCCACATCGGATAAGCCGGCATCGCCGGCAGCGGAATACGTGCCTTCAATGAGGCCCGATACCAGCCAGTTGATCAGCGCCCGCAGGCCTTCCTGAAAGCGGATCTTGTCCGGCGCGCCTGCGAACTGTGTGTCGATGGCCCCGGCTATCTCCGAATATTGTGGGACCTGCCGGATAATGTCGTCCATTGTGAACAACCCAGCCGAAAACCCGTCATCCAGATCCGCCGTATTGTAGGCGATTTCATCGGCAAGGTCGATTAATTGTGCTTCAAGAGGCGGCCGCAATCCCGGCAGATACCCGTCCAGCTCGGGGATCTCGCCTTGCTTGAAATCTCTTGAATGCTTGGCGATCCCCTCGCGAACCTCAAACGTCAGGTTTAATCCGGGGAAGCGGGCATATCGCTGCTCAAAAGTTTCGAGTATGCGGAGAGAATGCAGGTTGTGGTCAAAGCGATCGTGGAACCGGCTCATCATCCGGTCCAACTCTTCTTCCCCGGCATGGGCGAAGGGCGGGTGACCGACATCATGCCCCAGCGCCAGGGCTTCGGTTAGGTCTTCATCCAGACGCAGGACGCCGGCTACCGTCCGGGCGATCTGCGAGACTTCGATTGTGTGGGTAAGCCGGTTGCGGAAATGGTCGGAGAGTCCCGGAGTAAAAACCTGCGTTTTATCTTCCAGGCGCCGAAACGCGCGTGCATGGACGATGCGATCACGGTCTCTTTGAAAATCATTGCGATACGGATGCGGCAACTCCGGGTAGTACCGGCCGCTGCTCTGCTCCACCGGGAATCGAAGATGACGGAGGTCTGGTCTTGCCACGCCGCTTACTTGGGCGGCAGTTCTGCTAGCGCCGTCAACGCCACACGGCCAGCCGCACCCTGCTCCGAGCGCAACGGCTCGAGAAGCTTTCTGGCCTCGTCCGGTTTCGAGGGAGCAATCATGCGGGCCAGCGACACGGTAGCCTGCACCTTCGATACTAAGGCCGTCGGATGCTCCATCAGGTTCTTCAACAACTTCTCGGCGTCGGCGTTCCTTCCTTGAGAAGCATAGAGTTGCGCCAGCGATAGTTTGGCCTGCGAAGCAATTTCGGCTTTTGCGTTTTCCGCTACGTCCTTCAAGGCCTTCTCGGCCTCGGCGCCTTTGCCGTTATCCGCATAAGTCGTCCCCAGGAAGTACTCCGCCACCATGCCTTCGTGCTTGCCGGGATATTTTTGATGCAAATCGGTGAACCCCTTCTCGACAGCTTTCTGCTTCTCGGCCTCAGTCGGATAGCTGAGCACGGATTCGCTACTGGCGGGGCCGATCTGCGCCTCCTGGATCCGCATAGCCGCGCGAAGATCTTCCTGGCGGGCGGCGGTTTGGCTGTCGAGATAGAGGTAAATGGCGATACCGGCGACGATTAAAACTAAGGCGCCTATGGCGTACTTAATCACCTCGCTCTTGTGCTCGGCGGCAAACTCGAGCGAGTGACCCACCTCTTCGACAAACTTGTCGTGTTTCAGTTCTTTACGATGTACGCTGTCCAATGGGGAACCTCGAAACCCCTATTTTAGCAGGTCCTCCGATTTGGCTGTGAACCCGGTAAAAATGGCGTTAAGCGACCGAAGTCAAGTCCCTTTGGATAGCGAACTTTACCAAGCCGGCAATATCGTGGATATCGAGTTTCCGCATGAGGCTGGCCCGGTAGGTATCCACTGTTTTAGGACTCAGGTCAAGCCGCGCTGCAATCTCCTTCGCGCGGATGCCATCGATTAGCAGAGTAAAGACTTGGTACTCGCGGGAGCTCAGACCCTCGAGCGGATCCAGATGATCGCTACGGCGGGAGGAGACGAAGATTTTTTCCAGTTCCAGTTCCGGAGAAACATAAATCCCTCCGGTCATGATCTGTTGCAGCGCATCCTGCAGGTTGCGGACCGTACCCGACTTAAGGAGGAACCCATTTACCCCCACACGCAGAGCCTCCAGAACCAGTTTCCGGTCGGACCTGCTGGAGAGCAGCAGAATCTTTGTTGGAATATCCAGTTCCCGCAGCTTCCTGACTATCTCCAGGCTGAATAACCGGGGAATGTTCAAATCTAGAATCGCCAGATCGGGCCGGAGCTCCAAGATCCGCTGCAGAGCAGTCGCCCCGTCGCTGCATTGCTCCAGGACAACAAACTGCGGGGACGTTTCGCACAGAAGCGCGATCCCCTGTCTTACCAGCGACAGATCGTCTGCCAGCAGAATTGAAGTTTTTGTGCGTTCTTCCATAAGAAAGGCGTTCTCCCGCCGACTGCCTGGCTACAGGACTTATCGGTCGCGAAACACGGTTACTTAGGAAGTATGGAGCGGCAGGCTTTTTTCTCAGAAGCGGGGCCGGAATTCTGCTCCGGCCCCGCTATTCCTCTTCAGTTACGAAAAACTACGGACCGCGGCAGCTTCGTCTTCGTACACATCAAAAACGGTATAAAGCTTCGTGATTTGCAGCAAATCCTTCACCCTTTTGGCCAGATTCAGCAGCTTTAACTGCCCACCCTGGTTAGTGACGGAGGTAAATCCCGACACCAGTTCCCCAATACCCGAGCTGTCGATATACGAGACACCTTCCAGATTCAACAGCAGCTTCTTCTCGCCCTTGGCCGTCAGATCTCGAATCGTGTCGCGGAACATGCTCGACCCTTCTCCCAGGGTGATTCTTCCAGTCGCGTCGATCACACTCACATCGCCAACCTGGCGCGTCGTCAATTTCACACTCACCGTTCACCTCCTGAGCCTCAAGTTTTCTTGCGATCTAGGTACTTTACCAATTGGATTTCCGTGCCCAGCGGCGGCGCCGTGCGGATGGCATATTCGTCCACAAATGCCTGAATCAGCAACAATCCGCGACCCGATTGCCGCAACAGGTTCTCTTCCGCCAAAGGGTCGGGCAGCGAACTGCGTTCAAATCCTTCGCCTTCATCGGTGATCGTGATCCGCAGACGGTCGGGGAACTGTTCAATCGTCAGGTGCACCTTCTTGTTGCAGTTGTAGCGGTTGCCGTGCACCACCGCATTGACGACGGCTTCGCGCACGGCCATGCCGAGCTTGTGGAGATCCTCTTCCTCGAAGCCCGCTTCAGTCGCACTCTGCAGCACCAGAGACTCGGCTTCGTCCACGCTCTCAAGAGTCGATTCGAGTAACGATTCGAGGCTCCTGGTTGCGCCGCTCTGGTTTTCTCCCATATGTTCTGCGTACGGCCGCAGCTTGGCCAAGTCGAATGCTTACAGTAGAATACTCAGCCTGCCAAAGTCAACTGTAGGGCGGCGCATGGCCTATGTCAGCGCGAAACTTCAACTCTTCAGCAAATCGCGGTGAGTCTCCTTCACTTTGTACCCGGCCTTGAGCAGGCGCTTGCGTATCTCGGCCGCCATCATCACCGACCGGTGGTGCCCCCCCGTACAGCCAAAGGCAATTGTCAGATAGCTCTTACCTTCGCGAACGTAATGCGGCAGCAGATAGATCAAAAGCTGGGAGATGCGCTCCACAAACTCCACCGTCTGCGGAAAAGACCGGATGTAGCGGGCCACGCCCGGATGCCGTCCCGTCAACTGCTTGAATTCCGGGATGTAGTTGGGATTGGGCAGGAAACGCACGTCAAAGACCAGATCGCTGTCGGCCGGCAGCCCGTAGCGGAATCCAAAACTGGTGACGTTGACCATGATGCGCGACTGCTCACGGCGGCCGGAGAACTTCTCCGAGATAATCTCCCGCAACTCATGCACATTGAACTTGGAAGTGTCGATAATATGGTCGGCCAGCTTGCGGATTTTGGCAAGCTGTTCCCTTTCCCGCTGGATACTCGTCGCAACCGAATGCTCCTTGCCCAGAGGATGAGGCCGCCGCGTTTCACTGAAGCGGCGCACCAGCGCATCCTCGCCGGCCTCCAGGAAGATGAGGGTAACCGGAAGATTGCGCCCGATGCTCTTGTAGAGTGCGGGGAACCGCCGCAGCGCCTGCCCCTCGCGTATATCCACCACCAGGGCAGCCCGGCGGATGGTAGGGGCGTCCTTCGCCAGTTGAGCGAATTTTGGGATTAGATCGATCGGCAGGTTGTCGACCGCGTAATAGCCCAGATCCTCCAGGCGCTTCAGTACGGTTCCTTTGCCGGAGCCGCTCAAACCGGTGATAATCACCAATTCGGCTCGCTCAACCGGAATTACCTTGGAAGCGCCCTGGTCCTCGGCTGCCATCCCCGGGAGTTAGCTTTCGATCAGGTCGAAGTTGCCGTCCGACCGGCGGATCAACACGGAGAGGCGCTTGCGGTCGGCGTCTTCGTACACGAAGTAGGCGCCGTCGGCTTCCATCTCAATCACTGCCTCTTCGGCAGTCATCGGCTTTTGCACCGTGTGCGGATCTACCCGGAACACGCGCGGCCGGCCATTGAGAGCGGCTGCCGGCGGTTCTTCCACCCGGACGTCCGCGGCCAGCGCCGCATTCAGGGATGTCTCCTTATCCCAGCCTTTCGTGTCGCGCCGTTTTTCCTTTACCTTCATCACCTGCTTTTCGAGCTTTTCAATAGCCGCGTTGATTGCCAGAAACTGGTCCGCATCCGAACCAGCGCCGATTAAGGCGTGGTCCAGGTAGTTGACCGTGATCTCGGCGGTGTGAATGCTGCGCTGTTGGTTCAGAATCACATGCGCCTGCTTCTCTCCCCTGCCGTCGAGCATTTTGGCAAGCTTGGCAAACTTGGCCTCCAATTTCTCCGTTTGGGCCGGGTAAAAAACCTCTTGTTTCCCTTTGTAGGTGATGTTCATTTTTGCATGACCTCCCGTGGTCAGGACCGTCCTTCCCGCTGTCAGTCTACTCTCGGACGCGACGCTGGTGGGTGGATGGAATTCTCATGTCCTCGCGATACTTGGCGACAGTTCGGCGTGTCACTTGGATCCCCTCGCTCTGCAGTCTTGCGGTGATCTGCTCGTCCGTCAGCGGCTGCAGCGGGTTCTCCTCTTCGATCATCTTCTTCACGCGGCGCTTCAGAATCAGCAGCGGAGTCCCGCTACCCGATGGCCCCTGCACCGCCTCCGAGAAGAAGTAGCGAAGCTCGAAAACGCCTTGCGGCGTATGCGTATACTTCCCCGCGACTGCCCGGCTCACCGTGGATGGATGCACACCGATCTCCTCGGCCACTTCCTTAATCATCATCGGCTTCAACTCATCAATCCCGCTCTCGAGAAAATCAATCTGCCGCCGCACAATCGATTGACAAACCTTCAAAATCGTCTGCTTGCGCTGCTCGATATTCTTAATCAACTGCAGCGCCGACGCGTACCGGTCCTTCACATAATTCCGTACGTCCTTACTGGGCTCCTGATCCCGGTCCAGCATCTTGCGGTACTGCGCGTTCAGACGCAACTGCGGCAGATCGTCATCGTTCAGCTGGATCAGATAATCGTCGCCTTCCTTCGTGATGTAGACGTCGGGCTCAATCGGACGCGCCCCCGGCCCGGAAAATCGCAGGCCCGGCCGCGGATCCAGCCGGCGGATCATGTCGCAAGCCGCCTGGATGTGTTCCATTGGCCTGCCGAGCGCCTTTGCCAGCTCCTTATATTGCCGCGTCTCCAGCAGCTTCAAATGTCCGGAAATGATCTCCCAGGCCACCCCGCCTTTGCCGTTGCAGTTCTCTATCTGCAGCAAAAGGCATTCCCGCATGTCGCGTGCGGCCACTCCGCTCGGGTCCAAGGACTGCACAATCGTGAGCGCCGCATAGACATCTTCCAGCTTGTGGCCGCCGGATTCGGCAATCTCATCGGCCGACATCATCAGGTAACCGTTGTCATCCAGATTTCCGATGATCGAGTCGGCCGCCTCGCGCACCGCCTCGGGCAGAACTTCGATACTCAATTGCGAATTCAGATGATCAGCCAGCGTGATCGGGGCCGAGAGAAAAGTCTCGAAAGAGGGCTTATCCACCGATTCCGAGGACGGGCTCTTGTATCCAGGGTCCAGGTAATCGTCGAAAAACGAACCGAAATCGATCTCGTCGAACGGGTCGGAATCCGGCTTCACTTCAGCATCCACCGGGTTGGCGGACGCGGCCGCTTCTTCCGCAACGGTGGGGGGCGCTTCCGGGACTTCGACGTCGCTGGCGCCGTTTACCTCATTCATCGTCTCGATAATCGGACGATCCGAGGGATCCGCTACCCGCTCACTCTCCAGGATCTGTTGTACTTCTTCCTGGGTGAGTTCCTCTATGCCGTCGGCCGTCTCTTCCAGCACCGGGTTCAGAGCGATCTCCTGCGCGATCATCTCCTTTAGTTCTAACCGGTTCAGTTGCAGAACGGTAACCATCTGAACCAGACCAGGGGTCAGGATCTGCTTCTGTGCAACCCGCAGTTGAAGTCTCGGGGATAGCAGGCTCATCTACGCTTCATCATAACAGGTATGTATCAAAATCCTGCCCATTTCCTGCACGTAAAACACCAGATTTGACGAAGGGATCGAGCCCCCCTAATGGGTCATCGCGTAGACAACGTAGTTCACGCCTAGGCGAATGGCAAGGGAGGAAAATTTCTCCGGATAACCGGGATCGTCGGCGTACTCCCAGGCATCGCCGACATCCGAATTAAAGGAGATAGCCACCATTATGCGTCGGTGATCGTCGTAGATGGCGCGCCAGCGGGGTATGCGGCCGTCGTTTTTGTAACCCAGCCGCAGGTGGGCCCTGCCGGGCATCTGAAAACGGTCATCCAGATCATACACCGTGTGAAAAACCGGATCGCTGTTCTCAATCTCCACGATAGGCCGGTCCGGGAAGACGAGTTTCATGCTTTTTTGGAAAACCTCCCACTCGTACTCTCCGTGGAAATCGTCGGCCATAAAAAACCCGCCGTGCAGCAGGTAATCGCGCAGCAGCTTGGCCTGGGGCTCGGTCAATCCCCATTCCCCCACCTGAACCGCATACAGCCACGGCCAGTCAGGCGCGTCACCCTCTTCGAGATTGATGGGCTGCTCCACCGAGCGGACGTGGATCCGGGTCAAACGCCGGACCGCCAGGGAGAAATGGCGGTCTGCCCTCGGATAATCCTGCGTCCAGAGCGACAAGCCTTTTCGCCAGTCTCCGTCAAACCTTCCGCGGTAGCCGTCATTTTCGCCCGGCGGGAACATTAGGCGCGCAAACGCCCATTCGGTCTTCTCCTGGGCATCCGGGGGAGTTTCAAAATGCGAGTATTCCACGCCGGGAAACTGCCGGAAAGGCCGCTGGAAAGCGCACAGTGCGCCGAAAAACGTGAGGCAGCACCCCGCTCGCCACGCCGCTTGCCGGAAAGTCATGCGTCTCCTACCTCGGAGAATAACACCTCAATCCGGTCGGTTCCCGAGTTATCTTTTAAGAGCGGGAGAGTGGCGCTACTCGCTGAGCGCGGCGATCAGTGCTCCCCGGGCAGTTGCCTCGAGCGGATTGTCCGCCAAGCGCACCTGGTCGATTTGAATCGGAAATTCGCTGGCGCGCAGCGCGGCTTCAAAACGGTCTCTAAATCCGCCCGGCAGTGTGCTCCCGCCACTCAACACCAGCGGGATGGGACGCTTCAGTTTCGGCAGACTGCGGGATGCGGCGAAGGCCTCTTTCATCGCGGCGATTAGGCTCTGAATGAGGTCCTCATAGTAAACGCTCAGCGCCTGCAGCTTTTTGTCCGCGAAGTAGCCGTTGAAATGGAACGTATCCTCTTTCGTGATTTTGATCCGGTTGGTCAGATCGCCGGTGGCGGCAGCGGCGCTCGCATCGATGAAGTCGCCACCCTTGGCAAGGCTGAAACTGACTACCGGGACCGACATGTAGGCCAGGCACACGTTGCACAGGCCGCCGCCGCAGCTGACCCCAATACCCGTATAACTCGAGCTCTCAAGCTCGGAGTAAACCACCGCCAGTCCTTCGTTGATGCTGCGAACCGTGTATCCGGCGCCCATCAAAATCCGGCGCAGACTTGCCTCGTGATAAGAGACACCTTCCTCAGAGCCTGCCGGAGCCGCCGGCACGCTGAAATAGAGCCTGCGGCCTTTACCTGGCCCGATAAGCTGCTCAACAATCTTCTGAATTTGCGTCAGGCTCTCCGGCTCGCCCGGATTCAGGACCCCCTTGGCCATGGGCCGCCGTGTCTCCACGCCCAGCAGATCAGCGAAGCGTTCCGACTCCGTTCCGTTGACCACGATCTCTCCGGCCAGAACCGAGTACGGGACGTTCTCCTTGGTCAGAACGCTCTCCGTCAAGCTCGAGTACGGCAGGCTCACAAAGGCGTTCAACTGCGCACGATACTGGTACCCCGTATCCGCGCGCTCCGCCGTGACAATGCGGCTGGTTCCAATGTCGAGTCCAATCGCCGGCGTCTGGTTCGATCTAGTTTGTGACATTGCTGCTTTCCTCAAGGGCTCCCGTTTGTTTGTACGCAGAATAGAGCCTGCGGTAGCGTTCACGTATCAGCGAACGATGGTCAGCGACGCTGCGCCCACTGGCCGCGGCCGCATGCTCAAGACGCCTCATCCCCAGCTCGAGACCTTTCCAGACCCTGGGTCCGATAGCCTTCAGAAACGTATCGTCGTACTCAAATCCGAAGTCCGACAGGCTCCCCAGCGGCAATTCGTAATTATTCGATAAGCCCAGCTCTGAGAAAGGGAAGTTCCGTGCCCAGTCGGTGTGATAACCAATGCGCATGTTGAACGGATTCACCGATACCTGCGCGTGGGTGACGCAGTTTTCCGCTGCGATGCCGTACTTGCTCCGCAACATCTGAGTCAGCACCCGGCCCGCGTGGACCTGCGCCGTGTTGATGCTCTGGCCGCCGTCTCCGGGCTCAGTCTGGGCCTCGAAGGCCACCGCCAGGAAGCTGTTGTTCAGATTGACGTAGGCATACTCGTTATCGGCCCACACGGAATTGCCCGCATGGTTCGCCATGTCCGCCTCATCCACCACCCGGAAAACACGCCCAAAACGATCGATCACAAAGTTATACGACCGCTTCTCGCGAATATTATTGAGAACCGACCGGCCCAACCGTTTCAGCATTCCGTTCTGGTCAGCTTCGAAAGGCGCCAAGTTGCTCTCCGTGGTGTGGAACACAATCCCGACAGGCTGCGATCGCCATTCCTGCGCGGGCTGCATACTGTGCACACGATTCAAAACCTGATAAAACCGCCGCTGATTCTCGATTGCATAATTGTTATCCACCCTGAGACCGTTGCTGTAGACCTCATACTCGTGGCTCTCCTCAACAATCCAGACCTTCCCCAGCCCTCCCGCCGCCTGTCTTTGTACCCGGCCGGGAAATGCCTCGAAATCCTGGCCCGGACGCATGACATCCGACACCACCACGGGCGCCGGGAGAATGGCGCTGAGCGAGAAAATAACCAAAGCTCCCAATAGCAGGCGCCGCCACCATGGCCGGTACACATCCTGGGCGCCGCGTTCCATTTCCCGGCGGAGGAAATGCAGTTTTTCTATAGGGTCGCCGATGTACTGCGCCTGCCGTTCCAGTGCGGGCCGGGTGACGACCTGGTTTCTTCGACTGAACGCCATCGATTCCCTTATATCCTCAGAAGTGCCGCTGCTGGGACAATTCTCTCTATCGAAGTCCATCGGATGCGCGCCGGAAAATCGTTAGGTTCTAAGGCGAAGTAGCTAAAGCCGTAAGCTGTTACCGCTGCGGAGAATGCCGGGCGTTCCTTGATACACTAACTTTTGATGACGCTCGAAGAATTGGAAAGAGAGTATGTTACGCTCCGCCAGCAGGCCGACGCTGTGCGGAGCTATCTTTGACGCCCCTGCCAAACGATCGGAACTAGCGAAGACCGCGGAGCAGATTAATTCTCCGGACTTTTGGAATCAGCCGGAACGAAGCCAAAAAGTGATGCAGGTCCGCAAACGCCTCGAAGAAGCCATCGAGGATGAGGCCCGTGTGGCCTCCCTCACATCAGATCTGGATACTCTGTTCGAGCTCATGAGGGAAGGCGAAAGCGTCAGCGGGGACATCGAACGTGAAATGAAGGTGTTCGGGCAGCAGCTCGAGAAGCTGGAAACCGCCATGCTGTTATCCGGCGAAAATGACGCGACCAGCGCCATTGTGACCATCCATCCCGGCGCCGGCGGCACGGAAAGCCAGGACTGGGCCGAGATGCTGCTCCGCATGTACATGCGCTGGACCGAGCGCAACAAGTTCGAAGCCGTGTTAACGGACCGTCTGGAGGGCGATGGCGCGGGCATCAAGTCGGCAACCTTCGAAGTGAATGGTGAAAATGCCTACGGGTTACTGCAATCCGAAGTAGGAGTCCACCGGCTGGTACGTATCTCTCCGTTCGACTCAGCGGCAAGGCGCCATACCTCTTTCGCGTCGGTGTTTGTGTATCCCCAAATCGACGACGAGATCGTTATCGACATTAAATCCGAAGATCTGCGCGTGGACACGTTCCGGGCCGGAGGCGCGGGCGGCCAGCATGTGAACCGTACCGACTCCGCAGTCCGCATGACACACCTGCCGACTGGAATTGTGGTTCAGTGTCAGAACGAGCGATCGCAACATAAAAATCGCGCCAGTGCGATGAAGCAGCTACGCGCCAAGCTGTACGAGCATGAGCTGGAAAAGAAACAGGCGGAAGAACGCAAGCTGGAAGATACCAAGGCCGCTATTAATTTCGGCAGCCAGATCCGGAGCTATGTGCTGGCGCCGTACCGCCTAATCAAGGATCATCGCACCAAACTCTCGGTCGGCGACGTGGATCGTGTGCTGGATGGTGACCTCGATGCCTTCATCCATGCCTATCTTGTGTTCAAGAAAACCGGAAGGACCGCCGGCGAAGAAAAAGACGACATCGATTAGCGCATGGTCACCGATGAGGAAATCTTGCAGGCGGCAGAGTCACTCCGTCAGGGACGGCTGGTCGCTTTTCCTACCGAAACGGTTTATGGGCTGGGTGCAAACGCCCTCGACGTGGCCGCCGTGGACCGCATTTTCCAGGTGAAAGGCCGCCCACCCACCAGCCCGTTGATCGTACATGTCGCATCGGTGGAGATGGCGATGGGCTTAGCACGCCACTGGCCGGAAGCGGCTGGCCTCCTTGCGCGGACATTCTGGCCCGGTCCCCTGACCCTGGTAGTTCCCAAGCAGCCGGAAATCCCGGATTCGGTCACCTCCGGCCTGAACACCGTCGGACTTCGGATGCCGGCCCATCCCGTGGCGCTACGGCTCATCCAGGCGGCGGAGGTTCCGGTTGCCGGACCC
>DATLBY010000146.1:0-6077 GCA_035526665.1 Bryobacteraceae bacterium
AAATTCCCATGAACCGGGATTTGCACTCAGTTCTTTCCATTCACGCGAACTGGTTCACGGAACGATTCGGCGGCACGGAACCAAGCTTCTACCTCTTCCCTTTCGGGAAACCGTCACCTACTGACCCGACGCGTCCCACTACAACGGTTAAAAGTGCGTGGAACAGCCTGCGAACCGCGGCGAATGTGGAATGCAGGCTACACGACTTGAGACACACAGCGGCCACGAAGATGGCTGAAGCTGGGGTACCCGAGAGCACCATGCTATCTCTCATGGGGCATATGAGCCGGGCGATGCTGGAACGTTATTCCCACATACGCATGGCGGCCAAACGGGAAGCTGTCGAATCGCTCCAGACGCGTAAGCCTGCGGCAAAGTCAGTTGGGGTAGTGCAAGAATCGGTACAAGTCAGTCAAAAGCCACTTCTCAATTAGTGAATAAGTCCTTTATTTTGTGGTGAGCGCGGTAGGAATCGAACCTACAACCGAGTGATGAAGAGTCACTTGCTCTGCCAATTGAGCTACGCGCCCGCTCGCGTGGGGAAACTGCTGGCTAAATGCGATTCTAGCACGCGCAGGGCTATTTGCGCATGCCCCGGCGCCGGCTTTTGACTCTCGTCTGGTGCAGTTTTGTGCGATTACGCTTGGGTTTCTTGATGATGAACGTCCCGCTACCAATGTACTGGGCCTTGTATAAATCCGGCGCGTCGGCGGGCTTTTCCGGCTCCACGCCGGCCACTGCTGCCACCTTTCCCGCAGCTTTTCCAATTGCCTTCGCTGCCTTTACCAAAACTCCCGGTTCCTGCTCAGCCATTCGTAGGGGATCCTTAAAATTTGATTGCGGCCGCTACTGCTGCGGCCGCTTTGTTCTATTGTACTATCCGCGGATGTACGCTTCTTCCCGGCGGGCCTCGCTACTCAGTTTTTGTTTGCCTTTCTCCATCATGTCGCTGGCTACAGTGCCTAATTCGTTGGCGCGATCCTTCACGTAGTCCGCGCCTTCTTCCGCGCGTGCACGAAGATAATCTGTACCTTCATTGGCTTTGCAGCGCAACATTTCGCGGGTTTCGGACCCCGACCGCGGCGCGAACAGCGTGCCACCAATCAGTCCGACACCTAATCCTAAAAGGAAATTACCCATAGTTCACCTCCTCTGCACTTAGAGCAACTCATGGGCCAACGAACAGCATGTAGTACGTCAAGAGCTTACAGTTAAATACGTGGATTTTTAGGCAGTTTGCCGGCGGTAATTTGTGCGATATCAAGCAGCTTTGGCCCGTCAGGGGAGATTTGCGCCAGGGCATCCCGCAACATCGTATGGCAGAAAGGACAGGCCGCCGCAATTGTCTCTGCTCCCGTACTCACCAATTCCTCTGCCCGCTCGGTACTCATCCGCTTTCCCTTTTCTTCTCCTAAAAACGAGAGCCCGCCGCCGGCTCCGCAGCAAAACGAGCGCTCCATCGCGCGTGGAGGATCCACAAGTGAGCCCGTTCTCTCCAATACTGCGCGCGGTTCCCGGTAAACGTCGCGATAGCGTCCCAAATAACACGGATCGTGGAAAACGACCGTTTGTGAGGCGCCCCCCCCCGCAGGCAGACTGGCGACATGCCGCGCCAGAAATTCGCTGTGATGTTCCACGGAAACAGAGGCGCCCGCCTCTTTCCAATCCTCTCCGATGGTGCGGACGCAATGCGGGCAAATCGACAACACCCGCGCCACCTTGGCGGATTGCATCGCAGCCACGTTCGATTCGGAGAGTTCACTGAAGAGATAGTCGTTGCCCAGGCGCCGCACCGGGTCGCCGGTGCATTTCTCTTTCCTGAGCACGCCGAAGCTGATCTTCAAATAGCGGAGAATTTCGGCAAGAGACTGGATAATCTCCCGGCCTTGCGGATCGTACGACCCCATGCAGCCAAGCCACAGGCAATATTCCTGCGATCCATCGAATATCGGGAGTTCTTTCGATTGGATATACTTGTCGCGTTCGCTAGTTGCAATTCCCAGTGCGTTCCCGTTCTTCTCGAGTGCGAGGAACAGCTTGCCGCCGTACTGGTTGTCCCATTTCCCAGTGTTCACCAAGCCGCGGCGCAGGCCCACAATAATCGGCACGTGCTCGATTCCCACCGGACATTGATACTCGCAGGCTCCGCAACTGGTGCATTGGAATAGCGCCTCTTCCGAGATGTACTTCCCCACCAGTGGCTCTTCGCCATTGGCGCCATGATCCCGGAGATAAGCGCGCACACCGAGCGCAATTTTCTTTGGATCGAGCACTTTTCCGGTGTTGTTCGCGGGACAGTGTTGGGTGCAGCGTCCACACTCGACGCAGGAGAAGGCCTGCAGAGCCACAATATTCGTGATGTCCTTCCCGGTTTCGATGCCGAAGTCATCGTCTCCCGCAAGGGGAGGAATGCGGCTAAAGCTGCCTCGTGATAGGAACACGGTGACGGGACTTAACAACAGGTGCAGATGCTTTGTATGGGGAAGCAGCGGAAGGAACACCAGCAGGGCGAGGGTATGAATCCACCAGTTCACCCGCGCCGGAGTGCTTCCCTCTTCCAGCCGGAAAGCCGCAAGGAACGTGAGCATCAGCGTGGCGATCAGTGCGGCGATGACGAACGATTCGGCCGTTACCGGCTGCAGCCAGCGAGGCCGAATGACGTACCGGCGCACGGTGAGACCCGCGATTGAGACGCTGACGGCGATCGCGAAGACGGCCGCCAGATAGAAATAGGCGCGGCCGAAACCCTGGGCGGGAACGAGGAAGGAAAGTCCGAAACCCGCCGCAAGATGATTCAAGCTGACCAGGGCGAACGCACAGAAGCCCCAAAACACCAGCGCGTGTGCCAGTCCCGGCAGCGGACGCTCCCGGATGACCTTGCCCTGGCAGAGCACTTCCCACACGAAGTCGCGGACCCGCTTCCCAATCGGCCCCATGACGAAGCCCGGGTCGGGCCGGGAATGAAGAATGGTCGTCACCACGGGCGCCATTCTCTGGTAAAACAGCGCCAGCGAGCTCAGGATAAGAACGACGAGAAGACTGATCTCCGGCCAAGTCGGATTCAGCATACGAGGTTGAATGTAGCACGGAGGATGTCTATCGGCTTCCTGCCGCAAGGCCGAGGCGATTCCCCCGCCGCGTTAGAATACGGTGGAGGATCGGGACGATTGCGCTATGTAATTTCAGGTGGAGCGGGCTTTATCGGCTCGCATCTTTGCGAAACACTTCTACGGGACGGCCACAGTGTAGTCGCCCTGGACAATCTGATCACGGGTTCCCGTGCCAATATCGAACAGCTGGCCTCGAATTCCAAGTTTGAGTTCCACGAAGCCGACGTAACGCGCTCGGTAGAGGTCGGAGGCAACGTTCATTGTGTGATGCATCTGGCATCACTCGCGAGCCCTAAAGATTACCTCGCCCATCCCCTGGAGACGCTGGAATCCGGGTCGTCTGGCACCCGGCACATGCTGGAGCTGGCACGCCGGCACGACGCGACATTTCTATTAACAAGCACGTCGGAATCCTACGGTGATCCGCTGGAACATCCCCAGGTAGAAACTTACTGGGGCAATGTGAACCCGGTCGGGATGCGCTCCTGTTATGACGAGAGCAAGCGTTACGCGGAAGCATTGACCATGGCATACCACCGTACCCACGGTGTGAAAACGAACATCGCGCGCATCTTCAATACCTATGGTCCACGCATGCAGTTGAACGACGGGCGAGTCGTACCCGCGTTTCTGGATCAGGCTCTGAAAGGAGAGCCGATGACCATCTTCGGCGACGGGTCACAGACTCGCAGCTTCTGCTATGTTTCCGACCTGGTCCGCGGGCTGATCCTGCTCTCAAAATCCGAGGAGCGGTATCCGGTGAATCTGGGAAATCCCCGCGAAATGACGATTCTCGAGTTTGCTCAGCACATACAGACGCAGATGGGGACGGATCATGCGCAGCTTGAGTTTAAACCCTTGCCGGAAGATGACCCCAAGCGCCGCCGCCCGGATATCAGCAAGGCCAAGCGAATCCTCGGATGGGAGCCGCGTGTTCCGCTGGACGAGGGACTGCGGGAAACCGTGGAGTACTTCAGAAAGAAGCTGGGAATTACGGCTTCCGTGGCCTGACCGGCTCGCCCCAAACCTTGGAAGCGGCTGCCTTGCCCAGGGGCACGGGCTGTCCCTGAATGCGCAACGTGATGGTATCGTCATAGTTGCGCGTAAGCAGTTCCAGCCTCGCTCCGGGCCGGATACCGAGCTCGTGTAGATATTCCAGCAGTTTACGGTCGCGCTCAAAAACACTGACTACGGTGAGCGCCGATTCTGAATCAAATTCGTCCAGCGGACGCCATCCGCGGCTGCGGCGATCCTCCGGAGTGTCGAAAGAGACACGATTGCCGTGGGGACAGGCTTCGCTGCGGCCTAGCTTTTCCAAGAGACGGCGCTCAAACTCAGGTGAAACCGCGTGCTCCAACTGCTCGGCCTCTTCGTGCACCTTATACCATTCCATACCGAAGATTTCCGCCAGCATACGCTCAATCAGGTGATGCCGGTTTAGCACCCGGTCGGCAATTTCGCGGCCTTCAACCGTGAGTGAAACCTCACCTTCCGGACCCACCCTGATGAGTTTGTCGCGCTTCAGGCGACGGATCGCCATGGTGACTGCCGGCGGAGAAACATTCAGCCAGCGGGCCAGGGTCGCCGCAATTACCGGCCCACCTTCCGACTGGGCCTCGGCAATTGTTTTCAGATAGTTCTCTTTAGATATGGTGATCTTCACCGCACCCAAATTGTAACAAGGTCCCTATGCTGCTATTCTCCGAATATTATGGGTCTAAACCGCCTGTTTTTTCTCGGACTTATTGCTGGCGGCATCCTTCCCGCCGAAGACAAAGCCGATCTGCAAATTGTGAACCGCATCAAGGCCGAGGCCTTTGAAAACTCAAGGGTGATGGATCACGCCTGGTACCTGACCGATGTGTACGGTCCCAGGATGACCAATACTCCCGGATTCACCGCCGCGGCGGAATGGGCAGCGAAGACGCTGACGGGCTACGGGCTATCCAAGGTAAATCTGGAAAAATGGGGTCCCTACGGGCGCGGCTGGTCGTATAGCCGCTTCTCAGCACATCTGACTGAGCCGCAATATGCGCCCCTGATCGGTTTTCCGTTGGCTTGGAGTTCCGGCACCCAAGGTGTTGTGACCGGAGAACCAACACTGGCTCTCATCCAATCGGAAGGAGATTTTGCCCGCTGGCGTGGAACGCTGAAAGGCCGGATCGCTTTCCTAGATGCTGTACGAGACCTCCCTCTGATGACAACTCCCGCAGCGAAACGGTACTCCGATGCCGAACTGGTGGAGCGAGGTGCTGCGCCCGACCCAGGCGCGCCCGCGGCAGCGCCGAATGCCGCCCTCCGAAAACTTAGAGAGAAGATCCGTGAATTCCTCATTCATGAGCAGGTAGCCGTGGCCGTACAATCCGGGCGTGGAGATGGAGGAACCATCTTCGGGCAATCCGCGGGAACGCGCGAGAAAAAGGACGCGATCGCCGTTCCGACGGTAGTGCTCAGTCCAGAGCACTATAACCGGATCGCCCGGCTGCTGCAAAAGAAAATCCCGGTACGGCTGGAGTTCGACATCCGTACTCAGTTGCACGAGGAAGCGGCCGACAGCTTCAATGTCATCGCAGAAATTCCAGGCGGGCGGAAGAATGATGAAGTAGTCATGCTGGGAGCCCACCTGGACTCCTGGCAAGGTGGCACGGGAGCGACCGACAATGCAGCCGGTTGCGCCGTCGTGATGGAAGCTGCGCGTATTCTGAAAGCCTTGAACCTCAAGCTGGACCGCACTGTACGCGTGGCGCTCTGGGGTGGCGAGGAGACAGGCATGCTCGGATCGAAGGCCTACGTACGGCAGCACTTTGCCAATGTAGAAACCATGCAAGTGCTCGCCGAGCATGCGAAGCTGGCGGCCTACTTCAACCTGGACAACGGCACCGGTAAAATCCGCGGGATCTATTTACAAAACAACGATATGGTGCGTCCTATTTTCCAGGCGTGGCTCGCCCCGTTTCACGATCTGGG
>DATLBY010000147.1:0-4620 GCA_035526665.1 Bryobacteraceae bacterium
TGGGTGCTGGAACTCATGACGATACTTTCAGGATACCTGAGCGCCCGGCCCGGGATCACTGAATGAGTTCCTGGATGGCTATTTCACGGCCAGCCACGCCACAAACAGTCCATCCGGCGGCACATCTTCCCAGTAGGAAATCAGCTGGCTGGAGGCGTCGCGGCAGTAGCGGCAAAGCAGCTTTTCCAGCTCTTTCCGGTGGAACCAGCGCTCCCAGTGCGGAGTTTCTAGCTTTCCCCAATGTTCGGCGTTTTTGTCTATGATTACAATGCGCCCCCCGGGTCTCACCACGCGGCAGATTTCGGCGACGGCGGCCTCGATATCGACGGCATGCTCCAGCGATTCGGTGGCATAGGCCGCGTGAAAGGCGCCGCTGGCAAAGGGCAGCGCCGTCATGGAGCCTGAACACGGCGCGATGCCCGGTCCTACATGGCGAAGCATCGCCTCGGCCAAATCGAAGCCGACAATGCGAGCCTCGGGATTTTCGTCTTTGAGCACGCGCGCAAAGCGGCCCTTGCCGCATCCGACGTCCAGCACCGCCTGGCCGGCAAGGTCGCCGAAGTAGCGCAAAATGAGCTGCACGTGAAAGATGCGAGGATCGATGGTGCTTGGGAAATGATCCTCATCGGCCGCTGCCGCCTCAAAACTGCGGCGAATTTCCGACAGGCTCGCCCGCCGCTTAGGGGCAAACCATGTGGGCCAGCGCACGTCTAGGCTCGCGTCAGGAAAAGCGGAAGGCCGAGCTTGTTAGAGTAGTTGGGCCGGTAGCGCTCGGTGTTATACATGGTTTCGACCTCAACTTTTCTCGGCCCCAGCTTCGGATCGGGAATCGGGACCATGGCATAACAGCCATTTTGCACGGCCGCCATCAAGCCGCTCTTGCCTTGCAGGACGGCATCCAGCGCCATGGTGCCGAACGTAGAGGCCACCAGCCGGTCGGTAAAATCCGGATCGCCGCTACGCAGATCGTACGTCAGGTCGCTCACCACGGTCTCCTGTTTGGTAAACCGCTTCACTTCGGAGCTGAAGTCTTCCGCGACGCTCATTTTCTTGCGGTGGCCGTAGGCGTCGGGCTCGCCATATTCCTGCACGGTATGCCCTTCCCAGTCGGCGCCTTCCGACAAGACCAGCAGGCAGTAATTGCTGGGATTATTCCGCTTGTCGGTCATCAGGAGGTCGATCATCTTCTCCAGGTTGAACTTAATTTCCGGAATTCCGCATCGAATGGAGTTGACGTAGGCAGTATAGAGCGAGGTGTAGCCCGCATCTCGTCCGAAGACACGGAATATTCCGACGCGTTCATGCGAGCCGACGGTCGTGCGCTGCCGGTTTATGGCGTCGGTGGCGCGAGAAATCGCGGTGGAAAAGCCGATGCAGTATTCCGTATTTCTCACATCGTTATCCATCGTCTTGGGAATGGAGATCACTTTCATTCCCAGCTGATGGAGCTTTGCGGCATAGCTGAGCGTGTCATCTCCGCCGATGGCGATGAGGTAGTCGAGTTTCAAAGTCTCCAGATTTTGCAAAACCCGGGAGCTCATGTCGAATACTGTGGACGTTTTCCCGCCCTTGGTGTTCTCCGAGCTGGGAAATTCCGCGCCCGTAAGAAATTCCGGGATGCTCTTCATCTTCGACGGATTGGTCCGGCTGCTGTGCAGGAAGGTGCCGCCGGTGCGGTCCACGGTGCGCGTGTTATCTCGCGAAAGGGGCAGAATATAGCGGGTTTTGCTGGCTGAATCCTCAAAATTGACGTGCGTCAGTGCCTCCCAGCCGCGGCGGAGGCCGATCACGTCGCAGTCATTTTCGCTGGCGCGGTACACCACATTTTTAATGACGGTATTCAACCCTGGGACATCGCCGCCGCCGGTCAGGATGCCAATGCGCTTGCTTGCCATGAATTCTCCTGGATGGATGTAAAACGAAAATCTAATTGTATCGTGAGCGCCTCGCCAGGGCGTCTCCGGGTCACCGCTCATTTGCTGATATACGGCCGGTAGCCGGCCGTGCGGAGAATTGCCTGCGCTTCCTCCAGGCCGGCGGGAATCACATAGAAAAATGCGCCGACGCGTTCGGACGCGAAGATCATTCCGCCACGGTAGGTGTCGGGCTCCACCAGATAATTGACACCGGCTCCGGTAAGAACTTCTTCCAGGGCCAGCGCTTCCTTCAGCTTCTTGGCTATATAGAGCAGCGACAGCTCGGCATCCCCGAAAAACCCGGGTTCCTGGCGCATGCCTGCTTAGCCGCGAACCCGGGCCGAAAATCCCTGGTACGTCTCCGGCCCCATTTTCTGGATGAACTTCGCCGCCACCGCTTCCAGGTTCTTCAGAAAATTCGGATTCTTGAACATTTCCCGCAGACCCGGCACGACATCGCGGATCCGCTCCCAGCAGAACAGCAGTTCCAGGCCGCTTTGGAAGAACAGATCCTCGTTCAGGACTCCGGAAGTGATGAACGACGCCACCATTTCCCAATAGCTGGTCACCATGCGGAAGTATGCGTTGGCCTCCTCGCCCAGGGGCGCAACCTTCATGAGATCCTCCATGGTACGGACCTTACAATCTTTGGCAAACCACTGGCGGGCCAGCCGCATTTTGTCTTCGCGGCGCATCTCATAGAGGCGCAGGATCAGATTCACGTCATCGTAGGTTGCTGGATTCGGCATATTCCACCCAGGGTAACAGAGCCGGGATCAACGAATTCCGGCGCCGGGCCCTAGCTCCACCTGGAGAGCTTTCACAAACTCCTTGAGACTCTCGGGATCCGTGTTGGTGGTCTCGATTACAACGAAGTACGGTCCCTTGTAAAATGCGGCTCCGTCGGCCTGGCGCCATTTTTGCATCACTTCAAAGGAACTGGTTTCCGCGCCCATCTCAAAGACTCGCAAACGGATTTCGGTATTCGTCTTATACACGGCGGCCAGGGCGCGCTTCAATCCAAGCGAGCGAATGAGCGGCGGCGCGTCGTCCATGCCGAGATTCCGCGTCTCCTTCAACACCCACGACCGCTGCACCTGCACAGGCAGAACCTTGCTGAGCGATTCTTCTTTCGCGCGCGAGCATGCCGCGCCCAGCAGGAGCACAACCAGGAAAACACGACGTTCCATCCAGCCTCCGTATGTTAAAACTACTAGGTGCTTCTTTCGCTCTACCACGATAAACCTTCCTCCACGCAGGCCGCCGAGACTTTCACGAAAGAGAATGTGCTCGAGCGGCTGAAACTGCTGGACGCGCGGGCGCGTCGCAAAGGGCTGGAATCCATCGATCCGGCCCGGAATCCGTTGATCGGTCTGGGAATGGAGGTGGATCAGGGTGGGCACGTCACGAAAAACAGCTATGGTGTCTTCAATCTGAGCTGGCAGGCGGCTGAGCACCCCGAGTGGCCGGAAACGATCATGGGCGAACTTGCCGGTATTCGGCAGGGGATTCGCGATGTTCATAAAGTGCCGCTGCGCTATTTGATCTGGGCCGGCATGGGGGGCTCGGCGGAAGACAAGGCCGCGTACAACGCCATCGGCCTGCTGAAACGCGGTCCGCGCGTTTATATTTTGGATTCTACCGATCCGGTTAAGATGCAGTCCATCCTGGATGACATTCAGCGGCGTTCCGGAGGAGGCCTGGCGGATGCGCTGAAGACCACTCTGGTAGTCGGGATGGCATTGGGCATGACATCGTATGAGCCCGTGGTCAACCTGGAAAAGCTGGCTGCATTATTCGAGAAGCACAAGATCGATAGCCGGCCAAATTTTGTTTATATGACACTGCCGGATTCGCTGCTGGATCAGTTCGGGCGTAAGCAAGGCTACCGGAAAGTCGAAATGCAATTGGATAACGCCAATGGCACCTCAGGCCGCCACAGTGCGCCCCTGACGCGCGGGAGCCTGTATCCGCTGGGCCTTGCATCGGTGGATCTGGCGGCATGGATGGCGGCCACCAATTTAGGCCCCGAGGAGATTCAACAGGCCTGGCGCCTGGCGGCGTTCCTCAACACGCAGGCGACATCCGGCCGCAATAAGATCGTTCTCTTGCTGCCGAAGGAGTGGTCGGGCATCGGCATCTGGACCAAGCAGAATTTCGAGGAGAGCCTGGGAAAACGCGAGGATTTCGGCCTGAAGATAGTCGTGGAGGAAAAGCCCAAGCTGGCGCGCTACCGGGCCCCGAAAGAGGCCGGTCAAGACCGGGCTTTCCTAGCGGTGCAGATCAAAGGATCGCCCCACGGAGATGCCCAGAAAGTGGCGGCGCTGAGGCGCGCCGGATATCCCATGGCTTCGGTGACGCTGGCCGCGCCGGAACTCTCCCGCTACATGCAGTTCATCCACTACACGGTATTTGGCGTGGCATATCTGCAGAACATGAATTTTGTTACGCAGCCCGGCGTGGAACTGTACAAGGAGATCACAAATAAACTTCATTCCGAGTCAGAAGACGCGGGAGGCATCGAGAAGACGGCCGAATGGCAGAACATGCTGTCCTCGCCAAGACGCGCAAGATGGCGGAACGCAATCACGCTGTATTACGACCGTTTGCCCGGCATGGCGGAGGTCGAAGGCGGCGATGCCGCAGCCGCCTACGCATTCCTTTTGAAGTATTACGGCGAGCGTAAGCAGATGGAGTACGGCGA
>DATLBY010000148.1:0-6872 GCA_035526665.1 Bryobacteraceae bacterium
TCCTGAGTGACAGTCACCCGCGCCACGAAGCCGGTGATGTTCGCTTTCACATCCGTGTGTTTCAGCGGACACTCGGATACCATCTCGTGCCGCAGCCCCAGCCTCACCAGTTGGCCCTGTGAAACATCCGCCAGAGCTGACGTCGCGCTTAGAAACAACAGACTCAGTACTACTTGGAATTTCATGAAGTTCCTCCTTCAACGCGGTAATGCCGCGGAGCGGAACTTCCTTTCAGCGAAGTTTGATGTCGACGGAAATTGTTTCCGCGGAGAGTGGAGCAACAGGCGCCGCGCTATCGGCGGCAGCAGCTTTCGCCTTGGCGCGCGACGGGATGGCGTGCGGCAGCAGAGTATTCGAGAGAGCCGCTCGCTGCGCACTGAACACCAGGCGAAGCGAGCCGGCTTTGGGTTGAATCGCGCCTTCCTGTGGGATTACGGTGGGCACACCGCCGGGAATGCTGCCCGTGAATAGCGTGGCTGCGCCCTGCCGTAGTTGCAGAGTCCCTTCCTCGCTACTCTCCACTTTCAGCCGGAGCATGTCTTCGTCCTGGAAGGAGCTGCCCAGGGCGACGGGCACATACGCGCCTGTGGGGGCCTGCTGCAGCAGGCTGTATCGCAGTGACGCGGCATTTGACACCGCCACTTTAGACAGATCCGCCGCGGATGCGAACTTCGCAGCCTCCGCCACGGCGCCGGAAGTGATAGCGGGCGGAGGTGCGGCCACCTGCGCCGTCGCTGGGGCCTCCTCCGGTTGGGAAACTGGAGCGCGCAACGCCGCCGAAAGCGGCCGGTTCCCTGATTTCATGGCAGGCGCCGCGGTGGACGCAGCGACGCTTTTGGACACCTCTTTGGGCTCGGGTGCTGGCGCTGCCTCCATGGCCGGCGCGGCTGCGGGTAGCGAGTTGACGCGCACCTGGGCAAATTCATTGTGCGCCGGACGCAGCGTGGTGATACCCACGGCCACCGCAATGACGGCAGCGGTTCCTATCAGGGCCAGCGAACCCGGCCGCCGAAGGATTGTCCAGATTGACAAAGGCCGCTTCTCCAACGCAGCCAGCAACTTTCCCCGTGCCGCGGGATCTTCCAACAGCTCCCGCAGCGCGTGCTCATCGGAGAGAGCGGCGAACAGTTGGTCGTCCTCGAGCGCCGCGGCATACAGCGCCTGCTGTTCCGCCGGCGTCAACGTTCCGGTGGCGTAGCCGCCGAGCAGGCTGCGAATCTCCGCCGGCGTCATTTGCCCTCCCATCGTCCACCCATCAGTTCGAGCAACCGCTGGCGGCAGCGCGCATCCCAGGTGTAGACCGTGTTGATGGAGACCGCGTGCATGTGCTCCTGAATCTCGGGAAAGGTCTTGCCCAGCAGCTTCAACCGGAATATCTCCCGGCAGCGGTCGCCCAATTTGCCGATGGCCGCCTGCATCCGGCCGAGCATCTCCTGTCTTTCCACATACGTGGCTGGATCGGGAGCGGGGTCGGCGGCCTGGACGTCATCCAGTGAAACCTGTTGATGCTCTCCCCGGCGAAACATCTTCCGGCGGAACCCACTCATTTTGAAGCGCATGATCTGCAGGGACAGGGGCAGCAGCTCCTCTAGCCGCGCCACCTCGGGATACTTGTCCTGTAAAATCATCAGCACTTCCTGCGCGAGATCCTCGGCCGCATCCCTCGCTATACGAGATGCCGCGAACGCCAAAATCCTTTCACGAAGGCGTGCGAGTATCTCATCCCGCTCCATTGATTGCGGCCGTCTACTGCGGGAAGCCGGCTGGATTCAGGCCCGGTAAGATCTTGAGCGCATTTTTGTAGTACAGCTTCTTTAACACCTCGTCAGGCAGCGCCATCCCGTAGAGCTTCCAGATTCCGTGATACTTCCGGATTGGATCGAAATACTCGTCAGCCGTTTCGAGCACGCGGAAGTAGGTGTAATATTCCGGCACGCTATAAGCATCCTTGCCGAACAGTACACGGTCCTGATATTTGGTGAAGAACTCGCGGGCGGCCCTCGGCTGCCGGCCCAGTTCGCTGGTGATCGCGCCAATCTCCACATACATGTTGGGTAAAGTGTCCAGCAGCTTGCCGAGCGCCCCCAAATCGTGGGCCATCCAGCCCATATGGGCGTTGATGAACGTTGTTTTGGGATGTTTGGCGAACAAGTCATGCTGTTCGAACATTAGGGTCTCCCAGGAGGGATCCGCCTTCTCTCCGCCGCGATTCCGGTTGGGCCGCATCTTCAATTCCAGCCAGCGCTCGTTGTTCTTGTCCATGGGCTGAAACAGGCCCCACGGATCGGCGGTGTGGATCAGCACCGGAATTTTGTACTTGGCGCAGAGATCCCACACCGGGTCGTAGCGCGGATCGTTCACTTTGAGACGCGCCCCCTTGGAGTCCTTCTCGTTCATTCCAAAGTTTTTCCAGATCTTCAGTCCCACGGCGCCGGCCTTGATGTCCTGTTCCAGTTGGCTGGTGATTCGTTGAATATAGTCCGGGTCGTCAACGTTCTTAAAGTCGATGTTCGTGAAGACGGCGAAGCGGTCCTTATTGAACGCCCGGACGCTGGTGACCGCCTTCTGCAGCCACTCGCCCGCGCCGCCGTTCACGGGAGAATCCACCAGAATGCGCATGTTCAATGAATCCATGTCTTTGAGGAGCTGAGCCAGCCGGGCCGGGGACACATCGCGTTGATGGTTGTGGATATCGATGAACGGGAATTTTGCCCGTGTGACGGTATGCTGCGGAACCACCAGAGTCGATTTCGGATTGTACTCCTCGATCGAAATCGACTCCTGTGCCAACGCCAGCAGAGGCAGCAGACTTGCCAATAAGTAACGCTTTCTCATTTTGTTTGAGTATATGACGGTTCGCTCAACATCTCGGCTACACGGTCGTGAAGCTCCCCGGAGAGACGTCCGCGATCATGCAGGACAAGGTGTTCCGTCGGAACCGGATCGCCGATTTTCAGGGTCACGTGGCCGGGGCGCGGGGTCAGCGATCCCATGGGCAAAACCTGCAGCGTGCCCGAGATCGCGACCGGCACAACCGGCACGCCCGCTTTGATGGCGATGTAAGCGGCGCCCTCTTTGAACTCCTTCAGGCCGACCAGGGATCGGCCGCCTTCAGGAAAGATGAGGACCGAGATGCCCTTTTCGCGAATGATCCGGCCGGCTTCCGACATGGCCTTGATGGCCTCCCGTGGGTTCTCGCGCGGCACCGGGATGTGCCCGGCCCGCTTCAGGTGATAGCCGAGAAACGGCACGCTGAAGAGGCCTTTCTTGGCGAGAAAGCGGAATTGCATCGGAATGTGCGCCAGAACCACCGGAGTATCCATATAGCTCTGATGATTCGCCACGAAAACGTAGTTGGCGGCGGTGTCGATCTTCTCAATTCCCTCGACGCTCATTTTGATACCCGCAACTTTCAACAGAACGCGTGACCAGAGCTGGGCGATGGTGACCTGCCTCCGGCCTCCCTCGTCAAACAGCGAGACGAGGAGATTCACTGATCCAAGAACGACGGTCGCGATCACGATCAGGGGATCGGTGATCAGCAATGCTCGCAGCAGGCCCAAAGACATAGAAGTCTCTATTTTACGAGCAGCGCGCGCGCTTCACCTACCACGTAGAGGGATCCGGCCACTACCACCAGATCGTCAACGGGTGCAGTGCGCGCGATGGCGAGCGCCGCTGCGACGTCAGGCGCCACTTGGACAGCGGCATGTTGGACTGACGGCAGCAGAGCGTGGGGACGGACCGCACGGGAAGAGGTTGCCGCCGTCAGAATTACCTTATCGGCGACGGGAAAGAGAATCTCCGTAATCTCTTGCACTGATTTATCCCGCATCGCCCCGTAGATCATCCAGACGCAGCGGCTGCTCTTAATCTGACGGATATATGCCGCCAGCGCGCGGGCTCCCGCCGGATTATGGGCGCCATCGAGCAGAATGTCGGGCCGGCGCGCCACCAACTCCAGCCGGCCCGGCCATTTGGTCTGCTCGATGCCGGCGGGGCCGATGCCCAAAAGCTGCAGCACGGCCACGGCGGTGAGGGCATTCTGAATCTGGTGTTCGCCGGCCAGGGGACAGCGAATTGGAAGAGGACCCTCGCCGGTGGAGGTCACCGGGATCGCCAGCTGGGCGGCGCGATTACGGATGACCTGATCTGCCTCGGGCCGCTGTCTGGAGAAGACCGCCTTCGTGCCCGCTTTCAAAATGCCGGCCTTTTCCGCGGCAATCAGCTCCAGGCTGCCGCCCAGGATTGCTTCGTGATCGAAATCGATGGCCGTGATCACGCAGATTTCCGGCTGCAGCACGTTGGTTGCGTCCAGGCGGCCTCCTAAGCCGACCTCCACCACCGCCAGATCAATCTTGCGTGCGCGAAAGAGAAGAAAGGCCATGGCGGTGACCGTTTCAAAGTAGGACGGATGATATTCCAGCTCGCCGGAGGCCAGCAGCTCTTCCGCGGCGGCGTGCACCTGGTGGAAGGCTGACAGGAACTCCTCGCTTGTGGCGGGGATGCCATTGATCTGAATGCGCTCCGTCGGCTCCACCAGGTGGGGAGAGGTAAACAGGCCAGTCCGAATGCCCGCCGCTCGCAGCCCCGCCTCGATCATCGCGCACGTGGATCCCTTGCCGTTTGTGCCCGCCACATGAATGGAAGGAAAGGACTTCTGCGGATTTGCCAGCGCCGCCAGCAGCTTGGTGATGGGCCCTAGGCCGAGTTTTAAGGATTTGGATTCGTTGCCGAGCGCGTAGAGGTACTCGACCGAGTCCGGATAGGTCATTACGGGCGGCTTATGCCTGGCAGCCGAACTTGCCGGGAGCCGGGATCCGGACACCCTTATTCAACTCCCGGTAGCCGGCGGCAGTGGAATAGTAGAACTGCGAGGTCATGCTCTTGGCCATCCGGAAGAACCTGTGTCCCTCCTCCACGTCCGGGCCGCCTTTATCCAGAACCTCCAGGATGGCAACCTGCTGCTCCGGCGTGAGTTTCAGAAATGGCGCCCGGTTGGTTCTCACTGCGTATTCGTTCAGCCATTGGAGACCTGTAAGAAAGCGATCGCGCTCCGTGGCCGGACCGTCGTGGAGAATCAGGTCCATGTAGCGGGCGACTTCGGCCTCCTTCGCGCCGGGAATAATGGCGTCCGTGAGGCTGACTACCGTGTCATACTGCTCAGCGGTAAATAGGACTGGTCTCGTTTTCGCTTTGGCGGCAGCCCGGGACAACGCGGGCGCGGCGGCGGCAGCAGCGCCCATCTTCAGCACTTCGCGGCGTTTCATACTAGGGCTATCCTACACCTTCGCCCGCGGGATTACACTCAAAGTACGCCCTCCGTCTTTTTCATAGGTTTGGGCGTCATTCTACACGGAGCCGACTAGTTGATATTTCGGGAGGTTGAGGAGAGCGATCTCATCGCCAGGGCCCGGCGCCAGGATGTCGAGGCATATAACCTCCTCGTCTCACGCTGGGAACGGCGTATCTATAACTATCTCCTGAGGTTAGTGAAGGACCGCGAGGACGCGCTGGATTTGAGTCAGGACGTATTTCTGAAGGCTTATCAGAACCTTGGGAAGCTGGAGGATGTATCGCGCTTTACGCCTTGGCTGTTCCGGATCGCCCATAACGAAGCCTATTCGCTGCTGCGCAAGAACCGTCCCGAGACGGATCTGGACGCCAGCATTGAAGGGGTGGACTGGGGCGAGGTGTCTCCAGGCCGCGGGATGCTGCCGGTGGAAGTGTCGCTGGCTATTGAGAGCGCCATGTCGCGTCTCTCGGCGGATCAACGGGAAGCTGTTGTACTGAAAATTTACCAGGGGTTCAAGTTCGAGGAGATGGCCGAGATTCTGGAGTGCCCGGTTTCGACAGTGAAATCGCGGCTCTATAGCGCGCTCGATCTTCTCAAGGACACGCTGGCTCCGGTACAGATGCGGGGTGTGGAATGAGCTGTTCACCTTTTGACCTGAAAGACTACTTTTTTTCCGAGCTATCGAATGAGAACCGCCGCGCCGTGGATCAGCACGTGGCGGCCTGCGCGGGCTGCCGGCAGGAACTAGTGGCGCTGAATCTGACCCGGACCGCGCTGCTTGCCGTGCCGGATGAAGAGCCGCCACGCCGGATCGCGTTCGTCTCGGATAAGGTGTTCGAGCCTCGCTGGTGGCAAACCATCTGGCACTCCGGTCCGAAGCTCGGCTTTATCTCCGCGGCCATGCTGACGGCTGCCATTCTGGTGCATGCGCAGCGTCCGGTGACGGCTCCGCAAGCGCCTGCGCCTCAGGTGCAGACCGTGGCTTCCGCCCCCGGCATCACGGAGGACGAACTGAACCGGCGCGTGCAGAAGGCCGTCGCCGAGGTGGAGTCGCGGCAAGCGGCGAAATTTGAACAGGTGCTTGCTAAACAGAAACAGATGGACTTCGACCAGCGGGCCCAGTTGGTCTCCCTGGAAGAGAACTTCAACGTGATGCGCAAGACCATGGGCGTGATGTACGGGTATCGGGCCAGCGCCGATAATAAGGTCACGCAATGAAACCTGTCCTGGCGATCCTGCTCGCGGCTACCGCGGCCTGGGGCGCGAGCGCACCCGCCAAAGTCACGCGTGTCAGCATCCTGGCGGCGGAGAAGAGCATCGACACCAGGATCGGGCGGATCAACGTGGAGGAGCCGATGTACGTACTCGGCCCCCCGCGCGGCATCTATCTGGATGGCTACGGAGCAGTCTTCACGGCGGAGCTGAATCTGGTGGCCTCGGCTGTAGTCTCTCCTTTCCGCCCAGCCTACACGAAGGACGAAGTTGCCAAGTTGAAGCAGAAGAAGGCGCAGCGCCTGGTGGTATTGAAACAGGCCATGCGGGACATGCTGATGGCGACCGCGCCGCTGCTGGAAGG
>DATLBY010000149.1:0-6122 GCA_035526665.1 Bryobacteraceae bacterium
GTCCGCCCAGTAAAGATAGCGGGGGTCTTCGATCTTCTGGTGCTTGCGAACGCCATTAAAACCCATGTCCTTGACCAGTTCCACGTCGCGCCGCAGAGCGTCGTCGTCGGGAGCCGTCAACCCGGTCTCCGGCCAATAGCCCTGGTCGAGCACCATCCGCAAGGGATAGGGCCGGCCATTGAGCACCAACCGGTCTCCCTGCACGCCAATGGACCGAAGCGCGGTGTAGCTCTGAGCCTGATCGATCAGCTCGCCCCGCCCGCTCCAAAGTTTGATGTCCACATCGATAAGATTAGGCGCGAACGGCGTCCAGAGAAGCTCATTGCGATAGTCGTCGATCCCGGGATCGGACAAGGCGATGCGCCGATTCACTTCGCCGGCGACCACCGTATACGTGTCGTCGGCAATCAGCTGATCGCGGAAATTGAGCTTGATGCTCATCCGCAGACCCTCGCGCCGTGCCCCGCTCAGGTGCGCCTCAAACCCGATTTCCCATCTTTCAAAAACCGGAGTAAAGCGGAGATAGCCGATGAATGTGCTCGGGACGCGCTCGAGCCAGACTGTCTGCCAGATGCCGGTGGTCCGCGGATACCAGATCGAGTGCGGCTCCAGTTGCCAGTCCTGCTTGCCACGTGGTTTCGACAGATCCGCGGGATCATCTTCGGCAAGCACCACCAGCGTCTGTAATCCTGTGCCGTCGAGAAACTCCGTGACATCGATGCAGAAAGGCGTATAACCGCCCTCATGCGTCGTGCACAAGGAACCATTTACCCAGACCCGCGCCTCATAATCGACCGCGCCAAAGTGAAGCAGAAGCCGTTGGGTGGGGCTGAGTGGCGGTGGCTGAAAGTTTCGCCGGTACCAGCAGGCGCGGTAGAATCCCGTGTTGCCGATACCGCTGGCCGGGGTCTCGGGTGAGAATGGAACCCGAATGCGGGCAGTCCACTCCACCTGTTCCGGATGCTTCCAAACGGCTTCGGGATCAAGCGCGAAGTCCCATTCGCCATTCAAGTTGATCCATTCGGCACGTTCCAATTGCGGACGTGGGTAGCCGTGGTAGCGCTTCGCCTGTTCGTGAATCTCAACCATGTCAGATATTTGGGAGACGCTTCAAAGTATTCAGTGTTTCACGAAACAAGCAGCATCGCCACCTTTTTCAGATCTTTGATGAAATGGTCCATCTCGGAGTGGCGGGCATTTTCATCCGCTGCTCTTAAGATGGAAGACGGGTGTACCGTGGCTATCACCACTGGTGCGAAGGCGGCGGAGATGATTTCCCCGCGCCGTTGCATAACGCGGAACTGCTTGCCCAGAAGTGCCTGGGCCGCTGTCGCGCCCAGGCACACCAGCACCTCAGGCTTCACCACGGCGATCTCGGCCTGGAGCCAGGGCAGGCAAGCGGTAATCTCCGCCGAATTGGGCTTGGCGTGGATCCGGCGTTTTCCCCGCGGCTTCCATTTGAAATGCTTCACCACATTGGTGACATAGCTGGCCTCGCGGTCAATGCCGGCCTCGGCCAAGGCACGGTCAAACAACTTGCCCGCAGGCCCTACAAAGGGCAGCCCTACGATATCCTCCTCATTGCCGGGCTGCTCCCCGACGAACATAGCAGCAGCTTTGGCGCGGCCGGCGCCAAACACGGTCTGAGTAGCGGAGCGCCAGAGGTGACAGGCCTGACAACCCGCGGAAATCCTTCGCAGCTCGGACAGGCTGGGCTTCGCGGGAATCAGAGCCGCTGCAGTCGGAAGGGAAGCCGCTTTCGCCATTGATTATGGAAGTACGCGCAACTGCTGGGGTTGTACCGTAGGCACAGCAGACCGGCGGGCGATGGCCTGACCGACTTTAATCGAGGACTTAAAGATGGCGCCAACCGGTAGGAACCCGCCTAATTTATGGGCGGCCACTGCCGCCAGCCCCATGGAAGCGATGCAGCCACACGAGGAGCAATCCGGGTTCCCGCCGAATTGACAGGGCACGATCTTGGTTTTCAGGTCGGCGGAGATCGTACGAGTGGTGAGAGCGAAGACGCAATCGGCGGGACTATGTGGAGGCGTGGCGAACTGCCGGATCATGCCTTCCGGCATATCCAGCTTGGCAAATTCCTTGCGCAGGTGGAGCAGTTCCTCGATGACCTGGCTGCGTTCGGCAGGCTGCAGTATTTCCGGCAGCTGATCTCCGATTTGCGGCGTGAACAAGCTGAACCATACTTTGTGAATTTCGGGCCGGGGCGTCCAGAATTCCAGGAATTCCCGCAAATAGCCGGACCGCTTCATCATCTGGCCGGTGACGGTGCAGTGGATGGTGATCTTCTGACCCACAATGTTGCGCAAGATCCTCTCATAGGTTGCAGGCGCGCGCCGGACGTCGTGCTCCGGCTGAAGACCGTCGATGGACACGACGACATTCAAGTGAGACAGCTTTCCCCAATCGCGCGCCAGAGGACGGAACGCGCTGGTGACTACCTGTACGTGAATGCCCCGCGCAATCAGGAGCGGTACCATGGTTTCCAGTTCCCGATAGCGGACGAGCGGGTCCCCGCCTACAAGAGACAAATGCAGAGGCTTGATCCGGTCTACCACTTCCAGAACTCCGTCAATTAACTCCTGGCCCTGAAAATCCCGCAGGCCCCGCAGTGTTACTCCGCCGCCCAAATGTGCCTCTTCGTAGGCGTAGCAGCCCGGACAGCGCAAGGGGCACTCACGTGTAATTTCTATGGAAAGTGACGGTGGTTCTCCCTTCAAAATCTTTCCCCATGCGCTTACAATTTCAGACGTTTTCAATGCGCTTCTCCTCTGCTATAGACGTCTCCAGCTCCTATTAAATTGCCTATGAATGGTGTGACGCCCGCGCTTCGCCTAAAGTTTTCAATAATACCAGTCCGGCATCCTGTTATCCTGCGAAGGATGTCGAAGAGAGTCGTAATTGTCGGCCGTGGCGGCCAGTTAGGCACCGAATTAGTCAAAGTTTTCTCAGCCCGAGGGCACGCCGTGACGGGGTTTACCAGGCAGGAGCTGGATATTACGGACAGTGGCAGGGTGGAACACGTTCTGGCGGACCTGGATCCGGCGATCATTTTAAACGCCGCCGCCTACAACAAAGTAGATGTGGCTGAGAAGGAGCCGCAGCTCGCGTACCTGGGAAACGCCCTGGCCGTCAGGAATCTGGCCCTTGCGGCCAGACAAGTGGATGCCCGGCTGGTCCATTTCTCCACGGATTATGTATTCGACGGCCAGGCGGACCGTCCTTACACGGAAGAGGATAGCACTCACCCTCTGGGCGCCTATGCAGTGTCCAAACTGGCAGGTGAGATGTACGCGCAGGCGTATCTCGATTCGCCTTTGATCATTCGGACCTCGGGAGTTTTCGGACCGGCGGGGTTGAAGACAGCCGGCGGGAATTTCGTGGAGACGATGCTTCGGCATGCGGCTTCTGGCAAGACGATTCGTGTGGTGGAGGATCATGTGGCCTCGCCCACGTATGCTCCGGCACTGGCGGAGCGGACCGCCGACCTGTTGGAGCGGGATGCAGCCGGGGTATTTCACATCGGGGGAGGCGTACCCATCTCCTGGTTCGACTACGCGCGTTTGATTTTCCAGGCCGCCGGCCTCTCTCCGGAGGTCAGGCCGACCAATGAACGCGAATACCGGACCGTGGCTCGACGTCCGAGGTATTCCGCTCTTTCCAACGCGAAGATAGAGCGCATGGGCATTGCGCCCATGCCGCCTATGGAAGAGGCACTCGCAAGCTATATGAAGGCACGGACCTGATCAGCGAATTTCGCTTTTGGCGGCATAGTATCCCTTGCGCGCCTGTACTTTGAGTTCTTTGGCAACGGTCTTTATCTCCAGCTTACGGTAGCCGCCATCCCTGTTTTGATTGGTGGGCGTGTAGCCGATGGAATATTGCGACCGCATCTCTTCCTGAATGCGCGCAAAGATTTCATGCAGGTTGTTTTTCCCGTCGACGTGGAAGACGCGCCCGCCGGTCTCATCCGACATCTTCTTTAAATCGGAATCGCTGCCGCCATAATTACGCCGGTCGGCATAATAGATGCTGTAGATGATAGTGTCGGCCTTCTGGGCTGCTTCCACGGCATCGTGAAGCTTATAGCGGCTGCCCTGATCCATCCCATCGGTAATCAGGACGATCGCTTTTCGTCCCACCTCGCGGCGGAGCTTTTCCGCGGCAGCCAAATAGACTGAATCAAACATTACCGTGCCTCGAGGCCTGTTGGCGGTGGGTACCGGACCCGGTCCCATCATCCCCGTAAAACTCGTGCTTACTTTTAAATCGTCCAGTCCTTTACGCAGCAGTTTGGCGGAATTCGTATAATCCTGCAGCAGCTCGGCATCGGGGCCGAAGCTGATCAGGAACGCCATATCCTTGCTGCGCAGAACCTCTGAGAAAAATCGCGAAGCCGCCTGTTTCTCCGGCTCAATCATGTTCTCCTGGCTTTTACTGACGTCGATAAGTAATCCGATGGTCAGCGGGAGATCGGTTTCGCGCGTGAAATACTTGATAGTCTGCTCTTTGCCATCTTCGATAACCGTGAAGTCGTCCTTCTGCAGACCGCCGACCAGGCCGTTGCGCCGGTCGTGGACGGTGAAGAGAACATTCACGATATCGACGTCGACGGTTAGTACCTTGTCCTGCGCGTAAGCGTCCGCTAAAACGGCGGCGATCAGCACGCAAACCACAGCGGGACTTAAACTTCGCATAAAATTACAGATGCGTCCCATTGTCAATCTGTTCCATGCGCAAAGCATTGCTTCACCTCAAAAAGTGCGACCCGGTGCTCGCAAACATTATTGAGCGGGTCGGTCCATATCGGATGGACCATACCGAGCCGGACTTTCAAAGTCTGGCAAGGTCCATTGTTTACCAGCAACTGAGCGGGAAGGCGGCCGGAACAATCTACGGCAGGCTGATTGCAGCTTCGAGCGACCCTTTGACCCCGGCGGGTATTCTTCGATTATCGCCTGAAGAGATGCGCGCGTTGGGACTTTCCCAGCAGAAAAGCGCATATTTACGTGATTTAGCGGAACGAACGGCCACAGCCGAAATCAATTTCGAACGATTGGCCGGGTTAACCGACGACGAGATTATCCAGCAATTAACCTAAGTGAAGGGAATCGGGGTCTGGACCGTGCACATGTTCCTGATGTTTGCGCTGCGCCGTCCCGACGTGCTCCCGACAGGAGATTTGGGAATCCGGAATGCCATTCAGAAGGCGTACCGGCTGCGGAAACCGCCCAAGCCCGAGCAGATCCAGGAAATCGGCCGGCGATGGCAGCCTTACTCTTCGGTTGCCAGCTGGTACCTTTGGCGCAGCCTGGACGAGGAGTAGGAGCCCGCTCAGCAATCCTCCAGGATGGCGCGCGCCGCATTGTATCCGGGAGCCCCCATCACGCCCCCGCCGGGGTGTGTCCCCGATCCACACAAGTAGAGATTACGAATCGGCGTGCGATACCGCGCCCATCCGGCGACGGGCCGCATAACGAACATCTGGTCCAGACTCATCTCCCCATGAAAGATGTTGCCGCCGGTAATACCGAAGCGCCGTTCGAGATCGAGCGGCGTGAGCGTCTGGCGCTCCACGATGATGTCCCGTATGTTTGGTGCATATTCTTCGATCAGATCGAGGACACGGTTAGTGAAAGGCTCCCGCTCGTCATCCCAGTTGCCGTTCCGCAACGTGTAAGGCGCGTACTGGAGAAAGATACCCATGATGTGCCGGCCCGCCGGCGCGAGCGAAGGGTCATACATGGTGGGAATGGTGAGTTCGAGCAGCGGGCTCGAGGAGGGACGGCCGTACTTGGCGTCGTCCCAGGCCCGCTCCACATATTCCATGGACGGACAGATGTGCATGGTGGCGCCGTGGTGGGGTCCGGGCGTGCCTGGCAACGCGGCAAAATCCGGCAATCCGGATAGGGCCAGGTTGATCTTGCAGGATGTTCCTTCCATTCTGAAGTGCTGGATGGCAGCTACAAACGAGGGATCGAGGTCCCGTTCCGCCAGCAGATGCAGAAACGTGCGCTTCGGATCCAGGTTGCTGACCACAACTTTCGCCCGGATCTCCTCAGAGTTATCCAGGACAACGCCTTCGGCGGCGCCATTCTTTA
>DATLBY010000150.1:0-5706 GCA_035526665.1 Bryobacteraceae bacterium
GTGCCCACCCGGACCATTAACCAGTTCGCGCCGGAGACGCCCATCGTTCCGGCTAAACTTGCGGCTCACGCCGGCGTGTTCGGCGCCGCGTCCGTCGTGCTGTCCCAATTCTCATGAAACGGCGCAACTTTCTTCAGCTCGTGCCGGCAGCCCTCTACGCCGCCGGCGAGGCTCGCTATGACGTGGCCGTGATCGGCGGAGGAGTGGGCGGCTGTGCGGCTGCGCTGGCGGCGCTGCGTAACGGAATGCGAGTGGTGCTGACAGAGGAGACAGATTGGATCGGGGGCCAACTCACCGCCCAGGCCGTGCCGCCGGATGAACATCCCTGGATAGAATCCTTCGGCGCCACGCAGCTTTATCGAAGTTACCGCAGCCGGATTCGCGAGTATTACCGAGGCCATCTGCCTCTGACAGCCGAGGCGCGGGCGCGGGAAGTTTTCAATCCGGGCGGAGGATCGGTATCCAGATTGACTCACGAGCCGCGAATCTCTTTAGCGGTTCTCGAAGAGATGTTCTCTCCCTGGATCGGCGGCGGCCAGCTCACGGTGCTGCTCCATCACAAGCCCGCGGGAGCTGATGTGCAAGGCTCGAATGTCCGTTCGGTGGCGCTGAAGAGTCTTCTCACCGGAAATGTCCAGACAATCCAGGCGGCGTACTTCCTGGATGCTACCGAACAGGGCGATCTGCTACCGCTTACAAAGACGGAGTACGTGACCGGGTTTGAATCGCGGCAGGAGACGGGCGAGCCGCACGCACCGGACCAGGCTCAGCCGGCGAATATACAATCGTTCACCGTTTGTTTCGCGATCGATTATGTCAAAGGCGAAGATCATACGATCGAGAAACCCGGAGAGTATTCCTTCTGGCGGGATTATGTGCCCGCGCTGCAGCCGCCCTGGCCCGGCAAGCTTTTGAGCTGGTCCATGACTCACCCGGTGAGCTTGCAGCGCCGCGACGTCCTGTTCGATCCGGAGCAGCCGGAGGGAAGATCGGGTCCGCTGAATTTATGGCTCTACCGGCGCATTGCGGCGCGCGCGAACTTTGCGCCCGGAGCCTACGGCAGTGATATTTCTCTCATCAACTGGCCGCAAAATGACTACTGGTTGGGCAATTTACATGGGGTTAGTGAGATAGAAAGTGCGCGCCACCTCCAGCGCGCGAAACAGCTCAGCCTGTCGCTCCTGTATTGGATGCAGACCGAATCTCCTCGTCCGGATGGGGGGCAGGGCTGGCCGGGACTCCGTCTGCGCCGCGATCAAACAGGCACGGAGGACGGGCTGGCCAAGTATCCCTACATCCGGGAGTCGCGCCGGATTCGAGCCGAGTTCACCGTACTGGAGCAGCACGTGGCTACCGAGGCCCGCAGGACGGCAGAGTCATTTTTCGATTCCGTGGGTGTGGGAAGTTACCGGATCGATCTGCATCCCAGCTCCGGCGGGAACAATTACATCGATGTGAGCTCGCTGCCGTTTCAAATTCCGCTGGGCGCACTCATCCCCCGGCGGATGGATAACCTTCTGCCGGCGTGCAAGAATCTGGGGGTTACCCACATCACCAACGGCTGTTATCGATTGCACCCGGTGGAATGGAATATCGGGGAGGCGGCAGGAGCGTTGGCCGCGTTTGCAATAAAATCGCGAGTCACTCCACGGGCTATCCGGAATACAGCGAAGCTGTTGCAGAGCTTCCAAGCCGGCATACAAAGCCAGGGAATCGAAACTGCATGGCCACAGATCACACCCCGCTAGTCCGCAAAGCCACTCCGGCAGACGCCGAGGCGATCCTGCAACTAGTGGACGCGCTGGCCGATTACGAGCAGCTTCCACGGCCGGATGCCGAAGCACGCAAGCGGCTGATCCAGGATGCCTTCGCGGAACGGCCGCGTTTCGAATCGCTCCTCTGTGAGATTGCGGGCCGGCCGGTGGGCTACGCGTTTTACTTTGAGACGTACTCCAGCTTCCTGGCGCTTCCGACGCTCTATTTGGAAGATCTGTTCGTGCTGCCCGATCATCGCGGCCGCCAGGCCGGCTACCTGTTGTTCAAGGCTGCCGTTCAGGAAGCAGCAGACCGGGGCTGCGGCCGCATGGAATGGACGGTGCTGCACTGGAATCAGCTGGCGATTGATTTCTACCATAGATCCGGCGCCACCCATATGAAGGAATGGCTCCTCTATCGCCTGGTGGCTGACGAGTTCGACAGAATCTGACCGGCGGGCAGATTCCGGTTGGTTCCAATTCCAGCCGGGCGGGAGTTACTTTGGCAGTGCAATAGTCCAGGCAAACCAGCCCAGGCCGACTGCCAGGAGCACGGCCGCGGCAGGGCGCTGCATGCGCCTTAACAAGAACCAGAGAATAACGATCAACACCGCCTCAGTGGCTTCGATCTTCCAGAGCGACGGAACCGGCCGGAGTCCGTGGAAGAGTCCACCGACGGCTGCGACGATCCAGCGCGTCCGCGAGTCAGGGAACCACAACACCTCGACCGCGAGGTAGGCGGCCGTCAGCGCGACGGCGGACTCCACAAATGCCGTTCTAAACCCCAGTTGCAGATAAGGCGCGATGGCTTCCGCCAGCAGCAGGGCGCCAGTCATGAGCGCCAGATCCCGCCAGCGGCGCGAAGCGACGGCGATTGCGATTAAAAGGAGGAGAGCAGACGACAGGCCGCGCCACATCTCCCTGGCCTGCAGTTCCATGGGACCGGGCGGGCGAAAGCGCAGTCTGGCAGTTTCAAACGATGCATCGAAGATTGCCTGGTCCGCATTTCCGTCTTTATACGCATGCAACAGGTGCACATGGTTCGGCACTGTAATTCTGGCCAGCCAGCAGTCCACGTCCAGGACGTCCACCGCGCGGGTGAACTGGTATTCAGCCGTGCACACGTAGTTCCCGGCCAGCTTGTCTTCCTGACAAGCGGAGTTGAGCAAGGCCGCCTGCTCGCCGCCGGATCGAAAGCGCAGGTTGCTGAGGAACGCCGTCTGCGGCTGTGCGACGTGCGCGACTTCGTACATGGGCATGCGGAGCTCCAGGCTGGCATGCGCCCCGTTGATGCGCAGCTCGCCCGTGCTCATGCTCAGGCTGTGGGCGAATACGCTGTGGGCGAATACAGGGAGGGCGAAAGCCCAAATCGCCCGTTTCATGAAGGCTGATATGTGCGGAGCTTACGAATCCGCACGATGACCACACGCAGGGTAGCGATGACTGGCACGGACAGGAACATGCCCCAGACCCCTGCTATCTGCTCTCCCGCAATTGCTCCGAAGATCACCATCAGTGGATGCAGTTCAACGCCTTCGCTCATCAGATAGGGCTGCAAAACGTAGTCTTGAAACAGGCGGTAAACCAGCAGGAAAATGATAATCCAAAGCACTTGGGGATATCCGCTCAGCAGCGCCACAACAATAATAGTCAGTGATGCGGTGAGCGGGCCTACAACCGGGATGAACTCCAGCGGCGCCGCGATGGCGGCCAGCAGGGCGGAGTACGGGGCTCCGATGAGTTGCAGAAAAATCAGGTAGAAGATAAACGTTGCTGCCGACAGGATCACCAGCGCGCGAATGTACTTGCCTAAGAGAAAATGGAGGTCCTCCGTAATATCGTTCAGCAGAGCCCGTTGATGGTCGTTGGACACCCAGGAAAGAATATCCTCGCGAATCCGCGCGGCATCCTTCAGGAAGAAGAAACTGAGAATAGGCACCAGCACCGCGAAGCCGACGGTACCCAGCAAGCCGGCAACTTTCAGGCCAGCATTTTTCAGTAAAGGTAAAACCTGCTCGGCGCCCATCTGGGCGTAGGTGCGCAAGGACTCTACAATCTTTTCGCGGTAGGGCTCCAACCACCAGGGAAACGGCCGGGTGGCCAGGCTCTCGTGATTTTTCAGGATACCCGGCAGAGTGCCCAGCAGGTGCGTTCCTTCCGACGCCAAACGCGACCCCAGGATAAAGCCGGCGGTTATGATTCCCGCCGTGAGGACCAGATAAACCAGCGCCAGAGAAATCCCCCGGGGAACGCGGGCGGGCAATCTCTTCTCGATAAATGCAACCAGAGGAGACAGCATGTAGGCAAGGAACAGCGCGAGCACCATCAGCAGCACCGCCTCTCGCGCAAGGTAGAGCGCCGTTATCAGCAACGCCATGACAAAGACGGTCCATGTCGCACGCGCGGCCTGCCTGTCGAGTGCCAGCATTTATCGATGGTAGCCCACCCGTATACTAGAGGCGACATGAAGCAACTGGTGGAGCAGCTTCAGCAGATCGAGGACCGCCTGCGGCTGGGGGGCGGCACGGCAAAAATCCAAAAACAGCACCGGGACGGCAAGCTCACCGCACGCGAGCGGATACAAAAGCTGATTGACCCCGGCGCGATGTTCCTGGAGATTGGCCTGCTGGTCGCCTACGATTTGTACGACGGCCAGGCGCCGGGTGCGGGCGTCGTAACCGGTATCGCGAAAATCGAAGGGCGTCCCGCGGTGATTGTCGCGAACGATGCCACTGTGAAGGCGGGAGCCTGGTGGCCGGAGACGATCACGAAAATCCTGCGGGCCCAGGAGATTGCGATGCGCAATCGCATCCCGATCGTTTATTTAGTGGACTCGGCCGGAGTGAATCTTCCACTGCAGGATGGAATCTTTCCCGGTCAGTACGGCGCCGGACGAATCTTCTACTACAACTCCCTGATGCGCTCGCGCCTGCATGTGCCGCAGATTGCCGCGGTAATGGGTCCCTGCATCGCCGGCGGGGCTTACCTGCCTGCGTTGAGCGACGTGATCTTCATGGTGGAGAAAACCAGTTTCATGGGATTGGGCGGTCCCAACCTGGTGAAGGGAGCAGTGGGACAGGTGATCGACTCGGAGTCACTGGGCGGTGCGGCGATGCACACGCGGACCAGCGGCGTGGCTCACTATATGGCGGCCGATGACGTGGAGTGTCTCGCGAAGATCCGGCAGCACTTTCGCTCGCTCCCGGCTTCCTGCGCCAGGCCGAAGGCGGCGCCTCCCTCCGCGCCCGCCGAACGGCTCTACGAAGTATTGCCAGTAGATCACCGGTCGGCCTACTCAGTGGAGGCGATTCTGGAGAGCATCCTGGACGGCGACGATTTTCTGGAGTTCCAGCCGGAGCACGCGCCTGAGTTGCTGTGCGCCAGCGCCAGGCTGTCCGGCTACCCGGTAGCCATCATTGCGAATCGCCGCGGTTTCCTGAAAACATCTGGAGGGCCGCGAATCGGCGGCATTGTCTACACGGAATCGGCCCGCAAGGTGGCTTACTTCGTGGAAAACGCGCAGCGGCACGGCACGCCGATTATTTATCTGCAGGATGTGTCCGGCTTTATGGTGGGCGAACAGGCCGAAGCTGAAGGTATCATCCGGGCCGGCGCGCAGATGGTGGAGACGATGGCCTGCGCCACCGTCCCTAAAATTGTGCTCACCGTCAATCACGCGAGCGGCGCGGGCTACTATGCCATGGCCGGGCAGGGCTTTGATCCGCACTTTACATTTGGCTGGCCCACGGCCCGCATCGGCGTGATGGAGGGCGACGCAGCTGTAAAGGCTGTTCACGGGCCCGAACTCGAGAAGCTGCAGCAGGAGGGTAAGGCTGTCCCGGAGGAGCTCCAGGCGCGGATCGACCGCACTCGCGCCGATTACGATCGCTGGCTGGATGCGAAGTATGCCGCTGCCCGCGGCCATGTGGATGCGCTGATCGATCCGCTGGTC
>DATLBY010000151.1:0-15567 GCA_035526665.1 Bryobacteraceae bacterium
CAGACCCGTCCAGTTTGGATCGCCAGCCGGATGAGTGGAGCAGAATAGCCATCCGGGTAAGAAACGGCGAGATGCCTCCCAAAGGCGCGGCGGCCCTATCGCTCGATCAGCGGGAGAGCTTTACTAACTGGATTCAGCGCAGTCTCACGGCGCATGCTTGTGCCGAAGGAGTTCAGCCGGGAGCAGCGCCGGTGCGACGCTTGAACCGAAATGAGTATTCGGCCACCATGCGGGATCTCTTGCACATCAACCTGGATATCGGCCACATCCTGCCGGCCGATGGAGCGGGCGGTGAAGGCTTCGATAACGCCGCCGAGACGCTGTTCCTCTCGCCGCTACACGCGGAAAAATATATGGATGGAGCCAAGTCGGCGCTGAATGCGGCGGTGACCGACGCGAAGGCGCGGGCGAGGCTGATGGTCGCCAAGCCGGGAGATGGGCTGACGGCGGAGCAAGCCGCCCGCAGGATTCTGGAGGCATTTCTCCCCAGGGCATTCCGGCGTCCTGCCGACGAAGCCGATCTGGCGCCTTACCTGGCTCTGTTTCAATCGGCACAAAAGCGCGGCGATACCTTTCAGGACTCGGTGGTGTTCGCACTGCGCGGTGTCCTGATCTCTCCTCAGTTTCTGTTCCGCGCGGAAAGTCCGAATATGGGTCCCGAACCGCGCCTGTTGGATGATTATGCTCTCGCCTCCCGTCTTTCCTACTTTCTTTGGGGCAGCATGCCGGACAGTATGTTGTTCGATCTGGCCGCGGAAGGGAAGCTGCAGAATCCCGAAGTCCTGAACTGGCAGGTGGGGCGTATGCTGCGAAGCCCGAAGTCTCTCGACTCTGTCCACCATTTCGTCGAACAATGGCTCGGCACCCGGGAACTAGGGCGTAGTGTGAACCCCGATGCCAAACTGTTCCCCCTGTACACCAGCGATGAGGATATGCGGGCGGATATCGGCTATCAGCCAGTCATGTTCTTCAGCGAGCTGCTGATCAAGGATCTCTCGTTATTGAACCTGCTCGATTCGAAGTTCACCATCGCCACGGGAAAGCTGCAAAAACTCTACGGCTTAAAGGTGAAGCCGCCGCGTCCCCAGGCGTCGCAGCAGCCGCAGCGTATTGAACTGCCGGAAGACAGCCACCGCGGAGGCCTGCTGGGGATGGCCGCCGTTCTGACCGTGTCCTCGTATTCGCACCGCACCAGTCCTGTGTTGCGCGGGAAGTGGCTGCTGGATGCGATTCTGGGCACTCCGCCGCCACCGCCTCCGCCGAACGTTCCCGCGCTGGATGAGCATGCGGGCGCAGCCGCGAAAACGCTGCGCGAGCGGCTGGCGCAACACCGCGCCGACCCGGCCTGCGCCAGTTGCCATAGCCGCATCGACCCGCTGGGATTCGCTCTGGAGAACTTCGACCCGATCGGACGCTGGCGGACCACGGATGCGGAAATGGCGATCGATACGAGAGGCGAGCTGCCCGATGGGACGAAGTTTGAAGGTCCCGACCAGTTGAAGGCAGTCCTGCTCGAGCGGAAAGGCTTGTTCCTGCGGAACCTGACGCGCCGCATGCTTGGCTACGCCCTCGGCAGGGGTCTGACGCTGCGCGATTCGTGCGTGGTGGAGAGCCTCGTCAAGGACGTGGAAGCGGCGGACTACAGCGCACAGGCACTGATTCGTGGCATTGTATTGAGTATGCCGTTCCGATACCAGCAGGCGGCTCTCGCCACGCCAGCCCGGTCAAAGGGAAACAGGAGTTCACAATGAAGACACGCCAGCCGATTTCCCGTAGAACCATTCTTCGAGGAGCCGGCGCCAGTCTCGCGCTTCCATGGCTTGAGGCGATGCTGCCCGCGGCTCGTGCCGCCACGGGCGCGGCAAGACCTCCGGTTCGTTTGGCGGTGTTGTACATGGCTAACGGAGTCAACACCAAGATGTGGACCCCGGAAGGGCAGGGCCGCGACTTCCAGCTCTCCCCGACGCTTCAGCCCCTACAGGACTTGAAGGACCAGGTGCTGGTGCTCAGCAATCTGTGGAATGCGGCGTCCAAGGGCGGTGATGGACACTACGTCAAGGAATCGAGCATTCTCACCTGCACCACCATCACCAAGACGCTCGGCGTGGATTTGAATATCCACGGCGTCTCCATGGACCAGTTGGCGGCGCAGAAAGTGGCCGACCAGACGCCGATTCCATCGCTCGAGCTGGCCATTGAACCCGAGTCGACCGGGGTGGATGGAAACGTCGGGTACACGCGCGTCTACGGCTGTCATATTGCCTGGAGCGGGCCCACCACTCCGCTGCCCAGAGAGATCAATCCCAGGTCGGTTTACGAGCGGCTGTTCCGGGCCTCCACGCCGCAAACGAATTCCGGCAAGCAGGATGCTTTGCTTCTCGACCGCGTTCTGGGGGAGGCCAACAGGCTTCGCGGTGAGGTAGGCAGCGCCGACCGGGGACGGATCGATGAGTATCTGGCGGTGGTGCGATCGCTGGAGCAGCGGCTGGAACGCAGTAATACTCCCGGCCGAAATCCATGGAAGCCGCGTGTGCCGCTGGATTCCGTAGCTGTGCCCACCGAGGATCCGAAAGATCATGCCGAGCACGTGCGTCTGATGCTGGATATGATTGCTTTGGCGTTCCAAAGCGATACGACTCGCGTTAGTACATTCATGTTCGGGAACGCGGTCAGCAACCGAAATTTCCGTTTTCTGGACGGCGTCACGGGAGCTCATCACGAGATGTCCCATCATGCCAACGATGCCGACAAGCTACGCCAGTATCAATTGATTAACCGCTGGCATGTGGAGCAGTATGCATATCTGCTCCGCAAATTGCAGAGTATGAAGGAAGGGGAAGGGACCGTCCTGGATAATTCCATGGTGCTCTTTGGCTCGGCTCTTAGTGATGGCAATAAGCACGACCCGCACCGGCTCCCGCTGGTTTTGGGAGGTCGCGGGGGTGGGCGTCTGGCGAGCGGTCAGCATTTGGTCTACAGCGAAGATACGGCGGCAGCGAATCTTTACGTGTCCATGCTGGACGCCTTCGGTGCTCCGCTGGAGCGATTTGCCGATAGTACCGGCCCGCTTCCCGGGGTACTCGCGTAGGAACGGTATGTGGAAGCTGCTTTTGTTTCCCGTCTTGACGCTGGCAGCGTTTAGCGCCGATTTAACCGGCACGTGGGCCGGCCAGACTATTAATGCGCGGGGCGAGGTTCAGGATGTCAGTTTTCAGTTCAAGCAGAATGGAAATCTACTCACCGGCAAAATGTATAACGATAACGGGGATATGCCCATCGCCGACGGCGCCATCTCCGGCGATGCGATCAACTTTTCAGTCATAACGGGTGGAGAGCAGAAGAAAGCGAAGTATAGCGGCACGATTCGCGGCAACGAAGTTAAGTTGCAGCGCGAGAGCAGTCAGGACGCCAAGGATACCGGCACGAAACAGGAACCTGCGCCGCCTTTCATCGTAAAGCGTATGACCTAATTCAAAAAAATCGGCTGCCTCCCAGGGGGGAGAGGCAGCCAGTGCATGAGAACAGTTATTTACCTACGCACTCCAGCGGGTTGTTAACGCACTCAATCGAGCCGTAGTCTTTGGGTGTGGCACCCGGCTCCATTTTTACTATGCGTGTGCCCGGCTGGGCGAAGGCGACGTAGGGGAACGTTTCCTGATAGGGAACATCGTTCATATTCACGCCATCGCCAATCGAATTGTGCGGGAAACCATTGAAGGGCGCTCCCGCCAAAACTCCCGCGACGGCCCGCAGCGCAATGTCGGTAACGTCATCCGAGACGCGGCGTCCATTCGGCCAGCCGGCGAGATCGCCACCCAGGACACCCAGACGGCTCCGGGAACTGCTCGAAGCCGGAGGAATGGCGGTGTTCAAACGAAGCATATCGGCGATTGGACCCTTGGGAGTACCGGCCGCGGCAATCGGCGGAAGGTACTGGACCAGTAACAGGAGGTCAGTGCGGGGTGCATTCGGCACCGGGATCCCGTATACCGCATTGATGGCTCGTGCGAGCACCGGATCCAGCGCGAAATTTGCATACTGGCTGTCATCCTTGGGCTCACCCATGCTCCACTTGTCTTTCGAACCTGTGCCAATAATCACCTCATTAATCAGCGGATTGCCCATGCGTTGAATCTGCCGGTACTGGGTGGGTTCCATCGAGGTGGAGGCTGTTTCATCGGGCGACCGGCGAACAGTGGTGCGCGGACGGGAAGTAGTTGCCCACGTGCCGATGGTGGAGCGTGGATCGCTGGCCGGAAACTGATTGCTGTCCCGAAGCAGCATCGCGATAGGTACTTCCAATGCAATCGTGTTTACGTTGTACCCGGCTACGCTGTCGGGAGCGAAGTTATTCTTGTCATTTCCATCCTGTTGCGAGGTCAGCACCCCGGCTACTCCGCTGGGGAAGTTGCCGCGGAAGTTCAAACTGTCAAATACACCCCCAAGATCGATGTAGAAGGGATCGTCCACGGTACCCGCGAAGCTGCGCATGCCGGAACTTAGGGAATAGATACCCTGTTTGGCGAGCGCGGTGTAATTCGGCATGGTCCGGGGACCTACGTTACTCGGAACGGCGAACAGTTTTTTGCCGCCGGTAATGTCGGTTCTAACCGCTGATTCGCCCGAGCCCTTTACCAACGTGATGGTGTAGGTTTGCCGGAGGCTGAAACCCTCCGAACCTTTTCCGTCCAGCGCTGTAATCGCCGGAGGGATTACCAGACCCTGGGGAGCCGGCGCGCCGGCCGCGGTTTGCGGTGCGTTCCCTGGCGCGGAGATTCCGGAGCCGGCTCCGATAAAGCCCGTGAACAGGCCGGGAGCGCGGATTTCCGTCTGGAAGCGAAACTCAAAAGTTACGTCCGCGACGGCGTCATTATTGTTGTCGATCTTCATCGCATAAACGATGTCGGGATCGAATGGAAAGTAGTTAGGTCCGTTGCCTGGATCCAGCAATGGGTCGACGTTCAAAAGGAACGTGACCTTAGACGGATCGTCATAGCTGACGAACGCATACCAGTCGGTTATGTCGGCGGCCCGGTCAAGCGCCGTGATGGGCGCTTCCCTGTGGCTTGCCGCAAACGAGCTGACCGGACCAACCAGAATCATCGTCATTAAAACTGCGATGAACCCTCTGAGCGTTTGCATGTTTTCTCCTCGAAATAAGTGGAACGAATGGAAGGGTGAACTTCAACTCTCCCACTAGGCTGTACGTCATAATCCTATTTTTGGATTGCAAAATCGCTTCGGTTTGCATTTTTGACTGCCTCCCTTAGACTGAAGAGGTGCCCGATCGCAAATTGACGGCGCATGTCAAAGCGGCCGGTTGAGCCTCGAAGTTGAGTCCAAAGGTTTTGGACCAGGTGCTTTCCCGGATCCCGCGCGTGCGCGATGAGAACGTTTTAGTAGGGTTTGAGACGTCCGACGATGCCGGCGTATACAAGCTGACGCCGGAGTGTGCCCTGGTGCAAACATTGGACTTTTTCACTCCAATCGTCGACGATCCAGAAACCTTTGGAGCGATTGCGGCTGCCAACTCCTTAAGCGACGTGTACGCCATGGGAGGCAGGCCGGTCACTGCCATGTCGATCCTCGCCTATCCCGGTAAGGGTGACTTGGAAGATCTGCACTCGATCCTGCTCGGGGGCGCCGGCAAGATGCGCGAGGCAGGCTGTGTGATCCTGGGCGGACATAGCGTGAACGATGACGAGATCAAGTTTGGCTATTCGGTCACGGGTACCGTGCATCCGGATCGCGTTTTCCGGAACTCGGGAGCCCGCGCCGGAGACGTCCTGGTCTACACCAAGCTCCTGGGGACCGGCATTATCTCGACGGCCTTGAAGCGCGGCATCGCGAGCGAAGCCCACGTGTCGGCCTCCATAGAGTCCATGTTGCTGTTGAACCGCGCGGCGGGCGAGGCCATGCTGGACCTGGATGTTCATGCCTGCACCGACATCACTGGTTTCGGGCTGCTAGGCCATGCGCGTGAAATGGCGGCCGGCAGCGGTGTCACCCTGGAAATCGAAGCCGGCAGCGTGGAGCTTTTGCCCGGCGCGCTGGAGTATGCGAGGCGGGGTGCCGTTCCGGCAGGACTGCTCAACAATATGGAATTCGTCCAATCCTGCGTCCTGGAGGCGGACGCGCTGCCGGACGATCTGGTGAAGCTCCTGTACGACCCACAAACCTCCGGCGGACTGCTGGTCTCCTTGCCCGCGAAAGACGCTTTGCTGCTGGAATCGCGCTACCCCGGCGCATACAGAATAGGACGAGTGACTCCGCTCCAGGCCAAGCCCATTCATCTCCTATGACAGACCATCGTATTATCGTGGCGCTCGACGTCCAAACGGCGGGCGAGGCTAAAGACACCGTTAAGCGGCTGGGAGACTCCGTCAGTTTCTATAAGGTCGGCATGGAGCTGTATGCTGCCGCCGGCATGGACCTGGTGCGCGAGCTGATGGGCGCAGGCAAGCAGATCTTCCTGGACCTGAAATTCTACGACATCGGGGAGACGGTGAAACGCGCAGTAGTGCAGGTCGCCGCCAGCGGCGTGGATTTTTTGACCATCCACGCTGTCCCCCAGGTGATGCGCGCGGCGGTCGAGGGCCGGGCAGGCTCGCCCCTAAAGCTGCTTGCCGTGACCGTGCTCACGAGTTTCGATCAGATGGACCTGGCGGCGGACGGCTACACCTGTTCGGTGCCGGACCTGGTGGCGCTCCGGGTACGGAATGCAATGACAGCAGGTGTGGATGGCATTGTCTGCTCTCCGTTGGAAGTGGCGGCGGTGCGACGGATTGCGGGGCCCGGGGCCATCCTGGTGACGCCGGGAGTCCGGTCCGCGGGTGCGGCCACGGGAGATCAGAAACGTGTCGCGACGCCCGGCCAGGCGCTTGCGAACGGCGCGGATTACCTGGTGATCGGACGCCAAATTACTCGCGCCGCCGACCCAAAATCGGAAGTCGCGCGCATTCTGGAGGAACTCCCCCTTTCAGTGCGGGGCAACTGTTAAAAAAAACTAAGCGCTTTGACACGGGCGCAACGTGTGATAGTTTATTGCCTGAAATCCAGATGACAAAAGACCTGCCCGAGATTGACTTTCAGCGCTTCTGGCGCAGATTGCAGCAGATCGGCCTCAATGCGTATGAGGCGCGTTCCTACCTGGTGCTGGTGGGCCACCCCCGGTTTAAGGCGCTGGAGCTTGCCGCCCGTTCGCACGTGCCTCGTCAAAAGATCTATGAGGTGCTCGACAGCCTGATTGAAAAGGGCTTCGCGCATGTGGTCCAGGAGAAAACCAAACTTTTCTCGGCAGTGGAACCGTCACTGGCGGTGCCGAACTACCTGGCCCGGCGAAGCCAAGCTTTGCAACAGGAGTTTACCGAGCAGGCACGCTTCGCCGGAGGCCTACTGGAGGATCTCAATGTCGCCTACTCCGAGGGGCAAGGGGGCCGGGGGACGCTGGATTACCTGCGAATCGTCAGCGAGCCGGGCCAGACCGCGGCGCAGTACCGGCAAATGCTGTCGGACGTGAAATTCGAGTATCTCGAGTTCTCCCGGCCGCCCTATGCCGTGGATCCTTTGGATGAGCAACTGGTGAAACAGGCTAGGCTCCGCGGCGTCTCTTGCAAGCTGTTGTTTGAGAGCGGCAGCGTCGATGACGTGCATCGCCAGCGCATGGACGAATACCAGGCGATCGGCGTGGAAGTCTGTAGCGCGCCGGCCCTGCCCATGAAATTGGCGCTGTTTGACGGGCGGCTCGGTATGATCGCGCTGCTGGATCCGGTGATTACGAAGCCGTCCTGGACCTCGCTGATGTTTGATCATGCAGGCTTCGCCGATGCCATGAAGGGGCTTTTCGAGGATCACTGGAAGCGCGCTACGCAAAACGGCGGCGTGGAGGCCGCACACAGCTCCTGATTCAGCTGCGGAGCCGCAGGCCGGCTTAGCGGGGAGTGTCTGTCGTGTGAGCTTCGCGGCGCGTGCGGATTTCGCGGACGGCATAGATGCGCCGGCCCTGGCTCTCGAAGTAGGTGCGGATCAGCACTTCTCCCAACAGTCCCGTGCTGAACATCATCAGCCCGGTGAGGAATAGTAGACCTCCGGCCAGCATCAAGGGCCCGTGTTCCAGCACGATCTCATGACCCGTCAGTTTGTAAATCGCGATGTAGCCCAGGATGGCGCCGCCGATCGACGTGCCAATCAGCCCCAGGCTGCCGAAAAAATGCATGGGCCGTGTGAAGTACTTCAATAGAAATTTGATCGTGATGATATCGAACAGGACGTGGAACGTGCGCCCCAGGCCGTAATGCGATCCGCCGCTGATTCGCGGTGCGTTTTTGATCGGCACCTCCACCACACGCGCGCCATAAAAGCTCGCCAGAGCCGGGATGAACCGGTGGAGTTCGCCGTACAGGTTAATATCCTTGAGGACCTCGGACCGGTACGCTTTAAAGGTAGTTCCAAAATCGCGCAGGTCCACGCCGGATGCCTTCGCCATTAGCCAGTTTGCGATTTTGGAGGGGATCTTGCGGGTGATGGCGTTGTCCAAGCGGGCTTTTCGCCAACCGCTCGCGATGTCATACCCCTCATCGATTTTGGCGAGCAGCGCGGGGATATCTTCGGGCTCGTGTTGCAGATCGCCGTCCAGCGAGACAATGACGGCGCCTTGGGCCTCATCGAAGCCTGCCGACAGCGCCGCGGTCTGGCCGAAATTGCGGCGCAGGCGAATCACTTTCAGCCGGATATCGGTTTCCACGAGATTCGCTAAAAGATCGAAACTGCGGTCGGTTGACGCGTCGTCCACAAAAATGATCTCGTAAGGCTTCTGCAACCCCTCCAGAACGATGGTTAAACGGTCATACAGCGGCAGAATTGCCGGCTCCTCGTTATGGATCGGAATCACAATCGAGATCATGGATATCGCCCTAGTTTAGCAGCGTTTTGCCGTCGCGGAGGCCTCCGTTCTGCTAAAATAAGGTTTACTTAAACCACTGAGAATGGCGCATTATCGTATCTTAGCCGTGCGCCTCGCCAGGAGAAATATCGTTTGTCCGATCCTCAAAACCCAGGTCCTCCGCCCGTTCCGCCTTCCGGTGGTCAGCTTCCGCTAGGCGGCGACGGGAACAAGAATCTGATCCCGGTAAACATCGAAGACGAGATGCGCCGGTCGTATCTCGACTATTCGATGAGCGTGATTATCGGTCGCGCGCTGCCGGATATTCGGGATGGATTAAAGCCGGTTCACCGCCGCATTCTCTACGCCATGAGCGAGATGGGCCTCAATTACAACCGGCCCACGCGTAAATGCGCCAAGATAATCGGCGAGGTGCTGGGTAAATTTCATCCGCACGGGGACACGGCGGTGTACGACGCATTGGTGCGTATGGCGCAGGACTTCTCCATGCGCTACGTGCTCGTGGATGGACAGGGAAACTTTGGCTCAGTGGACGGCGACCCGCCAGCCGCCTACCGGTATACCGAAGCCAGGCTGTCCCGCATTGCGGCCACCCTGCTGGAAGATATCGACAAAGAGACCGTCGATTTCCGGCCGAACTTCGATGACAGCGAGCAGGAGCCGGAAGTCCTGCCCTCGCGCGCCCCCAACCTCCTCATCAACGGCTCGTCCGGCATCGCCGTGGGTATGGCGACGAACATGCCGCCGCACAATCTGAATGAGATTGTCAGCGCGACCATTGCCATGGTGCAGAACCCCAATATCACCCTTCAGGAGGTGATGGAGATGGTTCCGGGTCCGGACTTCCCCACCGGCGGCTTCATTTTAGGGCGTGCCGGAATTCTGGACTACTTCACGCGCGGACGCGGCTCCCTGCGGCTGCGCGCCAAAGCCGCCACGGAGCAGATGGGGCGGGATCGCGAGGCATTGATTGTTACCGAGCTCCCCTACCAGGTGAACAAAGCCCGGCTGATTGAACATGCGGCCGGCCTGGTAAATGAGAAGAAGCTGGAAGGGATCTCGGAAATCCGCGATGAAAGCGATCGCGATGGCATGCGTATCGTTTTTGAGCTCAAACGCGGTGAGCAGGCCGAAATTGTCCTGAATAATCTGTATAAGCAGACGCAGATGCAGGTGAACTTCGGCGTCATCATGCTGTCCATCGTGAACGGCCAGCCGCGCGAGCTTGGACTGCTTGATTGCATCCGCCGGTTCATCGACCATCGCGTCGACGTGGTGCGTCGCCGCACCGACTTCCTGTTACGCAAAGCCCGGGACCGTGAGCATCTGCTGCTTGGCTTCCAGAAAGCCCTGGATAATCTGGATGCCGTTATCGCGCTGATTCGAGCGGCAAAAAACCCGCGGGAAGCCCGCGAAGGGCTGGTCTCGACCTTTGAGTTCAGCGAACGGCAGGCACAGGCCATTATTGAACTGCAACTCCAGAGACTTACCGGCATGGAGCAGCAGAAGATCCTGGATGAGCTGGCCGAAATTCAGCGTATGATCGAGGGCTATCTGGAGATCCTCGGTTCGGAAAAGGTTCTGCGCGCGGTGATCGTCAAGGAGCTGAAAGAAGTTCAGAAGGATTTCGGCGACGAGCGCCGGACCATCATCATTGAGGACACGGGCGAGATCAACCTGGAAGACTTGGTGCAGGTAGAGGACGTCGCAGTCACGGTCACGCGCGGCGGCTATCTCAAGCGCACTCCCATCGACACGTACCAGCGCCAGACGCGCGGCGGAAAAGGCCGCATTGGAATGGGCACGCGGACAGAGGACTTCATTGAGCACCTCATCGTGGCGTCCACCCATAGCTATCTCCTGATCTTCACCAACAAGGGCCGTGTCTACTGGCTGAAGATTTATGAGATACCCGACGCGGGCACTACCGGCAAGGGCAAGAATATTTCGAGCCTGATCAATCTTCAGTCCGACGAGACGGTGAAAACTTTCCTGCCCGTCAAAGAGTTTTCGCCTGGCCGCTACATAGTGATGGTCACCAAACACGGTGTCATCAAAAAGTCGGAACTCACCGAATTCGATAATCCCATGTCGCGCGGCATTATTGCGCTCTCGGTGGACGAAGGCGATGAGTTGATCGCTGCCCGGCTTACCAACGGCGACAATTACATGTTCATCGGATCTTACAGCGGGATGGCGATTCGCTTCGAAGAAACCGCGGTCCGTCCCATGGGGCGGCAGGCGCGCGGTGTCCGTGCTATGAACCTGGCCGAGGGCGATTACGTAGTGGGCGTCGAGGTGGTGGAAGAGGACGGTCTCATTCTCTCGATCTCGGAAAACGGTTTTGGCAAGCGCACACCGCTCAAGGACTACCGTTTGACCAATCGGGGCGCCAAGGGCGTCATCAACATGAAGACCACGCCGCGGATCGGTAAGGTGATGGGGATCCTGTCGGTGAAGGAAGACACCGATCTGGTGATCATCACTAAGGACGGGAAGATTATCCGCATCGAATCCTCCCAGATCCGGCAGGCCGGGCGCTCCACGCAAGGTGTCCGCCTGGTTCGCCTGGAAGAAGGGGATCATGTCGCGGCTGCCAGCTGTATTCCCGATGCCGAGAAGGACGACTCGAAGCCCAATGGCCAGGGCGACCTTCCACTGCAGTAAGAGGTTATACTTTCCCTTATGGCGACTCTTGTAGGCATTGCCGGTACCGCCAGTGCCTCCTCGCAACTCGACCCGGACCTCCTTCGACGGAAAGAGCAGAAGTTGCTCGACATCCTGAAGGGCATGGAGCGGGTGATTATCGCCTATTCCGGCGGCACCGACTCGGCCTATCTGGCTTGGGCTGCCGCCAAGGCGCTGGGCACGAATGCCGTTGCCATTACCGCCGATTCCGCCTCTATCCCGGAATCGCATAAGCGCGATGCCGAGGCTTTTGCGAGCCGGTTCGGTATCCGGCATGAGTACATCGAAACATTCGAGTTCGACAATCCGGACTATGTGAAGAATTCAGCCGACCGCTGTTTCCACTGCAAGGATGAGCTGTTCCACCGGCTCGATCAGGTGGGGGCGGAGCGGGGAATTGCGAACATTGTCTACGGGGTGAACAAAGATGACTTGGGCGACTACCGGCCCGGGCAGAACGCCGCCAGGATTCACGAGGTGAAGGCGCCGCTGGTGGAAGCCAACCTCACAAAACTGGAAATTCGCGAGCTGTCCCGCATCGCGGGCCTGCCCACCTGGGACCGTCCTGCCTCGGCCTGCCTCAGCTCCCGCGTGCCTTACGGGACTCCGGTCACCATTGAAACCGTCAAGACGGTGGAGAAGGGCGAAGAAGCGATAAAGGCGCTCGGCTTCCGGCAGTTTCGCGTCAGGTTTCATGGGGAGCTGGTCCGCATCGAGATCGCGCGCGAGGAGATGGAGAAGGCTCTTACGCTACCGATGGCGCAGGCATTCTCCGCGATCTTCAAGCCTCTCGGCTTTCATTACGTGACCCTGGATGTCGACGGCTACCGCCAGGGATCGATGAATGAAGTTTTGAACTTAAAGTAACTCTCTAATACAGAGACTCTTCCCCTGGCGGGCGGGTCTTCCATCGCCGGTGAATCCAGAGCCACTGATCTGGATGACGCCGGATGACGCCCTCTAATATTTTGTGAATTCGTGCAGTATCCGCCGCTACATCCCCCGTGATTTCCACGATCGGGTAGAAACGCAGGATGTACTTTCTCTCGCTTTCCGACCAGAGGGCAAATCCAGGAATTATCGCCGCGCCACTATGCGCCGCCAGCTTCGCGAAACCTGCATTCGCGCAGGCCGGAACACCGAAAAAATCCACAAACACTCCCTCGTCCAGGCTGGAATTTTGATCGATCAGGGCTCCCACCGGCTCGTTGGCCGCCAAAGCGCGCAGAATGGCCCGCGCGGCCTCCTTTTTTCCAATCAGGCGATTCCCCGAAAGCCGCCGCCGCTCCTCCACCAGCCTGTTGATTTTCCTGTTGTCGAGCGGACGCACCACCACGTGCATAGGCTCTGTCATCAGCGCGTGAGCAAACGCGCTCAGCTCCCAGTTTCCCAGGTGAGCCGTGGCAAACAGGACGCCTTGCCCGCGCCTCTTGGCCTCTTCATAGTGCTCGAATCCTTCGTAGCGAATCCATTCGCCTATGTTTTTGGAGTTGATACCGGGAAAACGCGCGAACGATACCAGCAGGCGCGCGATAGCGGCAAAAACGCCGTCGGTGATCTGCTTCGGGTCCGCGCCGGGCAGAGCCATTGCCAGATTGCGGTAGGCGATCCGACGGAGGCGGGGAATTGCCCGGTCGAAGATGGCCGCGTACCGCCGTGCCAGCCACTCGGCAGCCCACCGGGGCGGGATGCTCAGCGATGCCAGTACCAAGCGCGCCAGCCAGTATTGGAACGTCAACTGTGGATCCAGCCGCCCCCAAGCACCAGGTCGCCATCGTAGAACACCGTGCCCTGTCCGGGCGTAATGGCACGCTGCGGCTCGTCAAAACGCACCAGCACAGTGGCTGGCCCGGCGGGCTCGAGCGTGGCCCAGGCCGCCGCATGTTTGTTGCGAATCTTTACCTGCGCCCGCAGCGGCGCGTGAATCCCGTCGATCGATATCCAATTCACTTCGCGTGCAACCAGTGAAGAGCTCAGCAGATCGTTCGTGGCCCCCACGGTCACCCGCCGCGACGATGGCTCCGTTGTAATGACGTAAAGCGGTTCGCGAGCTGCAATCCCGAGTCCCTTTCGCTGGCCCACGGTGAAATGATGCACGCCGGAATGCTCGCCCAGAACCTTTCCAGACAGGTCCACGATCTCCCCATGCGTCTCCCGCCGGTCCATGCCTTGCTCCTGGAAATACGCATCGATGAATGCGGCATAGTCTCCGTTGGGAACGAAGCAGATCTCCTGACTGTCGTTCTTTTCGGCGACGTTGAGACTCAGCTCCCGGGCAAGCTGGCGCACTTCGGGCTTGGTATAGCCGCCCAGCGGAAACAAAGTACGGGCAAGCTGATCCTGCGTCAGGCCGAACAGAAAGTAAGTCTGGTCCTTGGCCGTATCCACGCTGCGGCGTAGCTGCCATCGTCCCGTGGCGGGTTGCCTGGTAATGCGCGCGTAATGCCCGGTCGCAATGTGCTGGGCGCCGACGCCTTCCGCCATCTCAATGAATTGATCGAATTTGATGAAGTTGTTGCAAAGCGTGCACGGAACCGGAGTTCTTCCAGCCAGGTACTCGTTCACAAAAGGCTTCACCACCTGCTCTTCGAAACGCTCCTCGAAATTCACGACGTAGTATGGAATCCCCAGCTGCTGGGCCACCTGCCGGGCGTCGTAAACATCATCCAGCGAGCAGCAGCGGCCGGTCGCCTCCTCCGTTTGAACTTCCGGCAGACGCCGCTGGTTCCACAGCTGCATGGTCAGACCCACCACGGTACGGCCCTCACGCAGCATCAGCCCGGCCACCGCCGAGCTGTCCACCCCGCCGCTCATCGCAACTGCCAGTAGATTCTCAGGCATGCAGCTTATACGTGGGAGACAGGTTCCTCAAGTGCGCGGCGCTGGCCGCAATCGCTTCGATCAGGCGATCTACCTGATCGGCGGTGTTGGATAGTCCCAGCGAGAAACGCACGCTGGACCGAGCCTCCTCCTTCGACAGGCCGATCGCCGTCAGAACATGTGACGGCTCGACCGCGCCACTGGAGCAGGCCGAGCCGGTCGATACGGCAAATCCCTTCAGATCGAGTGAAATAACCAGTGACTCTCCTTCGATTCCGTCAAAACATAGATTGGTTGCATTCGGCGACCGCTGCTGTAGCGATCCATTGACCCGGACGTCTTCCACCTGGGCCCGAACACCGGATTCCAGGCGGTCGCGCAGCTCCGCCAGCCGCGCAGTCTCCTCCGCTCGGCGCGATTGCATCCCAGCTGCCGCTGCGCCGAAGGCCGCTACAGCAGGAACATTTTCGGTGCCCGCCCGCCGCTGGTGCTCGTGCCGCCCGCCCAGAATCATGGGCGTCAGCCTGCTTCCCTTACGTACGTAGAGAGCCCCGATGCCTTTGGGCGCATACATTTTGTGACCGCTGATCGAGTACAGGTCGACGCCCAGTTCCGCCATATCGACCGGCACTCGGCCCGCCGCCTGCACGCCGTCGGAATGCATCGCGGCGCCGGCTTCCCGGGCAATGTACGCAATCTCGGCAACCGGCTGGATCGTGCCCAGCTCGTTGTTTACGTGCATCACGGAGATCAGCACCGTCTCCGGACGCAAGGCGCGCCGAATGTCATCCGGCTCGACCACGCCGGACGATCCCACCCGCACGTAGGTCACCGCTATGCCATTTCGCTCCAACTGCGCACAGGGATTCAATACCGCTGGATGCTCTATGGCAGTCGTGATAACGTGGGGCTCGGCCTCTCCGCTCGCCCGCACGCTTCCAAAAATGGCGAGATTATTTGCTTCCGTCCCGCCGCTGAGAAACACTACCTCACGCGGATTTGCGTGGATCAGGGAGGCGACACTCCGGCGCCCATTCTCCAGCGCCTCTTTCGCGGCTTGCCCCGGCTGGTGGATACTGGAGGCGTTGCCGTAAACTTCACGCAGCGCTTTCACATGCACGTCCAAAACCTCCGGAGCGAGCGGCGTGGTAGCGTTG
>DATLBY010000152.1:0-8681 GCA_035526665.1 Bryobacteraceae bacterium
GCGCTCCTCGAGAAAGGGAAAAAACGCCTTCTGGGCGCAGGGTTTCAGGAAAAGGACGCCGCCCATCATGTAGACCGCACCAGCCTCGCCCGCAGCCTGCGCGACTGCCTCGAGATTGGCTTTGGAATCATTGATCAGCGGGAGGACGGGGCTGGACAGAATGACCACGCGGACGCCGCTCTGCGACAGCCGCCGCACCGCCTCCAGTCGCAGCGTGGGCCTGGGTGCGTACGGCTCCAGCGCGCGCGCCAGCTGTTCGTCCGTAGTGGTGATGGTGACGAAGACATGCAGAATATTGCGGCGGGCTATGCGGCTCAGTAGATCGGTATCGCGCGCCACCAGGTCCGATTTGGTGGTAACGCTCAGAGTCCGGCCGCTCTCCCGCGCAAAAACTTCGAGAATTCTGCGGGTCAACTCGAAGCGGCGCTCAGCCGGTTGGTACGGATCGGTGGCTGTCCCTAGGCAAATACCATCCCGCACCGGTATGGCGGCCAACTCCTTGCGAAACGAATCCGGCTGGAAGGATTTGGCATAGATTTGGCGTTCAAACTGTTCGGTTTCCCGCAACTCCATGAATTCGTGGGCGAAACGCGCATAGCAGTACTTGCAGCCGAATTCACAGCCTCGGTAGGGATTGATGGTCCATTCGAACGGCATTTTCCGGCCGGACGCCCGCCCGATGAAGCAGCGAGTCACAAGATCGAAATACTGAACGCGGCGTTTGCCTTCCAGCAGCTCACTGGCGGCAGCCAGTTTGGCAATTCCAACCAACACAGCCTATGTTCGCCGTTTATTCGCCTAAAGTCCAGCCAATGACTGCAAGTTGCTGATTCTGTGTTAAAATTAACCTAGAGGATTGTCTACTATGGCCACCAAGCCAGCGTTTGCGCAAGGCGCTCAGGTCGAGCACGCGAAATTCGGTCTCGGGTCGGTAATGTCTTGTGGGGACGACTATATCGTCATCAAATTTGACGAGCACGGCGAGAAGAAATTTGTGAGTTCCATTGTGATCCCCGCCTTACGGAAAAGTGATCGCCAGCCACCGGCGGAGAAGCGCGCCACGCGCAAGCGCGCCGTTAAAACCGCAGCGCCAGCCGCATCTGCGAAATAAGTTCCTTGACAAAAAAAGGCACCCTCACGGGTGCCCCATAGCTCTTTGCTTGCTGGCGATTAACGGTTGTTGCGATGATAATGCCGGCCATTGCGTGAGTAGCCAGTATCGGCGCCGCCCACTAAAAGCGGCCGGTCTAAACGGAAAGTCAGTAGACTTTCGGCAGGCACTCGAACGCTCCTGCCTTTGGTAACTGTCTGGCCGACAGCCCCAGCTCCGGCGCCGGTAGCCGCGCCAATGGCAGCTCCTTTCCCCCCGCCGGCGATCGCACCGATAATACTGCCGATGACGGCGCCGCCACCCACGTATTTACCGGTTCGTTTGTTTGTTCCGACGCCGTCTTTCCCCGACTGGCTGCTGCCTGAGAGGGTCTGATCCGTGGTGCTCACGGTGTACCTCTGACCGTTTACGTCGATTGATTCCAAATCCAGGATCATGGCGTTACTGTCTGCTTGGCGGACGATTAGCTCGGCGTTGGCTCCCCGGGGAATGACGATCCTGCCGCTCCTGTCCTGGACATCCTGGTTGACTACCGCGCTGTAGATTCTGCCGTCATTGGCACTCTTTGCGTCAATACTGTCGTTCACGCGCACCGCGATTTCCGTTCCGGCGGGAACCGTATTCGATTGAGCCCAAAGGCTCAAGCTCAGGCCCCAGGTCACGGCTACGGCTTGCACGATGTTTTTCATTCTCATGTCTCTTGTCCTCCAGATAACCTGGAGCAACTCGGGTACCAATTCGAATGAAAAGAACTACATGCGAGACACCTCACCAGTTTGTGATCGAGCCGTCGGGACGGAAGTACGTTTGTGCCCTGGCCGTCACCGGCTGGGTGATCTCGGTGACCAGCTTTAGCTGCTTCATATCCAGTTCGACTCCGAGTCCCGGCCGGTTGTTCGCATAGAGCTTCCCGTTCTTGAAATCGAGACAGACGGGCAGGTGGGGAAGTGTCTTGCCCTGATAGTTGTATTCCATGAGAACGGGTCCGGAAAAGGTCCCGAGGGAATTCACCAGAGCGGCGGTCGCAATCGGTCCGGTGAAATGCGGCGCGATGCCGACAAAGTGGGTTTCACAGATGGCCGCAATCTTCATCATCTCGGTGATCCCGCCCACATTGGGAAGAGTGGCGCGCACATAGTCGATGTCGTGATTCTCCACCAGCTTATTGAAATCCCAGCGGTTGCCCCACTCCTCACCGGCCGCGATGGGCACTTTCACGGAGCGCCGTAAAATCGGTATATCTTCGCGAAACGCCTCTTCTCGCACCGGGTCTTCCACGAAGTAGGGATTCAGATTCTGAATCAAATCACAACCTCGGATGGCATCGGGTAAATCGAAGCGCTGATGGAAATCAATGACCCAGTCGCCGTTCTTTCCGACGCCTTCGCGCGCCTCCACGCACTCGGCATACACCTGATTCACTTTCTCGCGCGTGTTGAATGTCGTGTTCGCGGGCGTCTCGGCAGCGCCCATGCGATAGGCCCGATAACCCGCCTCCATGGTGGCCTGCGCCTTTTCCTTGATGCTCATGTTCGGACGGATACCGGGAATAATGCCGGCAGTGTTATAGCATTCGCAATAGTTTCTGACCATTCCACCCAGCAGCGCGTGCACCGGAAGGTTCTGCACCTTTCCCTTGATGTCCCACAAGGCCAAGTCGAGCGCTCCCAGCGCATGCACCTTCTCGCGGCCCGGCGGGTAGAAGAAGGACCGGGACATGTCCTGCCAGAGACGCTCAATATAGTGGGGATCCCTCCCGATCAGACGGCCGGCACACTGCTCGAGCGTATCCTTCGAGCCGCCCTCGCCCACGCCTGTGATTCCCTTGTCGGTTTCAACCGTCACCACCATATCGCTCTGATTGAAAAGAGGATTCGGATTCGGCGGTTGATACACCCGGACCCGGGTGATTTTCATTGGGGATACAGCGGCCTGCAGCCGCGGCGACTGGGAAAATCCGGCGGAGGAGGCCGCGGCCATGGAGGTGAAGAAAGATCTGCGTTTCATGAATGTCCGCTCCCGGCGAGAATGACGACTGTATCACGATGACGCCCTATAATGGGCCGATGTCGCATGCACTGACTAAGAGAACATCATGAAACGCCGGGAAGCTTGTCTCCTGATCGCCGCCGCGCCCGCGGTGGCTGCAAATTTCTCTTCCAACTGGTCTGCTACCTCCGAACAGGCGTGGCTTGGACCCGAATACTGGGCAAACCGCTTGCAGGATTGGCGCCTCCGGAAGGGGCGCATTGAGTGCACCTTTGCCGGCGGCGATCGCAATGTGTTCCTTTTGACGCACGAACTCTCGGATCGCGCGGAGGCATTTGAGACACGAGTGCAACTGGGCCGCCTGGATGAGGAAAGAGGAGGGCAGGGTTTCTCCGGCTTCCGCATCGGGATGCGTGGGCCCTTTCACGATCATCGCGACACGGCAATCTACGGGATCGGCTTGGACGCGGGCTTGTCGGCGGACGGCCGCCTGTTTATCGGCAATCTCGATCATGCCTCCGATGTAGCCTTGCCGGATGTCATGCGGCAGCAGCTCGTGCTCGCGGCACAGCCGAAGGGCACAAGTTTTGACATCGTCCTCACGGCGTTGGATGCCGCGGGAAAAGAGATTGGCAAGGTGACTCGTACAGGCATCCCCGCGGACTGGGTAGCCGGCGGGATGGCGCTGGTCTGCAGTTCGGGACCGGTCCACAACACGCCCGATCCCTCGCAGAATGTGATCACGCTGTCGGGGATCAATAGGAAAGGGCGAGAGAACGAGGGTAGGATGCGCTTCTGGTTCAGCGACTGGAAGGTCGCGGGCTCCAAAGTGGACACTCACCCCGATCGCGCCTGGGGACCCATTCTCTTCGCGATGCATACGTTAAGCAGGAACGTGTTGAAGCTGACGGCCCAACTGGCTCCCGTGAACATTACGGGACAGATCGTCCGGCTCCAGATTCGGAATTCGCCTACAGCAGCCTGGCGGACTGCAGGGGAGTCCCGCATCGATCCGCTGGCGCGCACCGCCACCTTCCGTATCCCCAAGTGGGACGATACGCGCGAGGCGGCTTACCGTGTTGTGTACCGCGCGGACAAAGAATACACGTACGAAGGGACGATCCAGCGCGATCCACGGGATAAGGACAAGCTGATGGCCGGCGCGCTTTCGTGCATGAACGACCTGGGGTTTCCCCACACGGATATTACGCGAAACCTTCTGCACTTTAAGCCCGATGTGCTTTTCTTCGTAGGAGACCAAATCTATGAGCGATCCGCCAGCTACGGCATTGAGCGTATGCCGGTGGAGCGCGCTTCCCTCGACTATCTGCGCAAGTGGTACCTCTTCGGCTGGGGATTCCGGGACCTGTTGCGTGACACGCCGGCGGTCTGCCTCCCCGACGATCACGATGTCTATCACGGGAACGTGTGGGGCGCCGGCGGCCGGCACGCGGAAGGCTTCGGCCAGGCAGGACAGGACAGCGGCGGGTATGTAGAGCCGGCGGCCTGGGTCAACATGGTGCAGCGGACGCAGACGAGCCACCTGCCCGATCCCTTCGATCCAAAGCCGGTGGAGCAGGATATCGGCGTCTACTACACCGAAATGCGCTATGGCGGTGTGAGCTTCGCCATTTTGGAGGATCGCAAATGGAAATCTTCGCCTAAAACGGCGATGCCAGAGGCAAAGGTAATCAACGGCTGGGCGCAGAACCCAGCCTACCTGGCTTCAAGGGATGGCGACGTGGCCCGCGCCGAGCTGCTGGGCAAACGCCAAATTGATTTTCTAAAACACTGGGCGTCCGATTGGAACGGCGGAGTGCGCATGAAGGCCGTGGTTTCGCAGACCTTGTTTGCGAATGTGGCGACGCTGCCGCCGCCTGCCAATGATGACTCGGTGACAGGGAAGCTTCCCATTCTGGCGCCGGACAGCTACTCCGAGGGAGAGCTGAAAGTGGCGGATCACGATTCCAACAGCTGGCCGCAGACCCCGCGCCACCAGGCGCTGCGGGCAATTCGCCGCGCTTTGGCAGTGCACATCGCCGGCGACCAACACTTGGGCAGCACGATCCAGTACGGAATCGATGAGTGGAATGACGGACCCTGGGCGCTCTGTGTGCCGGCGGTGTCCAATCTGTTCCCGCGCCGCTGGTATCCGGCCGAGCCGGGACGGAACCGGAAGCCGGGAGCGCCGCGCAACACCGGGGAATACCTGGATGGATTCGGCAACAAGGTGACCGTTCACAGCATCTTCAATCCTTCTACCGTGAACGTGGAGCCGCGAGTGGTGAACCAGCGCGCTCCCGGCTACGGGATTGTGGTTTTTGACCAATCTACGCACGAGGTCACGCTGACAAACTGGCCGCGCTGGGTGGACGCCTCCCTGGCCGGTGCGAAACCGTGCCCCGGCTGGCCGATTGTCGTGAAACAGGCGGAAAACGGCCTCCCCAATTCAGACTTGCGTCTGGATACGGTGCAAAGCCACGGGGACAAGGGCCTGCTGATCGAGGTGCGGGACGACGAAGCGAATGAGCATCTGTACACCTACCGGATGCTCGAGCCGCTATTTACGCCCAGGGTCTGGAAATTAGGTGTTTACTCGGTAACTGTGAAGGATGCATCCGGTAAGGTGCTTGACGAACGCAAGCACCAAGTGCCCAAGAGCTAAAGATGGATGACGGGACGCACTTACGCCGCGCTGTCGTCGTTCTTCGCAGGCGGATTTTCAAGAGCTCTGAGAATTTCCAAAGCACGTGGACTGTCCAGGCTGGCGTCAGTTTCTTCGCCAAGCAAGTCGGAGGGCCTCAGCTCGGCAGTCTCAGGTCCGCCTTCCTTCCGTTGTAGACGCCGCGCAAGCTTTTCCTCCCGCTTTTCTTTGCGGCTTTGTTCCTTTTGGCGTTTTTGAAAAGTTGTTGCTCCACGACCTGCCATAGGTTTACCCTCACGAAAGATATTTGCATCAAACTGTGCTGTCAGTCAGCATGCTGGGGCAAGGGGAACCAGTTCGGTCCCCCCTCCATCTATTTGACGCCGTTAACAGGCTTCAGGATGCGACTTGGAAAACGACGGCCAACGCGTTGGTAGCGCTCGCGGGGCACTCGATAACAACGAAAGGCCTGAAGCCTAGAAATTTACTACCAGCGAGAACCGCGTCCGCCGCCACCGCCCCCATCGCGTCCACGGCCCTGATGCCCGCCGCCGCCGGAGCCACCGCGGAAGCCACCGCCACCGCCGCCTTGCGGCTTGGGACGGGCTTCGTTTACGTTCAATGCTCTGCCGTTCAACTCAGTGCCGTTGAGGGCGTTAATGGCATTGTCCGCTTCGCTCTTGCTGGACATTTCCACGAAGGCGAAGCCGCGGGGCTGCCCTGTATCGCGATCCGTGATGACGTTGACGCTGTCGATTGTGCCGTACGGGGAGAAGGCCGCACGCAGATCGTCCGGCGTGGTCTGGAAATTGAGGTTACCTACAAAAATTTTGGTCATAGTGTTGCTCCTGTCGAAATGTAGAACGCTATCTCGGACCACGGAGACCGGACCCGAAGGAGCGGCACAGGACAATCCAGAGAATCCACCGGTTGAAAGCCGGAAGCGGATACCTACTGTGCCAGTATAGCAGGATGACAGCCAAGCGGCGGCCAAATGCTGCCGCTTGGCCGCCGCCGGAGGAACTAGAACGAGATTTTAGCCCCAAGCTGGATCCTGCGCGGGTCGTTGATTACGTTAGTCACCCGGCCGAAATTAGCGGGATCGCTGACATTGGTTCCGCCGGTTCCGAAGCGGGTCCGGTTGAACATGTTAAATGCCTCTCCACGAACCTCGGCGCTGATGCCATGCTCGCCTCCGAAGCGGAAAACCTTGGCGACGGAGATGTTTTCATTCAAGTTGGGGAATTCACGAACCTTAGGGTTGAACCTGGTCGCATTTCCGAGGCCGCGCGTGGCGGTCTGGCTGGGGAAGACCGAAGACGTGATGAAGCGGTCCACGGCCGGATCGAAGCCGCCATTCTTCCAGGCAGGCTGCCATCCATCGTAGCTGGTGATAAAGGCCGGAGTACGGCCGGCGAAAATACCCAGACCGCTGCCTCCGGAGATGCTGATGGGACGCCCGCTGGAGTACAGGTTGATGGTGGAGATGCGCCACCCGCCCAATGCCCAGGCGGCGGGTCCGCCCGTCATCCATTTCTTGCCTTTGCCGAAGGGAAGCTCATAGGTGAGTCCCAGCTTGAAGTTATGGGTCACATCATAAGAGCCGATCGATTTCTCCAGCCGGCGATTTCCCTGATCGGCAGCGCGCGGATAGTCGGTGATCCAGTAGGTGTCGGCGTCCGTCAGCATCTTTGAAAATACATACGAGGTAGTGAAGGAAAGGCCGTGAGCATACCGCTTGTCCAGCTTGAGAACAGCGGCGTGATACGTGGAATGACCGCTGTGATCGCCGTTTCCATCCCAGGTATTGATGTCGGTGTACTGGGGAAACGGCCGGAGGGCCTGGGCCACGGTAGCGTTGTTGCCGAAATCCTTCACGAAGTTGGAATACGGAAGCGCCACACCCAGTGCCGCGATCTGACCGGCGGCCGCCGGGTCATTGAACTTCAAGCCAAGCTGCGCGTTGCTGAACTGCTGCGAATACTTATAGGGCACTTGGTTGTAGTTGAGCATCCCGGCCTGCAGATGGGAGCCGGCAACGGCGTTGTAGGAGAGGTCCAGTACCAGCGAACTGGTGAGCTGGCGCTGAATCGAAAGATTCCAGGAGTTCTGCTCCGGCAAGCGTGCCAGTTGATTGCCCTGCCACCAGGGCATGTCCTTTCCGTTCTGGAAGGAGGGAGAAATGAAGGGAGGTACCGGATACGAGGGCAGGCCATCCTTCAGAAGGAATGAGGGAGACAGGCCGCTGGAGGCATTGGGGAAGCTGGTGGTTTGCGTGAAGCCCTTTTGGTGCGTCGAACCGGTGGTGGCCGTCACCTGCGAGAAGGAGCGCGCATAGTTGGCGCGAATGACGGTCTTTTGGTCCCAGCTATAGGCAAATCCAATGCGGGGACCGAAGCCGCCGAACCAGGAGTCCGCTAGATTGCGGCTGCCTTGACGGCCCTCGCCAGTGCCTGCATAGATCAGTGCGCCCGGCCGGTTGTCCGCACCTGGGTTCGGCGTCGTGGGAGAAAAATCGCTCCAGCGGTTCAACTCTTCCACCGGCGGCAGGGCCGTTTCCCAGCGCAAACCGAGGTTCACGCTCAATTTCGGAGTGACCTTCCAATCGTCCTGGATGTAGCCGGCGAAGTAGGGCCATTGCTGCCCGATGTACCGGACGGTATCGATCTGTCCGTTGGTGGCCCAGCCGAGAAGAAACGAGGCGAATGGATTGCCCCCCGCCTGAGCAAAATTGGTATTACCGGCCAAACCGGTGCCGATGAAGTCGAAGTTGGCGCATCCGGCAACGCATTGGCGCCCAAAGCCGTTGTAGGAGCCCTTTTGATACATGCCGCCAAACTTAAACGTATGCTTCCCGGTGATTTTGGTGGCGTCGTCCGCGAAGGAATACACCAGGTTTTCCGACCCGTTATTGGAATCCGCGCCCCAGCTGGTATA
>DATLBY010000153.1:0-3545 GCA_035526665.1 Bryobacteraceae bacterium
AACGGTATCGCCCGCGCTCTTTCGCAGCTTGATGTACAGCTCCGGAGTTTTCGCGATACTGTCGCGATCCACCCCGTCCACGGCATACACGATATCGCCGGTCTTCAGTTCATGAACCTTCAGCATTTCGGCGAAGCCTCCGATCCGGGTAATCCGGCTGGCGAAACCATCCGGCTTGAGGTCGTATTTGCGCTTTTCCGCCTCGGGCAAAGGACGTGATTCGAACTCGGCGCGTGGATCGATACTGAGCTGCCGGAAACTCAAATCCGTCAGCCACCAGAGGTCCGGCAGCGCCACGGCGAGCTGGATGGGATGGCCATCCCGATCGACCGTCATCTGTACACTTTTGGCGTCGCGCGGCGTTTTGTCATAGAAATATTGCAGGTCGCCGTAGGTCCAGACCGGCGTGCCGTTTACCGCCGCGATACGGTCGCCCGCCTTCATCCCCGCCGCTGCTACGGCATCCTTCGCCTCTTTCACCAGCAGACCCTTCGGAATGTCCAGTTGAATCCCGATATTCCGGATGTCCGGCCAGCGGAACAGGTCGGTCAGCTTATTCAGCTTGCCTGTCTCCTCCCGGTGAAGCAGCTGGAAATCGCCGATCAGGTGGCACTCCACACATTGATTCCGGGCAAAGGTCCGTTCCACCAGGGGAGGGATCTGGCGCGGGTAAACTGGCTCGGGCCTTACGCTCTTCTTGAGTTCTCCGCTGACGTATTTCTGATGCAAATCCAGCCCCTTCGCGAGGGCCGCTTCGAGGCTATTCAGATCCAGATAGGTCATAGGCCCGCGCGCATCGCGGCCGCCATAACGCAGATAGATCTGCTCGTCGGCATTCATCGCGAAGTAGTAGAGCGTGTTGTTCCAGTCGCGCTCGAACAGAGCGATATCCACGTCGTCCATCCGGGTAATCCTGACACGCACGTACTGGCTCAACAACTTGCCGCGGGTAGAGGTTTTCGGTGACAGCACAACCTGTGCGTCAAATTCGCGTCCCTCGATTCAAGGCTCGCAGCGATATTCCAGGAATATCGGCTTGTGCGTTCGCTTCGCCTCTTCTATGGCTTCTTTGTAATTATTTAGCCACTCCAGAGTATCGTCTTGTGCGAATAGCGGCAGCGACCAAAAAAGACAGGCTACCGCCAGGGAAATCTTCCGTTTTTCTAAGTGCATCCAGGGTCGTCTACTCTTTCCATTGTAGGCGAGGGTCGGCTGGTCCTGGTTACCGGGGGGCTGTTGTTATTTGCCGGATTCCGATTCGCGCTCGCCTTCAATCGCGGCGGCGGGTCCAGCGGCCTGGGCCTCCGCAATGGCGGCGCGGGCCTGCTCCAGCGCGTCCTTCGGAACCCGGACTTCAAAGCCGAGGTTCGGCAGACTCGAACTTCCAATGATAATGGCCGGGATGCCGTTGGAATCCAGAATGTTTTTGATGGACATCGCCTCCATTTCGCCGGTCGAGCCATCGGTGCGCACGACCGCCACCAGGTCCAGCCGGTGAGATGCATCGGGAGCTCCGGGGTCGTCGGCGGGCAGGTCGGCGACAATGGCCTCGGCTTGAGCTAATTCGGACGAGGGAACCCGTACCTCATACGAACCCTCCACCACGCCCGGCGTAGTATCGCCCAGGAGTTCCGGGTGGAGACCGGCCGCGAGCAGGGCATCGCGAACCGCCGTAGCGTCGTCCTCCGCATTCATATCTGCCGAACGATATACCGTAATGGAGCCCGTTGCGCCTATCATGCTTTGAGCATATCGCAAGAATCTTTGCCGGTTCTGTCTCACTTGCGTCCATTGTGTGAAGGGTCCGAAAATAAAGCGGGAGGCTAGCGATGCGCAGGAAGACTGAAAGTACAACTACCAACGTGATGTGGTTTGTAGCGGGCATAACGGCGGGCGCGGCCGTGGGGCTGTTGTACGCTCCCGCCGCCGGAGAGGAGACCAGACGCGTTTTAAGCGACAAGGCTGCCAAAGGCAAAGAGCTACTGGCGACTTCCGGGCGCGAGTACATGGATAAAGGGCGCGAACTCTACGAGAAGGGCCGGCGATTGGCCGACGAAGCGGCCGAGATGTTCGACGAGGGCCGCAAGCTGGTAGAGAGCTAAAGCATGGCAACCGCAACTCATTCGCTGCCGGCATTTCGAAATGAGCCCTATGCGGATTTCTCGCAGCCCGAAAATCGGAATGCCATGGAGGCAGCGCTCAAGAAAGTGCGGGGCGAGTTACGGCGCGAATACGATCTTCTGATCGCCGGGGAGCGTGTAAAAACCGGTGACACGCTGCAATCGCTGAACCCATCCCGGCCGGACGAAGTAGTCGGGATTCATCATAAGGCAACGGCGGAGCTTGCGCGCAAAGCCGTGGAGACCGCGCATGCGAGTTTTCGGGAATGGAGCCGGACGCCGCCGGAGGCGCGGGTGGAGATGCTTCTGAAGGCCGCCGAATTGCTCCGGCAGCGCAAAATGGAGTGCAACGCGTGGCTTTGCCTGGAGGCGGGGAAGACCTGGCCCGAAGCGGAGGCCGAGACGGCCGAAGCCATCGATTTCTGTGAATACTATGCCAGGCAGATGCTCCATTTCAGCCGTCCGGACCCTCCGGTCCAGCTGCCGGGAGAGAAGGACCAACTGACGTATTTGCCGTTGGGCGCGGGAATTATCATTCCACCCTGGAATTTTGCACTCGCCATCCTTTGCGGGATGACCGTCGCGGCTCTGGTTACCGGAAATACGGTGGTGATCAAGCCTTCGAGCGATACCCCGACCGTGGCGCAAAAGTTTGCGGACGTATTGCTCGACGCGGGCTTCCCGCCCCAAACGTTTTCTCTCCTGACCGGCAGCGGCGCGGAGGTAGGCGACGTTCTGGTGCAGCATCCAAAGACTCGCTTTATCTCATTTACGGGCTCCCGGGATGTGGGACTGCGCGTGAATGAGCTGGCCGCCAAGCCGCAGAAAGGGCAGATATGGATCCGCCGGGTAGTGGCGGAGATGGGCGGCAAGGATGCCATCATCGTCGATCGTGAGACCGATCTGGATGCCGCGGTAGCGGGCGTATTCCAATCGGCCTTCGGGTATCAAGGCCAAAAATGCTCGGCCTGCTCGCGCGCCATCGTGGATCAGGCTGTCTATGACGAGTTTCTGGCGAAGCTGAGGGAGAAGGTGGAGGCGGTTCAGGTGGGCCCAGCGGACGATCCCGCTTATTACATGGGGCCGGTGATCAACGAACGCGCCAAGCAGTCGATCCTGCAATACATCGAAGTAGGAAAAGGCGAAGGCCGCCTGATCGCAGGCGGCGTTGCCCAGGGTGCGGGCAACTTTATCCAGCCGACGGTGATCGCGGATGTGGAACCCGGGGCGCGGATTTTCCAGGAGGAGATATTCGGTCCCGTGCTGGCGGTCAGCAAGGCGCGCGATTTCGACCACGCCCTGGAGCTCGCGAACGACACGCAGTACGGCTTGACCGGCGCTGTCTACACTTCGAATCGCGAAAAAATCGAGAAGGCCCGCGATCAGTTCTTCGTCGGGAATCTGTACATCAATCGCAAGTGCACC
>DATLBY010000154.1:0-8862 GCA_035526665.1 Bryobacteraceae bacterium
AAAAAAGAGCTGAATGAAAGCGCGGCGAACACGCCGAGACCCGCGCCCGCAAACGTAAATCGTACAGCTCCCAGCCGTGTGCCGGCAGGCGCGGTCCAAATGACAAACGCCTCCTATGGACCTCTGGCTCTACGCTACAGCCTGTTGAAAGTTACCGGCGACGGCGATACGGAGGTGGATGCGAATACGGTCTTTCATTCGGGTGACCGCATCCGTTTGTCCGTAAAGGCAAACAGCCCAGGCTTCCTTTACATCGTGAATAAGGGCACCAGCAACCGCTGGAACATTATGTTCCCGTCGGCGGATATCGACGGAGGGAACAATGAAGTGACGGCCAATCGCGACTATCTTATTCCTTCCAAACACCGCTTCTATTTTGATGAAAATCCCGGCGCGGAACGGCTTTTCATCGTTTTTTGCCGCCAGCCGGAAGCGGACCTGGACAAGCTGATCTATTCGCTGACCTCCGGATCACCGGGTAAGTCTGAAAAATCCATGATGCTGGCCCAGAACAACGCACCGCCCCCGGTTCAGGACTCGCTTGTTGAAAGATTGAGAGGAAAGGTGCTGGCGCGCGACCTAGTCTTTGAAAAAGTGGATGAGACAAGGCCCGGAGATAAGCGCGAGAAGGCCGTGTACGTGGCTAGTCCGAGTCAGTCCGGCGATGCGCGCTTGGTGGTAGATATCGCGCTCAAGCACGAGTAGATATGAAAGCTCTAGTACTCATCACGCTAGCGATGCTTCCGCAGTCGCGAGTGTCTACCCAGGGACCGCACCGCATGGAGATCATGTTGGAACGCCGGGACAATAATGCCTGGCATCTGGTGGACCCGGGGCTGGTGCTCGCGAAGAACGATCGTGTCCGGTTCCGCTTCAAAACCAATTTTCGCGGCTTTCTTTATGTAACCAATCAGAGCACGTCGGGTACGAGCACACTGCTGTTTCCGCGCGAAGATACCGGATCGCAGAACCGTGTGGAGGCGAACCGAGAATATCTGGTGCCCGCTACCCAGGGAGCCTTTCGCGTGAACGGGCCGGAAGGATTCGATGTGGTCTCGTGGCTGGTAAGTCCGGTGGAGTTGACGCGGCCGCAGGCGCAGCCGCCGGGTGCCCCCGCCGGTGATATGAAACCCCGGTGCGATGACACGATATTTCAGGCCCGCGGCGAATGCGTGGACAGCGGAGGCGGTGTAAAGTCGCTGGAGCAATCCAAGGGGCTGATCGTGATTCGCGAAAAGAAGTCGTCCGTGGTCTCCTCGCCGGAGCCGCTAAAAGGGCCGGTAGTCTATGAGTTTCGCCTGGCGCACCGCTAGAAAAGGCCGGAGCGTGGTTTGGCGTGCAGCGCCGGCGTTCCTCTGTCTGGCGGCACTAGCGGCCCAGACCAAGGAGCGAGATCTCAAACTGGATAAAGACGAGCCCATAAAAACGGCAAAGCTGACTATTCCCCGCAGCTATGCCGTGGTTATCGGAATCGCAGGCTATAAGAACCTTCCTGCTTCAGCCCAGCTTCGCTATCCTGAGCGCGACGCCGAATCGATTTATTCCATTCTGATCAGCCCGGAAGGCGGCAACTACCGCGCCGAGAACGTGCACAAGCTGATCGGCACGAGCGCCACGCTGGCGAATCTGAAGCAGGAGCTCGAAGGCTGGCTGCCGAAAGTATCCGAGGAACAAGACCGCGTGCTGATCTATTTCGCCGGCCACGGATTCGTGCGCGACGGGAAAGCCTATCTGGCGCCGTACGACATAGACCTCGCCAACGTAACCACTACCGGTTATCCGATGGATGCACTCGGCAACGTGATCGGCAGCCGGGTGAAAGCCAAGTGGAAAGTACTTCTGACGGATTCCTGCCACAGCGGGGCAATCACCCCCGACAACGATATTCAAACGATTAATTCCAGTTTGAAGGATTTAAATCAGACCATCTTTTCCCTGACGGCAAGCCGGGCGCGGGAGCGGTCGTTTGAGAGCTCGGATTGGGGCGGCGGCCACGGCATCTTTACTTATTACGTAGTGAAGGGACTGGAAGGGGCGGCCGACGAATCGCACGACGGTATCGTCAATGCGGATGAGCTTGCTGAATATGTCCATCGGAATGTGCGGGAAGCGACGAATGGCCAGCAGAATCCAACGTCGGATCGCGGAACCTTCGACCCCAATATGCTGCTGGCTTTTGTGCCTTCCCTGGCGAGTCCGGCCATACCACCCGCTCCCAAAAATGGCGGGCTGATCTTTGAGGCCAACATGGATGCGGTGGAGGTATTCGTGGATGGCAAATCCATCGGCGTCATCAATAAGGGTACGCCCCTGCGCATGCCTGGCCTGGTTCCCGGCGTGCATACCGTCAAGGGGGTCAAGATGGGCTATGAGCCGGACGGTCCGCGGGAAGAGACGGTGTATCCCGGCCAGGAATCCACCATCTCTATTAAGATTGCCATTCCCCGCCGCCGCAATAAGGCCGCTATCGACGCTTTCGATAAAGGCCATGAAGAGTACAACAAAGGTGCGGTCGAGCACTATAAGAAAGCAGTTCTACATTTCGGGGATGCGCTGCAGGCGGATCCGAACTACAGCCAGGCCGCGCTGTTTCTCGGGCGAACCTATAACGCGCTCTTCGATCAGGAAAAGGCGCGCGAAAATTTCAAACGCGCCATCAGTATCGATCCCGACTACCTGGAGGCGCGCTCCACCTACGGCGGCATGCTGCTGGACGTGGGAGACCTGGACGAGTCCATCCGCCAGTTGAACGCGGTGGTTCAGAGGGACCCGAAGAACAGTCTGGCATTCTGCCTTTTATCGCAAGCTCTGCGCCGGAAGGACCTGTACAAGGATTCGATCGAGGCGGGACGCCGCTCGATCGGTCTGAATCCCGCCAATAGCGAGGCGCACCTCTGGCTGGCCGAGAGTCTGCGGATGAGCGCGGCTTATCTGGATTCAACGCGCGAATATCAGGAGTACCTGAAGCGCAGCGACTTCGATAGCAAGCTCGCGGGCAAGTTGAACTACTACGTAGTTGGATTTCTGATTGGGACGGGCAAGAAAAAGCGGGCCAACCTGCAGGATATCTGGAAGGAACTGCGCAGCATGGCCTACTTTGGACTGTGCGACAGCGAACGCAAGATGTCGCATTTCGATCGAGCCATCGAATACTGCCAGCAGTCGCTGGTTTACGACCCCTCCGATCCGTACGTCCATTACGCTCTCGGGCTGGCGTTTGCCCGCAAAGCGGCGGAAAGCGGTAATATTGAGGCACTTCCGGCAGCGCGCAAGCACTTTCGCGCCATGCTGGATCTCAACGGCGAAATCACGGAGGCCGATTACGCCCGCAAAAACATCGCCGCTATCGATTCCGCCTTACAAGCCCGGTGAGTTGTTAACACCCGGCGCGCAGCACCGTCTTCCCTTCGGACAAACCGTGTGGACCAAGCAATAAACCTGTCTGTAGTGCGAGGCTCAGTAGTGAATCCCCTACCGGACGAAACCGTCCTGGTGGGCGCTGCCCGCGAAGGAAACCGCGCCGCTTTCGGCCGGCTCTACGAACTCTACAGCCGGATGGTTCATGGCATTCTGCTGTCGCGGGTTCCTCATGGCGAGGTGGACGATCTGATGCAGGACGTGTTTCTTGCCGCCATGCGGCGGTTGCACACACTGCGGGAGCCGGGCGCATTCGGCGGGTGGCTGGCGATGATCGCACGCAATCGGGCGATCGATTACCACCGTGGGTTATTCGATGTCGCCGAACTCCGGCCAAATACGGCCACACAGGCGGCGCTGTTGCCGGAGGCAATTGCGGTCATGGAGGCAATACAATCCCTGCCGGATGCATATCGCGAAACCTTGACCCTGCGGCTGGTGGAGGGAATGACGGGTCCGGAAATCGCTGAAAGGACGGCGTTGGCGCCCGATTCGGTACGGGTGAACCTGCACCGTGGAATGAAATTACTGCGGGCTAAACTGACCGGCGAGGCAGCGAAATGAGCGATCAATATTTGTGGGACAAAACCGGGCAGCCGGATCCAGAGATTCAAAAGTTGGAAGAGCTGTTGCATCCGCTGCGGCATACGCGACCCTTGCAAATGCCACGGAGGAGAACCAACCGCTGGGTTGGAATTGCCGCCGGAGTGGCGCTGCTGGCTGCCGCTGGCAGTAGTTGGTTCGCGATTCGTGCCTCACTGCCGGCATGGGATGTACAGCGTGTAGCGGGCGCTCCGCGGGTAGGTTCATCACCTCTCGGCGGCGGCGGAAAATTGCGATTGGGGCAGACGCTGGAGACCGACTCCAGTTCGCGCGCCGTCCTGGACGTGGCAGACATTGGTGAATTGAAGATCGATCCGAATACGCGCCTGCGGATTTCTGAGTCGAAGACCGGAGCGCATCGCATTTCCCTGGAAAAGGGTGTAATCCATGCAATGATCTGGGCCCCGCCCCGGAACTTCGTTGTAGATACTCCGTCGTCCACAACCATCGATCTGGGATGCAAATACACCTTGCAGGTGAGCCCGGATGGCGATGGAAAAGTCGAGGTAGAGTCCGGCTGGGTGGCGTTTGAGTGGCATGGAAAAGAGTCCTTTATTCCCCAGGGCGCCGTCTGTTCTACGTCGCGCAAAAGCGGGCCTGGAATCCCGTGGTATCTGGACGCACCCGACACGCTACAGCAAGCGTTGCGCCGGTACCAAACCCGCGCTTCGGACGAGGACATGATCATCATTCTTGCGGAGGCTCGTCGCAAAGATGCGATGACGCTCTGGCATCTTCTTGGCCGTGTGGATGTGCCGTCGCGAATCAGGGTTTATGAAAAACTCGCTTCCCTAGCACCGCCGCCGCCCGGGGTCACTCGGGATGGCGTGATGAGGCTGGCATCCAAAGATCTGGACGAATGGTGGAATTCCCTCGGCCTGGATGACGCAGCCTGGTGGCGCAAAATGGAGCGGACACTAGAATAGCGGCCGGGCGGGATGTTTATGCCAGAATCTTTTTGGCCACCACACCGGCGACATCGGTCAACCGGAAGTTGCGTCCCGAATAAAAATAGGTCAATTGCTCGTGATTGAAGCCGAGCAGATGCAGAATCGTCGCATGAAGATCGTGCAGGTGCATTCGATCTTCCACCGCATAGTATCCGAAGTCGTCAGTGGCACCGTAGGAGATGCCGGCCTTTAAGCCGGCGCCTGCCATCCACATGGTGTAGCCGTACGGGTTATGGTCGCGTCCGTCGCCGCCCTGGACCACCGGCGTCCGGCCAAATTCCCCACCCCAGATTACCAGCGTGTCCTGCAACATGCCGCGCGCCTTCAGATCTTTCAATAGTCCGGCGATCGGAAGATCGACTTCTTTTGCGTTTTTGTTGTGGAGCCTGACAAGCTCACTGTGCTGATCCCATTTGTAACTGTGTGAGCACTGTACGAAGCGGACACCGCGCTCGGCCAGGCGGCGCGCCAGCAGGCACTGCCAGCCGAAGTCGGCGGTCTCAGGCTGATCCAGGCCGTATAACTTTTTGGTCGCTTCCGATTCTTTTTCCGTCTCAAATGCTTCCGGCGCCTCCGTTTGCATACGAAAGGCCAGTTCGTAGGCCTGAATCCGAGCTTCCAACTCGCTGTCGTATTCGCGTGACATGGCATGCTGCCGGTTCATTTTCTGCAGCATGTCCAACTCGTAGCGCTGCTGTTCCGGGGTCAGACCTTTGTTGGATAGATATTCAATCGGCTCGCCGACGAGATCTTCTTTCTTGATACCGGCATTTCCAATCGCAGTGCCCTGATAGGCGGCAGGCAGAAAGCCGGAGCTCCAGTTTTTGGCTCCGCCGTGCGCGAGCGAAGGCTTAATCGTGATGTAACCAGGCAGATTCTGATTTTCGCTTCCTAGGCCGTAAGTAACCCACGAGCCCATGCTGGGACGCGTAAAGGTATTCGATCCGGTGTGCAGCTGCAGCGATGCTCCGCCATGGGCGACACTATCGCCGACCACGGATTTCAGTATGCAGAGATCGTCCACACATTCAGCGACGTGCGGGAACAGGCTGCTCACCCAAAGTCCACTCCGGCCGCGCTGCTTGAACTCCCAGGGAGACTTCATGAGGTTGCCGACGTTGCCCTCGGCAAACGTAAGCGGACGCTTGAAGGGGAGCGGCTTGTCGTTGTACTCTTCCAGCTTCGGCTTGTAATCGAACGTGTCAATGCTCGAAAGGCCTCCATGCATGAAGAGGAAAATAACCCGCTTAGCCTTGGCCGGGAAGTGAGGCTGCTTCGGCGCGAGCGGATTCTCCGGTTTGCCAGTGGTGGCGCCGGCCAGCAGGGATGTCAGTCCGAGGGCGCCGAACCCGCACGCAGTCTGGCGCAGGATGGCGCGCCGTGAAATGGGAGTATATTCCTTCATCGGTTAATCCAGGTACATGAATTCATTCGATGCAAGCAAAATGCGGCAAAGGCTCTGCCAGGATTGGAGGACGGCGGTATCACCCGGGCGCTGGGCGGCGACGCTCTTGACATAGTCGAGAGCGCCGCCGATTTCATCCGCCGCGGGCTGCCGTGACAGAATCCGGGAATAGGCGGCCGTAACCCGTCCCCGATCATCCAAATTCGCATTAGAGAGAAGCTGTTTCGCTAGCGTCTCCGCTCTTTCGGTGACGAACTTGCTATTCATCATGAAGAGCGCCTGGGGAGCGACGTTAGTGCGGGCGCGTCCTTCATTGGTGGTGGTCGCGTCGCCGAAGTCAAAAAGATTCAGCAGAGTGGGAAGATTCGACCGGCGAAGCGGCAGATACACGGTGCGCCGCTTGACGGTTTCGGGACTGATGCTCTTGCGGCCTTCGGCGTTCTCCCCGTCCGTTCCTTTCCCGCTCTGTAACGTTCCGCCCATGGTGAGGTCGAGCGATCCATCAATCGCCAGCATTCCATCCCGAATCTCTTCCACGTCCAACCGGCGGCGCGGGAATCGGGACCAGAGCCGGTTTGCAGGGTCTGTGTCCGCTTTCAATTTAGAGATTTGGCTGCTCTGCTGGTACGTGCTGGAAAGCATGATCATGCGGTGCATGGTCTTGACGGACCAGCCGTTTTCCACGAATTTCGCCGCCAGGAAATCCAACAGTTCCGGGTGCGTTGGCTTTTCTCCCATCAAACCCCAATTGCTGGGCGTGCGGACCAAGCCTTCACTGAAGTGGCCCTGCCATATCCGGTTGACCATAACACGCGCCGTGAGGGGGTGCTTGCCGTCGGTCAACCACTGGGCGAATTCGAGCCGCCCGCTGCCGCGGCGGATCGGTGGCTGATCATCGCCGGCAATAATGCTGAGAAAGCGCTTTTCGACAGGTTCGCCAGGATTGGCCGCATCACCGCGGATAAATACTTTCTGGACAACGGGAGCGCCTTCGGTGACGGCAGTAGCCATGGCCGGCTCAGGCGGCGCGACTTTCTTTAGCTCCTCCTCCTGTGTCTTCAAGCTGGCGATCCGCGCCTTAATTTCCGGCGTGTAAAAGCTGTCGCGTGTCTGCTCGTCGAAGGCAAACGGACCTTCTTTCGCGAGTACTCCCGTAAAGAACGGACTTTTGCTCTCACCCATCTTGGGCTTCTCGGGAGGATCCTCTCCCTTGGCGATCGCCTCGTCGACTTTCTTCTGCCACTGGGCCGCCTTCGCTTCCCATGCCTTGTAACTGGATAGGAATTCAGATTCGTAAGCCTGTGTTACCTGCGCCAGGGTATCCGGGGAAGCCTTTTCAAACGCGTCCAGGAAAGGACGCGGCTCGCTCCCGGGTTTCAGGAAGGTGATCCAGCGCGAGAGTATTTCAGGCCGCAGTCCCATGGAACCGGCCAACTTTGCTTCGTTTTCAGACTGCCTCAGTACACGATAGGCCGCCGTCATATAGTCGTCTACCCTGGATTTCATCGAGTCTACGTGCCGCTCGTTTTCCATCTCCACAATGGTCTCGAGTTTCTTCTTCACTCCGTTTACCTTGTGTTGATGAGCCTCGTAATCGTCGAAGACCGGCTTGGAGACTAGCGGCGCATCGTACATCTGCGATACCGTGCCCTCAATTTTCTTGAAGGCCTTGGTATTGGCGAAGATGGCGGCCATGGAGTAGTAATCTTTGGTCGGGATGGGATCGAACTTGTGATCGTGGCACCGGGCGCAGGCTACCGTGAGGCCGAGAAAGGCGCGGGAAGTGGTGTCAATCTGCTCGTCAATGAAGTCATAGAGCATCTTCAGCTTGTCCTGCTCGGCGATCAGGCGGGGTCCGATGGCAAGAAAGCCGGTGGCGACGATGCCGTTCACGTTCACGGAGCCGTCTTTGGCGGGAAGCAGGTCACCCGCGATTTGTTCTTTGACGAACTGATCGTATGGTAAATCCTTATTAAAGGCATCGATCACGTAATCGCGATATCGCCACGCGTACGGATAACGATGGTCCTCATCCGCGCCGGTGGAGTCGGCGTAGCGGGCCACATCCAACCAGTGCCTTCCCCAGCGTTCGCCGTACCGCGGCGAAGCCAGCAAGCGATCAATCACCTTCTCAAAAGCAGCGGGCGACTTGTCGGCGAGGAAATCGTCGAGTTCGTTTTGGGTGGGGGGCAGACCAATCAGGTCGAAAGTGGCGCGCCGGAGGAGAGCAACCTTGTCCGCCGGAGGCGCGGGCCGCACCTTCTTCTCTTCCATTTTCGCTAGCATGAAATTGTCGATGGCATTCTTCGGCCAAGCGGCATCCTGCACGGCCGGTACGGGATGGGGCCTCACCGGGCGGAATGACCAGAATTCCTTCTGCCCGCGGGTAAACTCTTTCTTTTTTGCCGGAATGGCGGCTACTGGAGCCGCTGCGCCGGTTGCCGGCATGGGCGCGCCCATTTTGACCCATTCGCTAATCGCGGCAAT
>DATLBY010000155.1:0-7733 GCA_035526665.1 Bryobacteraceae bacterium
ACGGCTCCCGGCGTCGAACTGCAGCAGCGGGTGTGCGACGTGGCGCTCTCTGTGCCGGGTGTTGTCGCCTTGGATAAATGCATCGTACGCAAAATGGGCTTCGAGTACTACGTGGATCTTCACGTAATCGTCGACAGTGAAATCACTGTACGCCAAGGACACGCCGTAGCCCATGCCGTCAAAGACGCGCTGCGGATCTCCCATCCCGACGTCGCTGACGTGCTCGTCCATATTGAACCCGCGGACCATTGAGCTGAAGTTTCAGAAGAACCGGCGCTACTTGCTTTTAAATACCGTCCGGTAGGGAGACGAAAGAAAACCCAGCGCCCCTACGGCCGCACCGATTCCCATGCCGGGCGCGATAAATTTGTATCCATGTCCCTCGTTCGGGCAATAGGGGCATATCGCCGCACCGATGGCCGCGCCGGAGCCGGCGCCCACCGCAGTCCAAAGTAAGCCCTGCTGCAGGCGCCGCGCGGGGTCGGCTACCCGCAACCGGCAAATCTCCGCACGGGCGATGGAGCGTTCGCCGGACTTTTCGCGCACCACGATCGCCTCTCCGGTGGCAGAGATGAAAGTTGCCCGTGTGCTCGCTCCATCCCGGGTGATGATTTCGATTTTTTCGTCGATAGGGAGCCGCCGGATTGCTTCCCAGTCAGCGGCGAACGTGGTGCAGGCGGCCAGAAAGAAAACAAGAACTTTCATATAGAAATTCAGGAGTGTTACCGACGTTATTTGTCCCAGACGTTTTCAAAGTTCGCGCGACACAGCAACCAGCGAGGCCGGCTAGCGAGGGGCCGCCAATCTACGGTACAGCATTTCAAAATCGGCCTTGCCGCCGATACTGATCCCACTGGAGCTGGACGTCTTCGGCCCGGCCGGTCCATGAGGCGTCGTCGACTCGGCAGTATGGGTATTGACTTCTGTTTTCGTCTTATTCTCGACGGTCACCCGATTCGTCTTCGATGGCCGGGCATCCACCCGGTCGATCTGGTCTTTCGGAATGGCGACTTGCTCAGTTTTGGTTGCGATCAGAATCCGATCGTCGTCGGCCTCGTCCAGCTTGGCGACCAGAGGCTGCTTCAGGCCCACTTTATAGACCCGGATTTCTGTTCCACCCTTCAGGGCTTTTACTTTGGCCCAAGAATCATCGGCGGCAAAGGCAAGTGTGCCGGTCGCTAGAAGGAGAATGAAACTGAGCACAGAACACCTCACATGGCAGCGAGTCTATCAAATTGCTTCACTCTCCGGGCATCCGTCGGAGCAGAGTCGGCGATGCCCTCAATTCACGGAATCTTTCGTATTCTGACTGAGAAATGCAGCCAGCCAAAAGGTGATTGTCCGGCTCGAGAACGCGGCCGACAGCCAAGAGCGGTCGAGGATTCATTCCATCAATGAAGCTGCTTTTGAGAGCCCGGATGAAGCGGATCTGGTCGACAAGTTGCGGAACGGGGCGCGATCATTATGTCACCGGTGCCGAACTGGACGCGCGGACGGATACAGGCGACTTCCCGCCCTACCGTGACCCCCGCCGCGCCTTGCGAGGAGTGCCGGCGATGTGGTAATTTAGGCTCTTCGGGGCAAGTGTTTGTGGTGCGTCTTAAAGTCCTTGCCCTTTACCTGTCGAAATCCGAATGGAAGAAACCTTACGATCGCTGGGCGAAGTTCTGTTGAATGCCCTGCCGACCTTTTTTCTCGTCATAATTCTCCATTTTTTTCTGAAAGCGGTTTTTTTTAAGCCTCTCGAAAAAATATTGGAGGCTCGCCGCGAAGCCACCGAGGGCGCACGCCAACAAGCAGCTGCCAGCCTCGATCGCGCGAACGAGAAGGCAGCGGAATACGAGGAATCCATCCGCGCGGCCCGCAATGAGATGTATAAGCAGCAGGAAGAGCTGCGCAAGAAATGGCGCGATGAGAATGCCGCCCGCCTGCTGGATGCGCGCAAGCGCGGCGAGGCCATGGTAAAAGACGCCAAAGCGCAGATTGCCGCCCAGGCCGAGGAAGCGCGCCAGTCCCTGCAAGCCAACGCGCAGAGTCTGGCCGACCAGATCACGCACCAGGTATTGGAGGGGAAAGTCTAGTGCGCCGTCTCCTGGCAGCAGCGTTCGTGATGGCCGGGATGGCCTTCGCGCAGCAGTATCCGCCCCCGCCCGTTACCCGCCCCACAGTACCTCCGCCGGCTCACCGCGCGGAAGCCGCCGCCGAACACGAAGAAGCGATGCCGAACGAGCTTATGTGGAAGTGGGCGAACTTCGGCATCCTGGTGCTCGGATTGGGCTACCTGATCGGCAAGAATGCAGGGCCGTTCTTCCGCTCCCGCACCGAAGAGATCCAAAAGGGGATTAGGGAAGCCGCAGCCATGCGTGCTGACGCCGAGAAGCGAGCCGCCGGTATTGAAGCGCGGATTGCAAATCTCACTGCCGACGTGGAAGCGCTGCGCCAGAGTTCGCACCAGGAGATCGAGGCCGAACACGAGCGGATGCAGTCCGAGTCAACCCAGCAACTGGCCAAGCTGGAGGCACATGCGCAACAGGAAATTGCCTCCGCGGCCAAGAATGCGACCCTCGATCTGAAATCGGCGGCCGCCGAGCTGGCGCTGAAACTGGCCGAGCAACAGATCCGCAACCGCGTTACGCCGCAGGTTCAGGATGCCTTGGTGAACGGCTTCATCGGCGACCTGAAAAATAACGTGCGCAACGGAAATGGAGCGGCCCGCTAGCATGCCGCAAGCCGTAGCATCCCGATACGCAAACGCGCTGGTAGACGCTGTTCTGGCCGCCTCGCCCAAGGCCGACCCGCATCAGGCCTCCGCCGAGCTGAGCTTTTTTGAAGAGATGGTGCAAGGCGCCTCGGAGCTCCGCAACATCCTGCTCTCTCCGGCTGTTTCGGCTACGCGTAAGCGCTCGGTAATCGCGCGATTTTCACAGTCCATGCCGCTTTCGACGCTGGTGCGCAACTTTCTGTGGGTGCTGGTCGACCACAGGCGCATCGCTATTCTGGGCGAAATAAAAGAAGCGTTCGATCTGATTCTGGATGAACGGCTGGGTCTGGTGCGCGCGCAGGTGAAGTCGGCAAAGACGCTGGAAGAACCACAAAAAGCTGCGCTGCAGGCGGAACTCTCGCGCCTGACGGGCAAGCAGGTCCGCTGCGATTACTCGGTGGAGCCGGAGCTGCTTGGCGGCATGACGGCGCGCATCGGCTCGACAATTTACGACGGCTCTGTGCGGGCTCAGCTCGATTACCTGCATCAACGGCTCACCGCACATTAATGAGTTAGCCCTGGCGCAGCGCAGGGGATTTTACGGGGATTAAATTTATGGCTCAAATTCGAGCAGATGAAATAACGCGGGTACTGCGCGATGAGATTGAAAACTACGAGCGCGCGGTCAGCGTCTCGGAGACTGGTTTTGTCATCTCGGTAGGTGACGGAATCGCGCGTATTCACGGCCTGGAGACGGTGATGGCGGGCGAATTGATCGAGTTCCCCCACAACGTCTCGGGAATTGCGCTCAATCTCGAAGAAGATCAGGTCGGCTCCGTCCTCCTCGGCGAGTACTCTGAAATCAAGGAAGGCGATGAGGTCCGGCGCACCGGCCGCATCATGTCGATTCCGGTGGGTGAAGCCATGATTGGCCGTGTGGTCGATTCCCTGGGCCGTCCGATCGACGACAAAGGACCGATCGACACCAACCAGTTCAATCCGCTCGAAACGATCGCCCCCGGCGTGGTCGACCGGCAGCCCGTGAAAGAGCCGCTGCAGACCGGTATCAAAGCCATCGACGCCATGATTCCGATCGGCCGCGGACAGCGCGAGCTGATCATCGGTGATCGCCAGACGGGTAAGACGGCAATCGCGCTCGACACCATCATCAATCAAAAAGGCGGGGATGTAACCTGCATCTACGTCGCGATCGGGCAGAAGCGATCCACCGTCGCGCAGGTCGTCAAGACTCTGCAGGACGCCGGCGCGATGGAGTACACCATCGTGGTGGCCGCCACGGCGTCAGATCCCGCTCCCATGCAGTACATCGCGCCCTACGCCGGCTGCGCGCTGGGCGAATACTTCCGCGACAGCGGGCGTCATGCGCTGGTCATCTACGACGATCTCTCGAAGCACGCCGCCGCCTATCGTGAAATTTCGCTGCTGCTTCGGCGCCCACCGGGCCGCGAAGCCTTCCCCGGCGACGTGTTCTACCTTCACAGCCGCCTGCTGGAGCGCGCGGCCAAGCTATCGAAAGAGAAGGGTGGTGGATCACTCACGGCCCTCCCGTTCATCGAAACACAGGCGGGTGACGTTTCGGCCTACATTCCGACGAACGTGATCTCTATCACGGACGGTCAGATCTATCTCGAAGCCGACCTCTTCAACTCGAACGTTCGCCCCGCCATCAACGTAGGTCTGTCAGTCAGCCGCGTTGGTGGAAGCGCACAGATCAAGGCGATGCGGCAGATTGCCGGCACCCTGCGCCTCGACCTGGCGCAATACCGCGAGCTGGCCGCCTTCGCGCAGTTCGGCTCCGATCTGGACAAATCCTCCCAGAATCAGCTCAATCGCGGCCGCCGTCTGGTGGAAGTTCTGAAGCAGCCGCAGTACCAGCCGCTCCCCGTGGAGAAGCAGATCCTGATTATTTATGCGGGAACCACTGGAATCCTGGACGATTTGGCAGTGGAGGAGATTCGGAGTTTTGAAACCGGGCTGTATCAGTTTGTCGACAATGCACATCCCGGCATCCTGCAAGCCATCCGCGAGAAGAAGGTTCTCGACGATGACCTGAAGGCTCAGTTGAATAAGATGTTCGAAGAGTTCAAGCCGCGCTTCCGGACGGAGCAGGAGCAGACCAAGAAGGCCAATGCCTAGTCTGATCGACATTCGGCGCCGCATCCGGTCGGTGCGCAATACGCAGCAGATCACTAAGGCCATGAAAATGGTCTCGGCGGCGAAGTTGCGGCGCGCGCAGGAGAGGGTGATCGCCGCGCGTCCGTATTCGGGCGTTCTGCGCCAGATGCTGTCGAACGTGGTGGCGGGAGCCGCAGATAGCGAAGAGGCGGCCAACTCGCCCTTACTGGCTGCGCGCCCTGAGAAGCGAATCCAGCTTTTGCTGCTCACCTCGGATCGCGGGCTGGCCGGCGCCTTCAATTCCAATCTGATCAAAGGCGCGCAAAAGTTCATCGCGGAACATCCGGATGCCACCGTCGAGCTGGTTACCATCGGCCGCAAGGGCCGTGATTTCTATCGCAAGCGCTCCCATGCGATCACCGGCGAGTACTTGGGTCTGCTGGCCAAACCGGCCTATCATGACGCAGCCGGCATTGCCAAAAAAGTGGTGGAGCGAGTCCGGAATGACGAGATTGATTCCGTCTATCTGCTCTACAACGAATTCAAGAGCGTGGTGGCGCAGAATTTGACGGTGGCCAAGATCCTGCCGGTGAGTCCACCCTCCGGCGGGGAGCGAATCAACTACATTTTCGAGCAGCCGCCGGATCAGCTTCTATCCTCGCTGCTGCCCCGTTACGTGGAAGTGCAGGTGTACAGCGCCATGGTGGAATCAGCCGCCGCCGAACATGCCGCCCGCATGACGGCAATGGACTCGGCCAGTTCCAACGCCGCCGACGTGATTGAGCGGCTGACGCTGTATATGAACCGCGTGCGCCAGGCCAGCATCACGCGCGAAATTATCGAAGTCGTGAGCGGCGCGTCCGCATTGGAGTAAACAAGAAATTATGGGTACCGCAACAGTAACGCAAGTCGTCGGCAAGGTGATCCAGATCGCTGGTCCCGCTATCGATCTTCAGTTTCCGGAAGGACAGATTCCAGTAATCTACACAGCCGTCCGCATTGTCAGCGAAGGCTTCAACGTTCCGACGCCGGTTGACGTGATCGTCGAAGTGGCCCAGCACATTGGCGAGGGGCGCGTCCGCGCGATCGCCTTGCAGCCAACCGAAGGCATGGTCCGCGGCATGAAGGCGATCAGCCTGGGCGGTCCCGTTTCAGTGCCGGTGGGTAAAGAGACTTTGGGCCGCGTGCTGAACGTGATCGGCGAGCCAGTGGATAACATGGGTCCGGTGAATACGGCGCAGCGATGGTCGATCCATCGTCCCGCTCCGGCGTTCGACGATCAATCGACCGAACTCCAGATGTTCGAGACGGGGATCAAGGTCATCGACCTGATCGAGCCGTATTTGCGCGGCGGAAAAATCGGTCTCTTCGGCGGCGCCGGAGTCGGCAAAACCGTCGTCATCATGGAGCTGATCAACAACATCGCGCAGAATCACGGCGGTGTCTCGGTGTTTGCCGGCGTAGGGGAGCGCACGCGCGAGGGAAACGATCTTTGGCTGGAAATGCAGGAATCCGGCATCGTCAACCCGCAGGACTTCACGAAATCGAAGGTTGCGCTGATCTACGGCCAGATGACTGAGCCTCCAGGGGCTCGCCTGCGCGTGGGTCTCACCGGCCTTACCGTTGCAGAATACTTCCGCGATCAGGAAGGGCAGGATGTGCTGCTGTTCATCGACAATATTTTTCGTTTCACCCAGGCCGGCTCGGAAGTGTCGGCTCTGTTGGGACGCATGCCTTCGGCCGTGGGATACCAGCCGAATCTCGCCAGTGAGATGGGCGAACTGCAGGAGCGCATCACTTCGACCAAGAATGGATCGATCACCTCGGTGCAGGCGATTTACGTGCCCGCCGACGACTACACCGATCCCGCCCCGGCCACCGCGTTCGCGCACCTGGACGCGACCACGAACCTCTCTCGCGCCATTTCGGAGCTAGGCATCTATCCGGCGGTGGATCCGCTGGCGTCCACCTCGCGCATCCTGGACGCGCGCATCCTGGGCGATGAGCACTACAACACGGCTCAGTCAGTAAAGCAGATTCTGCAGCGCTACAAAGACCTGCAGGACATCATTGCGATTCTGGGAATCGACGAGCTCTCGGATGAGGACCGGCTCACCGTAGCCCGTGCCCGCAAAGTACAGCGGTTCCTGTCGCAGCCTTTCCACGTTGCCGAGCAGTTCACGGGGATCAAGGGCAAGTACGTCAAGCTGGCCGATACCATCCGCGGCTTCAAGGAAGTTGTGGAAGGCAAGCACGACGATATTCCCGAGCAGGCATTCTATCTGCAGGGCACCATCGAGGACGTGCTGGAGCGCGCCGAGCAGATGAAGAAGGCCAAGTAGGAGCGGGATGGCGGATACGTTCGAGTTGGAAGTGGCGACACCCGAGCGGCTGGTCATCCGCGAGCAGGTGACCGAAGCCGAGATTCCGGCCAAGGATGGAGCCATCGGCGTACTGCCCGAGCATGCTCCTCTGATGTCGGAGCTCGGTACGGGCGCTCTCCACTATTCGGTTAGTGGCGGGGCGCGGCAAGTGCTGATGGTCAGCGGCGGCTGGGTGGAAGTGCTAAACAACCATGTCCGTGTGCTGGCAGACCGCGCCGAGAAATCCAACGAGATCGACGTGGCACGGGCCGAGGCGGCGCTGCAGCGCGCCAACGAACGCCTGGCAGGTCCTGTCGGGGACTTGGACGTGGCGAGCACTTTAGAGGCGATGAAGCGGGCCCAGGCTCGGATAGAAGCGGCACGAATTTCATCAAAATAGCGAACTCCTACCGCGGCATGCGGTAAGATAACAGAGTCCACGATCATCGGGCCGTGGCGCAGCCTGGCTAGCGCGCTTGCTTGGGGTGCAAGAGGTCCCGGGTTCAAATCCCGGCGGCCCGACCAAAACAATC
>DATLBY010000156.1:0-3310 GCA_035526665.1 Bryobacteraceae bacterium
TATTCCCCACGGTCCGGCCGATGGCAGGGAGGGGATGCGAAAGAATGCCGCGCTGGTGAAACGGACGCGCGACCTGCTGGGGCCGGACGGCGACATCATGCTCGACTGCTGGATGGCCTGGACCGAGCGTTACACGGTGGAAATGGCCGAAATGCTCGAGCCATACAAGGTGTACTGGATGGAAGAGTGCCTGCAACCGCATGACTACGCAGGCTTTGGGCGTCTCCGCCAGAAAATTAAATCAACGCGCATCGTCACGGGCGAGCACGAATACGGGCGTTACGGATTCCGCTACTTGCTGGAACACAACGCCGCTGATATCTGGCAGCCCGACATCCACTGGTGTGGCGGCCTCACCGAAATGCGTCGTATTGCGGCGCTGGCTGCCGCCTACGACATCCCGGTGATTCCTCACGGCGGAGGAGCGCACGAGTCGGTGCACATGATCATGGCGACACCGAACTCGCCCTGGGCGGAGCTCTTCATGCCCGCGCCCGGCGGACCTAAAGAGGTCTACGACCGGTTTGCCGAGGATTATCGACTCACCCGCGGCCCGGAAGGCGTCTACACCCGGCCGTCCGAGGAGCCAGGCCTCGGTTGGGACTTCGAAGTCGCGAGCTAGCATCTCCGCAGTTCCCTGTTTATAAGAAGCGGGTGGTCTTGACTTTGCACCCCTCCATGGCTAAGCTAAGCATGTAGGACTGAATTAGTCGGATATCGGAACATGCTCAAGCTCACCAAGAAAGCGGATTACGGGTTGATCGCCTTGAAGCACCTCACCGTGAAGCGGTCGAGCGCCAGCGCCAAGGAGATCGCGGATATGTACGGTCTGCCGCTCCCGCTGCTTTCTAAGATACTGCAAAAGCTGGCCCGAACCGGTTTTCTGCAGTCTGAGCACGGCACCAACGGGGGCTACCGGCTCGCGCGCAGCGCGGGCTCGATCACTGCCCTGGAAGTGATCCGCACGATTGACGGTCCTGTGTTTTTGACCTCTTGTTTTACCGATCATGGCGGCTGCGACCAGTCGCACAACTGCATTGTGCGGGAACCGTTGCGCAAAGTGCACATGGGAATCCAGAAGCTGCTGGAGAGCATCACCATTGCAGACATGTCGCGCGACGAAAAGGCCGAAGTGACGGAACCGGGCTGCGGCGAGGCCGCCATTTCTCCCTTGCTGGGGATAGGCGGTGGCCTGCCGGTGCTTCGGAGCCTATGAAGGATTGAAATACGAATTTATGAAATTGCCCATCTATCTCGATAATCACGCGACAACACCGTTGGACCCACGCGTTTTGCAAGCGATGATGCCTTACCTGACTGACGTGTTCGGCAATGCGGCCAGCCGCAATCACAGTTTTGGCTGGGCGGCCGAAGAGGCAGTGGAAAAGTCCCGGAAGCAGATCGCCGACTTGATCGGCGCCAGCGCAAAAGAGATTGTCTTCACCAGCGGCGCGACCGAATCCAACAACCTCGCCATCAAAGGCGTGGCCGAAATGTACGCCGAAAAAGGCAATCACATCATCACGGCGGCCACGGAACATAAAGCCACTCTAGATACCTGCAAGCGTCTGGAAAAGCATGGAGCGCGCATCAGCTATCTGCCGTTGAAGGCCGACGGACTAGTCGACCTCGACATGCTGCGCGAAGCGATCACGGACAAAACCATTCTGATCAGCATCATGTATGCCAACAACGAGATTGGCGTCATTCAGAATGTGGCGGAGATCGGCAAAATAGCCAAAGAGCGGGGCGTTCTGTTCCACAGTGACGGTGTCCAGGCCGTAGGAAAAGTTCCGGTCAATGTCATCAAAGACAACATTGATCTGATGTCGCTCAGCGGTCACAAGATTTACGGCCCCAAGGGAGTGGGCGCCCTATATGTCCGCCGCAAGAGCCCGCGCGTGCAGTTAACAGCGCAGATGGACGGCGGCGGTCACGAGCGCGGCATGCGCTCCGGCACGCTCAATGTGCCCGGTATTGTAGGACTTGGCGCCGCTTGCGAACTGTGCAAAAACGAGATGTCGGAAGAGTCGGTCCGGATGCGCGGCCTGCGCGATTATCTGCGCCAGAAGCTGGAAACCGAGCTGGACGAGACGTTCGTGAACGGATCGTGGGAACACCGGCTCCCCAACAATTTGAATATGAGTTTTGCCTATGTAGAGGGAGAATCGCTCCTGATGGGGATTAGCGAGATTGCGGTCTCCAGCGGCTCTGCCTGCACATCGGCCACACTGGAACCCAGTTACGTGTTGAAGTCCCTGGGCCTGGGAGACGACCTGGCGCACTCCTCGATCCGCTTTGGCCTGGGCCGGTTCAACACGAAAGAAGAAGTGGAATATACCGCTAATAAGCTGGTAGAAGTCGTCAGGAAGCTGCGTGAGCTTTCGCCGCTGTATGAGATGGCCAAAGAAGGAATCGACCTCACCAAGGTCCAATGGACGGCGCACTAAGGGTTTCAATACGAAGAGAGGGAAATAACAATGGCTTACTCTGACAAGGTTCTGGATCACTACAATAATCCCCGCAATGTCGGCTCGCTCGACAAGAGCAGCCCGCACGTCGGCACCGGGATGGTGGGCGCGCCGGAGTGCGGCGACGTGATGAAGCTGCAGCTGCAGGTCAATCCCGAATCGGGAGTGATTGAGGACGCAAAATTCAAGACCTTCGGCTGCGGTAGCGCGATCGCAAGCTCGTCGCTGGCAACCGAGTGGCTTAAGGGCAAAACGGTAGACGAAGCGCTGGCGATCAAGAACACGGCGATTGTGAACGAGCTCAGCCTGCCGCCGGTGAAGATCCACTGCTCCGTGCTGGCGGAGGACGCCATCAAGGCTGCGATTGCCGACTATAAAAAGAAGCAGACGGTGAACGTTACGGAAGCCGTCAGCGCTTAAGGACCGATGACTCAGATAGAGGCAAGGATCGAAGTAACACCGAAGGCCGTCCAGAAAATTCGCGAGGCATTCGCGAAGCAGGGCGTCACCGGAGGCTTGCGTCTGGGCGTCCTGGGGGGCGGCTGCTCCGGGCTCAGCTACCAGTTCAAATTCGATGTGAAGCCGCGTCCTACCGACAAGGTATTCGAATTTGAAGACATAAAGGTCTTCGTCGATCCCAAGAGTCTTTTGTATCTGGATGGCATGACGCTCGACTACAAAGAGTCCCTGATGCAGTCGGGCTTCGATTTCATTAATCCGCACGCCAAGAAGAATTGCGGCTGCGGAACATCCTTTTCGGCGTAATGACTCTGGAAGGCCTGCCCGCGCTCGCATCGGACTATTTTCAGTTCTTCGGAGTGGACCGCCGCCTGGATCTG
>DATLBY010000157.1:0-26475 GCA_035526665.1 Bryobacteraceae bacterium
CCGGTCCGTACTTGGCCCGCACTTGGTCGCGCAGAACGCGGTGCGCATCGGCAGCCATTTCCGGCGTCGCCGTTTTCCCGGTACCGATCGCCCACACAGGTTCATAAGCGATCACAATCTTTGCGAACTGCTCCGGTGTAAGTCCAGCGATGCCGTTCGTGAACTGCGTCTGCAGCACTGCCTCGGTACGATTGGCCTCTCGCTCATCCAGGCGCTCGCCGACGCACACAATAGGATTCAGGCCCGCCTCCAGAGCGGCGGCCGTGCGTTTCAAAACGGTCTCATCGGTCTCACCGAAGTATTGCCGCCGTTCGCTGTGGCCGACGATCACCCATTTGCATCCCACCGAGGCCAGCATCGGACCCGAGACCTCTCCGGTGAACGCGCCCTCTTTGCCCCAATAGAGGTTCTGGGCCCCGATTTCGATGCTTGATCCTCTGACCGCGCTCAGAGCGGCATGTAGATTCACGAAGGTGGGACACACCACTATCTGGCAGTGGGCGGATTCCGCTACAAGGGGCAGAAGCTTGTGAAAGAACGCTGATGTATCGTGCTCGTTCTTGAACATTTTCCAGTTACCGGCCATCACGGGGGTTCGCATATTGGTTTAAGTTGTGCTCAGGGCACTCAAAAAGCTTTCGCCTTTTACTAGTTTTCCTCCAAAATTCTGTGCGACGGTCTGCCCGATATCGGACAAGGTGACGCGTGTTCCCAAATCTATTCCTGATTTGCGTTTACTGAAAGCGAGAAGCGGCACATACTCACGGCTGTGGTCGGTGCTCCGAGTCGTTGGATCGCAGCCATGATCCGCTGTCAGGATCAGCAGGTCATCGCCAGTCATCGCGCTTTCCAGCTCAGGCAGCCAGGCGTCGACCGCCTCAAGCGCGGAAGCATAGCCTTCCACGTCGTTCCTGTGACCGAAGAGTTGATCGAAGTCCACCAGATTCACGAAAATCAGGCCCTCTGGAGTCTCCGCCATTGCCTCCATAGTTTTCGCCATGCCGTCGGCGTTGCTCCTGGTCTTATCATATTCGCGAATACCGCGGCCGAGGAACACATCGAAGATCTTGCCGATGCTGTGAACCACTACATTGCGGGCGTCCAGCTGGTCGAGCAGCATGTTCTTCGGAGGTGACACCGCATAATCCTTCCGGTTCGCGGTCCGCTGGAAAGCTCCCTCGCTTCCCTCGAACGGCCGGGCGATCACACGGCCCACCTCATAGGGGCCGCGCAGGATCTCGCGTGCGATCTCGCACATCCGGTACTGCTCCCACAAGGGAATTACTTCCTCATGGGCAGCGATCTGAAAGACGCTGTCGGCCGAAGTGTAAACGATCGGCGATCCGGTGCGCACGTGCTCGGCCCCGAGCTGCCGGATGATCTCGGTGCCGGATGCGGCGCAGTTGCCAAGCGCCGACCGGCCGATGCGACTCTCGAACTCTCGCATCACTTCTGGCGGGAATCCATTGGGGAAAAGAGGAAAGGGACGTTCCAGGTGAATGCCAACCATTTCCCAATGGCCGGTGGTAGTGTCCTTGCCGGGTGACGCGAGCATGCACCGGCCAAACGAAGCAGCCGGATTTGGTGCCGGGTCCAGTCCTGTGAAGCTCCTGATGTTTGCCAGACCGAAACGGCAGAGATTGGGTAGATGCAGCCGGCGCCGCTTCGCGATATTGCCGAGGGTGTCACTGCCCTGGTCGCCGTAAGCGCCGGCGTCCGGCAGTTCGCCGATTCCGACGCTATCGAGGACAATCCAGATTACCCGCCGGAACATCATTCACCTGTCCCCGAGTGCTTCTTTGATACGATCGGTCATCATCTCACGGAACCGGTCGGGAAGAAATCCGTTGAGACGGCTCGAAATGCGACCACTCTTATTTACGATGATCGTGGTTGGGATGGAGGAAACCTTGAGCAGGCCCGCCAGGCCATCCTCAAAGTACACGTTCTGGCTCCACTTCTGTTCTTCGAGGAAAGGCTTGACCAGCGAGCGGTCGTCATCGGTCGCAATGGCAAGGAACACGACGTCAGGAATGCTTGCGAAGTCCTTCTTCAACTGCTCGTAGATAGGATGCTGCGCCCGGCAGGGACCGCACCAGGTAGCCCAAAAATCCATCACGACTACTTTGCCTTTCAGCGACGAGAGCGCGAGCTTTTCCCCTTTCAAACCCGTGATCGTGTATTGCATCGGGTCGCTCTGGTCCGAGTTGGGATCACGCGCACGCAGGATCTCGAGGCGCTTTGCGGAAAGCGCAGTGGTGCGGTCGTAGGCTTCCAGAATCAGATCCCCCAGACCAGCTTCGCTGCCCTTCATCTTGCTGTACAGCTCCCCCAGACGGCGCCGGTCTTTCAGGCGGTCGGCTTCCGAATTTTTGGGATCCTCCATCGCGAAAGCTTCCGCATAGTAGCTAACCGCTTCCACTGGCTTGCCGGATTTGGCGAACCAGCGCGCGACCTCACGGGCCGATTCGGCATTGGGATGGCGCTCATACGATTTACGCGCCAGGGCGACCGCTTCCGGTAGATCCCCCAGATTCCCTTTCGCCCTTGCTTCCAGGACGAGGGCGCGGCCGATGGCTCGATCCAACTCCTCCAGCATCTGCCCCTTGGCGACCCCCTCTTTGTCGAGGGCGGCGAGGATCTGTTCGAATTTCAAGGCGTATTTGAGAGCGCGTTCATTGCTCTCCCGATCTTCCCTGGTGGCCAGGATGCCGGCGACCCGCTCGAGAATCTGCGGGTTCTCCATGTTTTTCGCCAGCACCAGCTCACCATACTTCAAAATTCTAGCGGTATCGCGGGCTTCGATCGCGGATTTGACCAAGGCCCGCTCCAACTCGTCGCGCTGCGGAGTTTTCGGATATTTTTGCAAATGCCTTTCCAGCGCCCGTACGAACTCGATGGGGCTGTTGCCGGCCTCTGCGATTGCCTCGCTCAACTCGCTCTGTTCGTCGGACGCGAGCTTCTTTTCCTGGGCGAACAGGGGAGCGAATAGCGCCAGGGCGCAACCCAGGCATGCCGGGACCAACCTCATTCGGCCTTCACTTTTTGCGCGCGAAATGTCTCGGCGAGGCTGGCCGCACGCTCTCGAGCCATATGGAGGAAGGCTTCGTTTTTGGCAACACGGTCCAGCATCGGCAGGAAACGATCGCAGCCGATAAGCCGTTTCCGGTCCCAGGCGGCCTCCACCTGCAGCAGGGTTTTATTGACGCCCAGTTTGTCGAACCGGACGGAACGCTCCAGGTCAAATAGATGCACTTGGGTCTCAGTAAGCCGTTCAAACCAGTCGTAGAGGAGCTTGACGTCCTCATCCTGGGAATAATTGAACTTCACCTCATGCTTTTCAGATCGGTCCTCGTAACGGAAGGTCTTCATGCCCATATTGGCGACTTTCAACCCGGATTCTAGAGGGCGCTGGAAGTGGTCGAGCTTGTCGGCGAGCAGGAAGATTTGCGTTACGTCTTCCGGCGCCACCTGAAATTTCACGGGCCGATCATCATTAACAGCTTCCTGGTACACGCCGGCTCCCTCTTTTGTGATCTCTATTGCAACAAAAGGCGGCACGCTCCCGGGAAACGACTTGGAGTAGAAAATCTTCGGCCCGTCCGCGGCCGCCACCAGGACGGGCGCCAAGGCGCATAGCAGCGCGAACCTCATAGGGCGGCCGCTCCGAAGCGTTTTTGATAGGCAGCGTGGGTGGCATGGCAGATGGCGACAGCGATTGCATCCGACGCATCTTCAGACTCGATGACCCGATCGAGCTTCAATAAGGACTGAACCATAAGTTGCACCTGCTGCTTTTGGGCCCTGCCATATCCGACGACACTGGTCTTGACCTCGAGCGGCGAGTATTCACCCACTGTCAATCCCGCTTCGGCAATCACGCAAAGGGCTACTCCCCTCACGTGTGCCAACTTGAGAGCGGTCTTGACGTTGACGGCATAGAAGACCTCCTCCACGGCGCCGGAGTCCGGCCGGTGTTCCGCAATGACTTGCCGGAGGCCCTGGGTAATTTCGAGCAGCCGCAGGCAGAGCGGATCTTTGCCGCGGGTACGAATCACACCGGCTCTCACCAAGCGGTGAGACGAGCCATCGCTGTCGATAATGCCGAACCCGGTCTTTTCGGCGCCGCAGTCGACCCCAAGTACTCGCATGCCTTGGGTGCAGGAGGCGCTGCCTAGGCGAGCGCTTCCATCTCCTTCTCATCGATATCGAAGTTGGAGAAGACGTTTTGAACGTCGTCGTGTTCCTCCAGTACTTCGGTAAGCCGCAACATAGCCGACGCGTGCTTGCCTTCCACTTTCACCAGGTTCTTGGGGATCATGGATACTTCGGCCGAGACGGTCGGGATGCCGGCTTTCTGAATGGCCTCTAAAACCTTGGGATGATTCTCAGGAGCTGAAAGGACTTCCCAGTTCTCGCCTTCATCACGCAGGTCGTCGGCTCCGGCTTCGAGCACCAGCGCCATGAGATCGTCTTCCTTGGCTTTGTCCTTCTCGATGAGAATCTGGCCTTTGCGGTCGAACATCCAGGCAACACTGCCTTGTTCGCCGAGGTTGCCGCCGTTTTTCGAAAAGGCATGGCGAATCTCGCTTACGGTGCGGTTGCGGTTATCGGTAGCAGCCATCACCACCACGGCGGCGCCGCCCGGCCCGTAGCCTTCATACATGATTTCGTCGATCTGGCCGCCTTCCAGTTCGCCGGTACCGCGCATAATGGCGCGCTTGATGTTGTCGGCGGGCATGGAGGCGGCCTTGGCGGCAAGGACGGCCGTGCGCAGACGCGGGTTCATGTCCGGATCGCCGCCGTTCCGGGCAGCGATCATGATTTCCTTGATGATGCGGGTAAAGCTCTTCCCGCGCTTGGCATCGAGGGCGGCCTTTTTGTGCTTGATGGTCGCCCACTTAGAATGTCCTGACATTAACTAAACCTCTGAGTAGGTAGGAGACTTTCCGAGCTATCGCTCAATTCTTCAGGATACCAGAGCAGGCGCTGAAAACTCCATGGGAGGCGGCGCGGCGGATGGTCAGCGCAGATAGGGAATGTAGGCAGCTACGCGGGATTGATACTCCCGGGCGGCCGCGCCGAAACGTGCGGCCAGCAGACGATCCTCCGCTCGGACGCGGATCTCCGTGCCTGCTATATCATGCTCTCGCCTAGTTACAATCGGACCCTCCAAGCTCCTGGAAGATTTCCTCGGTTTCGGCGATCTTCGGCGTTGTTCCATTGCTGCTGTTGTCGGGCGCTGTGGCAAGTCTACTAGCCAGTGCGAGACGCCCAACGATCCACAGATGCGCCTTACCCGGACGGTGGGGGCGAGACTGTGAGCAAAACCCCTTGCGAAGCCCAAGGCTCTGCGTAAGGCGCAACAAGAAATCGCCAAATTTCATCGCTTCCGAGTGCCGCCAGATTGACCTCGAAGGCGCGGAATGCGCTACTCGCACGACTCTCCACTAGAAGGGCTCCGCAGCCTTCGAGCGAGTTGCTGCAGTCTACGCACCGAGCAGCACCAGTTGTAGTGCCCAGCTAAGAAGCATTTTCGAGAATGTGCGCCGCCGGCGAGCAACCAATCCAAGTTTTGCGTATGGCCCTTAAGGAAGGGATGGCCGATGGCTCCGAATGAAATGGTACAGATGTCGTCGGTCAGAATAGATAGTTATGCGGACCCGTTCGACGGCGGCTGTCGGGTTGAAGTCAGCCAGCGCCATCCGCCGGGGAGCAATTGCCATGCCGCAGAGCTCGCTCCGGCCGGCCGTTTTTGCCAATGGCACTGGCGTTCAGGCATCCCTCGATGAGCTTTGCATCTCGGCCGGCGCCCCGCGCTCCCAAGCCTGGATCGCTAGCACCTCCGATCAGAAATTCCGGGCATCTTTTTACACCGCGGGCACGTCGGAAGTGCGCTGAATTCAGCGGAGCTGGTATCCGTCCCCGGTTTCTTTCAAAAGCTTGCTCATACGAACCTTCAGGTGCGCGAGCGGGGTTCGCTTACGGGCGATGCAATTGTCCAACTCGAAAGGATCCAGTCGCAGGTCGTACAGTTCGTCCGCGCCCGTCAGCTCGCGGTAGTGGACATACTTCCACTGCTCGGTGCGAATAGCGGAGTAGCCCATCGAGCGGATTCGCGGAAAGACCATGTCGCTGAAGTACTCAACCAGCACGGCGTCGCGCTGCGGCGTAGCCCAGAACGCCCGGCCGTGAAAAGGCCGGGGAGCCGGTACGCCCGCCAGTTCCAGCACCGTTGCGGCCACGTCCACGCTAAGTACAAACTGCTTCGGCCGCGAACTCGCGGTGAGGTGCCTCGGATACCGGACCAACAGCGGAATGCGAATCGCCTCTTCGTACGCAAGACGGCGTTCCGGGCCCAGGCAGTGCTCCCCGTAGAAGTAACCGTGGTCCGAAGTGAAGATGACGAGCGTACGATCAAGTTGTCCCGTCTTCTCAAGCGCGGCCAACACACTGCCGAGCGAATCATCCACCGCCTTGGCCATTCGCAGGCGATTGAGGATCGCCTTGTCAGAGGTAGCCGTTCTCGTGCCCAGCGGCTCGACATTGTCCAAATTGCGTTCGAGCGCAGGCTTGCCCTTCGGCGGCTTCAGATAATTGCCGCGCCGCGGCGGTATGCGACCCTCATAAAGGCGCCGGTGCCGCTCGGCTGGGATGAAGGCATCCGCGTCGTCGATGGTGGCCAGATTGACTGAGCCGTCGTTGTTCTGCTGAATGTTCGGATGGACGGCTTTATGAGCCAGGTAGAGGCAAAAAGGCTTGGTATGCGGCTGCTCGATGAAGGCAACCGCGTGATGGGTGAGGATGTCGGTGACGTAACCCCTCGACGCAACGGACTTGCCGTCAATATTGAGCGGTGGATCGTTACATTCGCCCTGGCCGCGAAAGCTGATCCATCGGTCAAAGCCGGGCCGCGGTGAGTCGTCGTTGCCCATGTGCCACTTGCCGAGGAAAGCCGTGACGTAGCCGGAATCGTGCAGGAGACGAGGCCAAGTGATGAGCCGATGGCTTTGAGCGTCCCGTGCTACGTTGTCGACAACGCCATTGCTGTGCGCGTAGGTGCCCGTCAGGAAACTCGCCCGGGAGGGCGAGCAGAGCGGCGTCGTGGCAAATGCATTGCGGAAATTCGCCCCTTCCCGTGCCAGACGGTCGGCATGCGGAGTCTCGGCGAACGGATGGCCGGTGCAGCGCAGTTCGTCAAAGCGTAGATCGTCGACAAGGATGAAGACAATGTTGGGCCGCTCGGCGGCGGGCCCGGCAGCAAGCGAGAGCAGAAGATCACGGCGTCTCATTTGTAATGGGGTCTGGACCTTTTGATCCAGAAATCAAACATTGTTCTTCCAGGCTCAAGCTCTTGTCCATCTGAAGGGAGGCTGTTTTCAAGCCGTAGATTGATGTCGGCCCACCTCGTCCTTCTTTCAATTCCGCATAAGATTATACCCGTGATGGGTGGCTCTGTAGGGCGCTGCCCCGGATGGTCAGCGCAGGTAGGGAATGTAGGCGGCTACGCGGGATTGATACTCCCGCGCGGCCGCGCCGAAGCGGGCTGCCAGCAGACGATCCTCAGCTCGGACGCGGATCTCCGTGCCTGCTATATAGATAGCCATCGCCAGCAGGGTAAAGGAAGGAGTAGATACGACAATCGCGGTAGCAAGCGCCATTCCCATCAGCGAGGTATAGATAGGGTGCCGCACCACCGAATAGGGGCCCGTGGTCACCAGTTCGTGAACGTCGGTAACCACAGCTTGGATGCGCCATTGGCTGCCCAGGTGACGGAGCGCGATCCATGCCAGAAGCAGTGAGACGAAAGCGATGATGACTCCGGTAAGCAGCAGCCAATCCGGCGGTTGCCGGGCGGGGTTTCTGGGGAGCCAAGCGAAGAAAAGCCCAACACCCTCAAGCAGCATTCCGACAGTGCCGCGGCGATCCCTGGTGCGGCCGGCCTCGCCTTTCGGATCCGCCCGGCGTGCCCGGTAAACGCGAAGCGCATTCGCGGTGAAGAGCCCACCCAAAAGAATCCAGGTAAGCACCAGCGCGGTGTGGGAGGCCGTCTCGACCGAATGGTTCATGGATTCTTTTTGCGCGCCGGGAAGGGAAGAGTATCGGGTATGACGCGAACGGCGGTGGTGAATTTGAGCGGATACTTCGCGCTGCCCGGATAAGTCAATTCGACGAGAAAGGCGCTAAAGCCCTTCGCGGGTCTCTCCACACGCGCCAGGTAGTCTCCTTTGGCGTCCGGCGTCAGGATGGCGCTTTGCCAGACCGGCCCGATCTTTTCCAGGCGGAAGTCGCGGGCTTCGGGGTTGGTGACCTGCCAGAGCTTGACCTCAGACGGAGTGTCCCTGGTCCGCACCCGGATGGAGCCATCCTTTTCAAATTTCCAGGAGAATTCCGGCCGCGCCCTGCCGCTGAGAATCGCCTGGTAGTACGCCGACAACGATTCCCGCGCGTCGGAGTTGCGCAGGGAATGGTCCGTGTTCGGAACATAGCGCAGGTACTTCTCTCCAGGCAGGCCGGAAAAATAGAATTGCGAGGAGTCAGGCAGGAAGTACTGGTCTCCGGTCGCATTGATGATGAATTTGGGCATGGTGAAGCGCTCGCGATATTCGTAGGGGTCTTCGATTTTCATTAATTCCGCGTACCGCCGCGTGCCGGCGAAGTCCATAATCTTCATTTCGATGTAATCGGCAATGGCGGGTGAAAAGAAGCCGTAAACCCGCCAGTGATGGTCAAAGGAGGGTTCGTTACGGAGCGCATCAATCACCAGTGGCATAATTGCCACCACGCGCTTATCGACAGCGGCCGTGGTCCATGTGGTCCAGCCGCGCTTGGATGCTCCGGAAACCACGAATTTGCTGACGGTGGACTGGCCTCCGGTGGGAGTGGCGCAGAAAGCGGTTATCGTGTCCATCGCCCGGACAGCGGCCTTGGTCATGGGCAGGCGCGCAGGCCATCCTTCGTCACCGCCGCGCAAAAACTTGTCCCAGGTATAGGCGATCAGCGAATCTTCCGAGCGGCCCTTGGACTCGCCGGCGAAGGTGATGGGTTGATTGGGAATCATGCGCAGTTCGGCTACTACCGATTTCGAATCGACTGCCAGGCTCCGCAGGAATGCATCCGGCGCAGAGGGCGGTTTGCTGTTATTGGCGCCGCCGGTGATGAAGAGAAGCCCGGTGTTACCGCTCACCTGGTCAGGACGAATGATCGTGAGCCAGTGACGCCACTCCGGGCGGTCCACTTCCGAGGCGCTGCGCCATGTTTGCGACGTGACGTCCAGGATGTAGGCGGTGTAGCCCTCGCCCGGCAGTGTACTTACCAGTGAGTAGCGATAGCTCGGATCGGGCGCCGCGACATACCGGTCCAGGGCAGTGGGCTTGTGAGCAGCGGAAGCCTGCACCGCGACAGCCAAAAGCGTAAGAGCGAGTGTGCGAAACACACGGGATTTACTCTTGTCCTTTGCCATAGATGAAGAACGCCTCCTTGCCGGTTTCCAAATAGATACACTCCTCGCCAATTTCGCGGCAGACGCGGGATAGGAACTGTTTGAGCTGGGGCAGGCGATTGTCATCCAGGAGTGCCACTTTATACTCTTTGTGTTCCCCATAGGACTCCTTTCCGGCGTCGTCTTTCCAATAGCCAAAAATGTTGCCTGCCGCAGCCCTGTATCCGCCGAATCGCTCCAGGAGGTAGCGGTGGATCTTTTCCTCATCGGTCTGTCCCAACCGATCGCGCTGCTTAAACTTCAGCGATGGTACCAGGAACACGGCCATTGTTCCTACGGATCTCTCTTTTGTAATAGCCCTACGGGGTCGCATAGCTATAGTGCCACGTATGGTTCAGGATGCCGGTGGCCCGCCCAACAATATCGCCGCTGGGTATTAGTGTGACTAGTAGAAAAGCCAGGGTAATCATAGGTAGAAATCCGGAGCGTTTTACTTCAAAGCCGGATGGTGCATTTACTCCACTCAGGCTACGCTGCAATGGAGGGCTATGACAATGTATTTACAGCATGTGGTTGCACTATTCCAGCGCATCCGGAACGACAAGCGGGGCCAGGACCTGATCGAATACGCTTTGATGGCGGGCTTTGTCGCCGTCGCGGCGGGTGCAGTGATGCCGAGTGTGGCGGACAGCATCAGCACGATCTTCAGCAAGGTTGCTTCCACTCTGTCTTCGGCATCATCGCAGGGCAGCTAAAGACGGCACCAGCGGCAGGGCGATGTTGGTATTGGAAACGAAGCTTCACATCGCCTGAAGCTCACCCGAATAGGCCTGCTTTCCAAAACAGCCAGGCCAATCCGGCGGAGTAGCCGAGTAGAGCCTGGTATTCCTGATTTCGCAGGTACAGGCTGGCGCGAAAGCGCGCCGCGCTGTTGATGGGCTCCTTGTAAGGTACTAACATAGGCACCCGCCCAGCATATCCGGCGTAGCCGGCAAACAGCTTGCGCAGATGTTGTTCTTCCAGTTCGATAACCGGCAGATAAATCAGCAAAAAAACAGCTGTGAAAAGGGCGGCGAGCGCGCCATTGCGTGAGGCGATAGCGAAACCAGCCGCCACCAGCAGTGTCCCCACATAAAGAGGGTTCCGGATCCAGCGATACGGCCCGCCATTCGCCAGGCTTTCATTTTTCGCGAGGTGGCCGGCGGCCCATGCCCGCAGCATCAGTCCTGCAAGAGAAAGGGGAATCCCGAAGGCCAGCGAGTGGACCGTTGGCGCCGAGAAGTAGGCGAACGCGCACACGAGCAGAAATCCGCCTGGTACCCGTAACCTGGCCACCCTGTCGGCATATCCTTTTGGAAAAAAGTAGCGACGCATCAGTTGGCCGTACAACAGATGCTGGATTTTAGCGACTCGAAGACGGCATCGACGGTGATCGCTTGCATGCTGGCGTCAATGGTAGCCCCACGCTTGTAGCTGGTGACAGCACCAGGACAGCGAAGCACTTGCAGCGAGCCGCCGTAAGGACCATTCCGCGCGGGGTCAGTCGGCCCGAACAATGCAACACCCGGTTTTCGTAGAGCCGCGGCCAGATGCATGGGTCCGCTGTCCAGGCCGACCACAGCGGCGGCGCGGCGGGTAGCGTATATGAGGCCGGGAAGCTCAGAGATATTTACAAGCGTGTCCGGGATGTCCAGGGGATGCCAGGCGGGTACATTGAGCACGAGCGACAGCTTGAGTTCGCGTTTAAGGCGGGCGCCAAGCAGCGCGTAGTTCTCGAGCGGCCACTGCTTGCTGGTCCAGCCGGCCAGTGGATTGGCGAGCACAAAATCGCCTTCCGGCAGAACGCCTTCCGGCAAGCCAGGTGGAATTTGGAATGTCCGGATGACATTCGTGGCACCGGCCATCTGCGCCAACTCCAGATTGCGATCGACTACGTGGGCAGCCTTGGCTTTGATGGTATGGGAGTAAAAAAGGGCGGCGATGCGCTCGCGCACCTGGGAACGGTCAAAGCCGTAGATGCTGTTGGTGCGAGCCAGCGCCGTAACCAGAGCGGATTTAAATAATCCCTGAAATTCGACGGCGAAGTCGAACCTGCGTTCGCGCAGTTGTTTCCGCACCTGCAGCAGCGAGGAGAGGCTGCCGCGATCGACCGAGAGCACTCGATCCACGAACGCGTTGCCTTCGAGCAGGGCGGACCACTTTTGCTCAATCACCCAAGTGACGTGGGAGTGTGGAAAGCTCTGCTTCAGGCTGGCAACCGCCGGCAGAGCATGCAAAACGTCCCCCATCGCTCCCAGGCGGACGACCAGGATATGGCAGGCTGGCATCCGCTATCTTGCGACCTGACGCGCGCGCACATGAGAGATCAAAGAATCGGTGCGGCGTTCATCCGCCGCGCCTTCGCGCAGCACCTCGGTGGGCGCGAGCCGGCCGATCAGCTCCTCTACTTGATTGTCATCGGAAATAATGACGTGTGCGACCACGCCGAGGCCGGCGACCAGTTCGGCCCGGGCCGCGGCCGGCAGCAGTGGTTTGGGAGGATCGGTCAGCACGACCACGATCGTTTCTCCCGGCGCACAGACCTCCCGCAAGCGCCGGACGTGTGCGGCGTATAAGGGATCAAAATGTCCTATCAGCACCTTGCGCTTCGATATATCCGGCAATACGTCACCGGCAACCGGGGCAGTTAGAATTTTCCGTCGAGTATCCAATCTGCTATTTGAGCAGTTCCAAGGCGGTTTGCGCTACTCGCTCGCCGGTCACGCGAGTCATGCAGCGGTGGTCGATAGGGCACTCCCGCAACAAACAGGGACTACATTCGACCGGTTCGCGTACGACGCGAGCCCTGTCGCCTGTGGGTCCCGTGGCGCTTTCGTCGGTTGCGCCGAATACCGCAACCGTGGGTATTCCCAGAGCGGACGCGATGTGCATCCCGCCGGAATCGTTGGTGAGATAGATGCGGCACGCGGCGGCCAGCTCAATATATTCACTGAGCGACGTTTCGCCCGCAAAGTTATGCGCCCGATGTCCTTGCTCGCGCAGTTCCGTTGCAATCCGGTCGCAGAGTACCCTCTCGTCCGCCGATCCAAAGAGCGCCGCACAGCCGCCGATCTCGCGGCATAATTCAGCGGCCGCCTCCGCGAATCGTTCCGGCAGCCAGCGCTTGGCGGTTCCGTAGGCCGCGCCAGGGCTAATGCCGATAACCGGAGTCTCTAAGCCAGCAGCCCGCAGGCTTACGATTCCCCGTTGTGCCGCGCCGCTGCTGCCGGACAGCCGGATGGTGGCGGAGTCAGGAAGTTTGTCCAATAGACCCGCGCGCTTCAACAGTTCCAGATAGTAGTACTGCTCGTGCCGTGGAATCTCACCGGCCCGCGGCGGTGGAATCCTGTCGGTGAGGAGCCAACCGCGGCCGTCGCGATCGTAGCCGATTCTACGCGGGATGCCGGCGGCCCACACCAAGGCCGCCGCCTCGAAGGCGTTCTGAAGGAGGATCGCGATGTCAAAACGCCGGGACCGCAGATCCTGTGCGACGCGCCACTTGCCCGCGAGATCGTGGAATCCGCGGGGCGACGTATAAGGAATCACCTCCCCGGCGAAGGACTCGCGGGCATAAATATCCGCCACCCACGGCCTGGCGAGCACCGCAATGTGGGACTCCGGGAAGCGCTCGCGAATTTTCTGGAGTGCGGGCAGCGACATGACCGCATCGCCCACCCAATTCGTGGCGCGAACGAGGATGCGCGGATGGGGCGGAGTGAGCATGGGGGCATTTCCTATAATAGAGGCTGGCCTGATGGGAACCTTTTATTCGCGACCTGAGCTTGTCCGTGTTCGGCGGCAGTGGAAACAACAAGGTAAGACGGTTGTATTTACCAATGGATGCTACGACATCCTGCACCCCGGCCATATCCGGCTGCTGGAGCAGTCCCGCTCGCTGGGCGACATTTTAATCTTGGCGCTGAATACGGATGCGAGCGTGCAGCGCTTGAAGGGCCCGGCGCGCCCGTTCATGACCCAGCAGGACCGGGCGGAACTCGCTTGTGCACTGGAAGCTGTGGATGCAGTGACCCTTTTTGACGAAGATACTCCGCGCGAGCTGATTGCCGAAGTGCTGCCGGACATCTTGATCAAGGGCGCGGACTGGGCGCACTTTATCGCGGGCAGGGAAGAGGTGGAAACCGCAGGCGGCCGCGTCCTCGCCCTTCCTTTGGAGCCAGGGTATTCCACTACCGGGATTGTGGAAGCGATTCTCCGGCGCGAAGCCTGAGCTTGTGACGCATCCGGCTATTCGCGATCTTTTTGAAAGCCTGGGACGAGAGCCCGGATTTCAGGAACTGGTGCGCCGGCTACATGGGGAGGAGGTTCAGCGCCTCTCCTTTTCCGGCGTCACCAATGCCGCTAAAGCTCTTTATCTGGTTCTGCTCGGGCAACGGCTGGAGCGCCCCCTGCTGGTCATCGTCGACGGGAACAAACAGGCAGAAGCGCTCTTTGAACTGGTAGATACTTTTTATTCACTGCTGAGTACCGGCAGAGACGAGCAGCGTCCCCAGATGATTCCGGCGCTGGATGTGCTTCCCTCCCAAAATCTGTCCCCACACAGCGAGATCAGCGAGCAGCGTGCTATCGGCCTCTGGCGCCTGGCAACGCGCACGGTGCCGATCACCATCACGCCGGTAGCCTCCGCACTGCTGCGGACTGAGAACCGCGAATTCTACCGGCAACTGGCGCTGAGCCTGCGAGTGGGTGACGAGATTTCCCTGGACGATCTTACAGCGCACATTGAGAGCATCGGCTACGAGAAGCGGGAACCAGTGGAGATGGTGGGGGAATACTCGGTGCGGGGGGGGATTCTGGACGTGTTTCCCGCCGAGGCCGAAAAGCCGGTTCGCGTGGAGTTTTTCGGCGATCTGGTGGAGTCGATGCGCCGCTTTGACGCCGAATCGCAGCGCTCGGTTCTGCAGGTGAGTGACATCTCGCTGCTACCGCTTATCGAATTTCCCAAGACCCGGCAGTTGTTTCACGAGCTGGCGGCCCAGGTAGAGGGAGAGCGGCGTCCGGTGCCGGGAGAAGAGTTTCCGGGGTGGGAGTTTTGGGCGCCGCTGGTTCGCCCGCGCGTCTCCTCGATAGTCCAGTTGATCCGCGATCCAATTCTTATTTGGGACGAGCCGGAGCAGGTGGCGAGCGCCGCGGAACGGCTCTGGAAGCGGCTGGATGATCCGGAAAAGCCATCGGCCTGCCCCGCGGACATCAGCTTTCTGCGCTGGCAGGATCTGCAGCAGCACGCGGCAGGAAAGAGTGAGGTCCTGCTGCGCCAGCTGGAGGTGATTACAGCGATCGATTCCCAGCCCCTACATGTCGCTACGCGGGCGTCGGTAGCCTTCCACGGGAACATGCAAATGGCGGTTTCCGAGGGCCGGTCCATTGTGGAGCGCGGCGGGCGCGTGGTGTTCTTCGCACCCTCGACGGGAGAGCTGGAACGTCTGGCGGACATACTTCAGGAATACAGCGTTCCGTTTCAACTAGGCCTGGACACCAGCGATGCGACGCCCCAATATCTGGCGGAGCGGGCGTACATGGCGGGTTCAGTCGCCGGCACGTTCCTGGTGAAGGGCTGGGTACGCCGCGGCGTCGTGTTTACCGATTCGCAGGTGGCGATCTTCGGGTCGGAGGACCTATTCGACACCTCGGATCTGATCGGGAGGCCGGGGCCCAGCAAATCCCAGCTGGCGGCTTTCCAGGCAGACATTGCGGATCTGAAGCCGGGGGATTTTGTGGTTCACACGGCGCACGGAGTGGGGAAATTTCTAGGGCTGCGCTCCATTCCGCAGGGCGACCAGACCGGTGATTTCATGCTGCTGGAGTATGCCGGCGACGCCAAGTTATACGTCCCCCTGACCCGCCTGGATCTGGTGCAGAAGTTCCGGGGCGCCGGGGAAGGCGCGGCCCCACCGCTCGACCGGCTGGGCGGCGCCACTTGGATCAAGACAAAGTCCCGCGTCAAGGCGAAGATGCGGGATATGGCGGACGAGCTTTTGAAGCTGTACGCCGAACGCAAAATGGCCGAGGGCTTTGCCTTCTCCAAGGATGCGAACTGGCAACGCGAGTTCGAGGATGCCTTCGAGTACGGCGCCACCAAGGATCAGACCTCGGCCGTCCGGCAGATCAAGAAAGACATGGAGAGTCCGCATCCAATGGACCGGCTGCTCTGCGGAGACGTGGGATTCGGCAAGACGGAGGTCGCGATGCGGGCGGCGTTCAAGGCTCTTGCCGACGGCAAGCAGGTAGCGGTGCTCGCGCCCACTACGGTGCTCTGCCTGCAGCACTACGAGACGTTCCGGCGCCGGTTTGCCCCCTTTCCAGTGCGCGTGGAGATGTTGAGCCGTTTCCGGTCTGCCAAGGAAGTCAAGCAAATCCTGGAAGAGGTTGCGGCGGGCAAGGTGGACCTGGTCCTGGGGACACACCGGCTGCTGTCAAAGGATGTAGAGTTTCGCGATCTGGGGCTCCTGATTGTGGACGAGGAGCAGCGCTTCGGGGTCCGGCACAAAGAACGGCTGAAACAGATCAAGAAGAATGTGGACGTGCTCACGATGAGTGCGACGCCGATTCCCCGTACACTGCATATGTCGCTGCTGGGTATGCGGGACATGTCGATTATTGAAACACCGCCAAAGGACCGGCTGGCGGTTCACACGGTGGTGGCGCATTTCGAGCCCGATCTCATCAAGACGGCCATTGAACAGGAGCTCAGCCGCGGCGGCCAGGTCTATTTTGTTCACAACCGGGTGGAAACCATCTTCCGGCGGGCGGCCATGATTCAGGAGATGCTCCCGCATGCGCGCATCGGTGTCGGCCATGGCCAGATGGGCGAGGCGGAACTCGAGCGAGTGCTGCTGGGGTTCATGAAGCACGACTGCGATGTCTTCGTCTGTACCACGATTGTGGAGAACGGCCTGGACATTCCACTCGCGAACACGATGATTATCGAGAACGCGGAACGCTATGGGCTGTCTGAGTTGTATCAGCTCCGCGGCCGCGTAGGCAGGTCGAACCGGAGGGCGTACGCCTACCTGCTGGTCCCGGCGGATACCGAGCTGAGCGATGTTGCCCGAAAACGCCTGGCTGCCTTAAAGGAATTTAGTGACTTGGGAGCCGGCTTCAAGATTGCGGCGCTTGACCTGGAACTGCGCGGAGCGGGGAACTTGCTGGGGGGTGAACAGCACGGGCACATCGGAGCTGTCGGCTTCGATATGTACATTCGCTTGCTGGAGGAAACGGTTCAGGAACTGAAGGGAGAAGAGGTTCCTCTAGAAATTCATACGACGCTGAACCTGGGTCTCGAGATACGGATTCCCCAGCAGTACATCGCGGACGAGCACCAGCGCCTGCGCGCCTACAAACAGATCGCGGACGCTAAAAATCCCGAGGACGCCGAGCGGATTCAGGGCGAGTTGGCGGACCGCTACGGCCCTCCGCCGGAGGCGGTGCTGAACCTGCTGCAATTCTCCGTCTTGAAGAGCGCTGTGGAGCGCGCCGGCGTGGAGGCGATCGATCGGCGTCAAGCGTATGTGAATATCAAATTCCATCCGGAATCGCGCATCGACCCTGCGCGGTTGCTGGAGATTGTGGGCGGCACCGAGGGCGCGCAGTTTACGCCTGCGGGAGTGCTGAGGCTCCCACTGCACGGAAAGGAAACGGCCCCCGAGATTCTCGGTTACCTGACGGAACTGTTTGCGCCCGGGGTTCCTATGCCATAAGTCCGCTATCCTCAATGAAGGAGCAAACATGAAACGCAAAGCAACAGCTGAATGGCGCGGTGGTTTGAAAGACGGCAAGGGTGCGATTTCGACAGAAAGCGGGGTGCTGGCGAACACTCAATATTCCTTCGGTACACGGTTTGAGAATGGTAAGGGAACCAATCCCGAGGAATTAATCGCTGCCGCTCATGCGGGCTGCTTCTCCATGGCTCTTTCGGCCCAATTGGGAGAGGCAAAAATTACTGCCGAAAGCATCCAGACGACTGCCATCGTGACATTAGAACAGGTGGAGACGGGGTGGACGGTCACCGAGAGCCACCTGGATGTGAAAGCGCGAATTCCCGGGGGCGACAAGGCTGCTTTTGAAACGGCCGCTGCTAATGCGAAGGCGGGGTGTCCCATTTCCCGCCTGCTGAACGCCAAAGTCACGATGGAAACGACGCTCGAAGTCTAAACTACTTGCGTTTCCAGTGAATGAGAGCGGCAGCTCCCGTGCCCGCCACAAGAGCAATCACGGGAGCGCCGTGCGTGAAAAGCACAATCCAGGACAGGAGTGCGCCGGCTAGGAACAGCCACCACTTTACCGCCATAGCATTGCCACGCAAACCACCGTCAGGAACAGCATTAATCCGATGGTGGGAACTTTCAGCGGCTTGGTCCACGCGGGCTTCTGAGTTCCCTCGCGGATTAACCTCCGAATCTCCAGCAACTGTTTACGAGCCATACCGATCTCCCATGGGTTTCGCGCGAGATCGATCGATTTTTCCGTCTCTTCCTGCGCGCGGCTGAGAGCCCGCAGTCTGTATAAAAGCTCTGCGTACTTAAATTGGGCGAAGAAATGCCTGGAGTCCATCTGGATAGCTGCTTCCAGGGAATCCATCGATCGATACACATCATAGTTCATGGCGTACGCCATACCCAAACATGTCCGGAGATCGGCTGAACGCGGGTCTTCCGCGCAGGCCTTTTCCAGAGAGACGATATAAGCGGCCAGTTTCTCCGGTGAGACCGTATTAGAATCCCGCCAGGGAACCGGCGGCGCAGAATGGGGTCCTGATGCCGTTGCAATTGCCGTGGACATAAGCTGCACCTACTTGAGTTGAAACTCCGGATATGCAACCGAGCCGATCTCTGGGATGTCCAGACCTTCCAACTCAGCCTGGGCCGAGACTCGCTGGCCGAGAACAGCGTCAATGACGAGATTCAGCACAAAGGTCAATGTGAATACAACTCCGAGCAGCGCGGATACGCCCATGAGCTGCGCCACGAGCTGACCGGGGTCGCCATACAAGAGGCCTGTCACGGAACCATTGACACCATTCCAGGATCCGCCATAGTTGCTTTTCCCATCGGCAAAAAGTCCGACGGCGATGACGCCCCAGATTCCGTTTGCGCCGTGGACCGAGATTGCACCCACCGGGTCGTCTACCTTCATCACGCGCTCCACGAACTCCACCGACAGACAGACCAGAATACCCGCGATCAGGCCGATGAGGACCGACGCCACAGGATTCACAAATCCGCAAGGCGCCGTGATGGCTACCAGTCCGGCAAGCAGACCGTTGCCGGTCATGGAAGCATCCGGCTTGCCATAACGGATCCACATGTAATACATCGCGCTGAACGAACCGGCCATTCCAGCGAGCATTGTATTGACCGCAATCGAGCCGATGCGAAGATTTCCGTTTCCGGAAGCGCCCAAAGTAGAACCGGGATTGAAGCCGAACCATCCGAAGGCCAGAATAAAGCACCCGGTGAGTACGAGGACTAGGTCGTGTCCGGGCATAGCGTTGGGTTTTCCGTCCCGGTTGAACTTACCAATGCGGGGCCCAACGATCAGTGCCAGAGCCAAAGCGCTCAAGCCGCCTACAGCGTGCACTACGCCAGATCCGGCAAAGTCGCAATAGCCGTGGCCGAGACCGAAATTGGCGCCCAGGTTAGCCAGCCAACCACCGCCCCAAGCCCAGTTGGCGAAGAGAGGATAAGTGAATGCGCCGAGCACAAAGGAAGACACAAGAAAGGCCGAAAATTTCCAACGTTCCGCGGCCGATCCGGTGACAATGGTCAGAGCAGTGTCCATGAACACCATCTGGAACAGGAAGACCACCATGACCGAGACGTCATAGCTGCCGGCGTGCATGAGGAAAAAGCCGTTCTGACCGAACAGGCCGAATGTTTTGCCGAACAGAGTGATGGCGAACTCCGAGTTGAGCGGCGGCGTGCCGCCGAGATTTGCAATCGCGCCCACTCCGCCCATTTGCAAGGCGAAGCCACAGAGCCAATAAGCTAGCATTCCAGTGCCATACACCATGAAATTCATCATCATGGTGTGATTGGCGTTTTTGGCCCTGCAGAGGCCCGTTTCGACGATGGCGAAACCGGCCTGCATAAACATGACCAGGAACCCGGCAACCAAGGTCCACATGAAATTGATTGCGATCTTATTCTGGCCGACTTGATTCACCAAATCGGACACGGTCAGGCCTTTTTTGGAATCAGCAACCGCGACGTCCGCCGCGGTCCCGGTCAATGCTCCGTCTGGATCGCCTTTGGCCCTGGCTTCCGCTTTTGGTGCTTCGACATTTTTGAAATCCGCGTCTGTGATTCCTACCGGTGCTGGAGCAGGTGGAGTTGCGGGGGTCACCACAGGCGGTGCCTGGGCGGGTGGAGGCGTCTGGGCGCAGAGTAGCGCTGCCAGCGTGACCATGAACAACAATCTTAGTGTTTTTATCTTCATGATCGCTCTTTATTTCCTCCAGATGGCGTCCTTCAGATACGCCTTGTTGATCACGCCAATGATGCCGACGAGACTCACAATGATTCCGGCAAGAGCCATCAACATTCGGCCGTTCACGCCGGAGGTCATTCCTAAACTCATCAGGCTGATCAGAAACCCAAAAAGGGTTATGACGATGCCTACGAAAATCATGCATTCTCCTTAGAAAAGTTTTTAGGAATTGTGGCTAACGGACGAGGTTAGGTGGAACTTCAGCAACTGCCAACTACTCGATCAACTTAAGGAAGCTTCGAAACAATCATCGTTTTGGACCGAAGAAAGCGAGGACTCCTAAAGTGACGGTAGTTTGATTCTTGGAAACAGCGGACCCGCTCCCCCGATCGAAGAATGGCTGGTCAGACCAGTCGCGGCGGAACTCAAGCCGGGCGAGCAGACCTTCCACCATCTTGTACTCGCCGGTGAGTGTAACTTCCTTGACCTTCTGGACCGTCCCCGTGCTAAACCCATCATGGTCGCTGAAGTATTCAGCGCGTGGGGCAAAAGCCCAATTGCCGGCCGAGAATCTCGCGGCGGCTGCTAGACCGGTCCAAGTGCTTGCGCCCTTTCCGATATTCTTGTCGCGGCCGTAATCGAAGTTGACGTAGAAATTTGCGTGGTCGGATGGCGTCAGCAGGAGCGTGGTGTCGTAGAGGTTACGAAATCCCTTATTGGTGCCGGCCTTCTCAGGGCCTGTGTAATAGTTGTTCGACCAAGTTGCTTTCTTACTGATGAAAGTCGCGGAAAGGCCGACAGTCTTGCCGGAATTGTTGTCCTCCACGTTGTTCCAACCATTGGTCAACGACACGCCACCAGTGAAATGGGCTCCGACTGGAATGCTGGTACGTACGCCAACGTGGTAATAGGGAATAGCCCAGGAAAACAGCAACGACCGTGAATAGTTCCAGTTGGAATTGCTCTCGATCACCTCAGCTCCGGCGTTCGTGACAAACTTGCCAAAGTCCACTTGCAAGCCCTTCGCCTTGGCAGGCTTCAAGCTGACGAAGGCCTGCTCAATATTGCGGAAGATGCTGGGGGCCTGCTCCGTGCCATGAATCATTTCGAAGGTCCGGCCAAACCCCAAATCGATCTGGAAGCCGACAGGGTCCGCGGTGTGCGCCATCGAAAATTTGGCCATATTCAGGCTGAACTGGTTCGCTTTGACATTGAAGTTATACAGATTATTGGTTTGGGATGCCGGGTGATTTGCATTGAAAGCATAATAGCCATCCACCAGGCCGCTGAAGTCGATCGATCCGGCGGACCACACGGGAGCTGCTGGCGCGGGAGGCTTATCCGTTGCGGATGGCTTCTCAACCGCGGCCGGTGGGGTTGGCGCTTGTCCCGACGCAACGAACGCGCTCCAGAGAAATAGCACTCCAAGGACACACTTCGGCTGTTGCATGCGATTTGTTTCTCCCATGTGTAGAGTTTTGCTTGCTTTTGGAACGCACCTCATTCTAGGCTCTGATGACTTTGCGAAGCCAATAGAAAATTTCAATGGCCCCGATTGAAAGGTTTAGCTTCTCTAAATGCCTGTCGGCGTAGGATATTTAAAAAGATTTGCAGCGGATTGCAAATACACCAGAAGTGAGGGACAGCGACCAGGATGTCGAAACCAATGCAGTTGATAATATTTTTGCTTTCAGCCGGGACTGTGCTGGCGCAGGCGCCTCAGGCAGGCGATGCGAGGCTGGCAGCGTTGGAAACAGCCGTTAAGTCGGCCCAATCGGCGGGCGACAACGCATGGATGTTAACCAGTGCGGCTCTCGTGCTGATGATGACGGGACCAGGACTCGCCCTGTTCTACGGCGGCCTGGTACGGAAGAAGAATGTGTTGGGAACCATGATGCAAAGTTTCGTGCTGATGGCTCTGATCACAGTGCTGTGGGCAGTTTGCGGCTACAGCCTTGCGTTTGGGGAAGGAAGTGCATTTATCGGCGACATGCGTTACCTGTTCCTGAACAACGTAGGGAGCGCACCTAACGCCGATTATGCCGGCACGATTCCGCAGCAGACATTCATGATCTATCAGCTCATGTTTGCGATTATCACTCCGGCCTTGATTTCAGGCGCATTCGCCGAACGTATGCGTTTTAGCGCCATGCTCCTGTTTATGACGCTGTGGGCGCTGATCGTCTACTTCCCAATGGCCCACATGGTTTGGGGCAAGGGAGGACTGCTGAATGCATATCTAGGCGGCAAGATACCCTGCTTCGATTTTGCCGGGGGAACCGTGGTGCACATCACCTCAGGCTTCTCCGCGCTGGTATGCGCCATCTATCTCGGGAAGCGCCATGGATATCCCGAGGGAATGAAACCGCATAGCCTGGTGCTTAGTTTTATCGGTGCGTGCTTGTTATGGGTGGGCTGGTTCGGGTTCAATGCCGGCAGCGCGCTTTCTGCTTCCCCGCTTGCCACGAGCGCCTTTGTCGCGACTCACTTTGGCGCCGCCGCGGCTGCGCTCGGCTGGATCGCGGCCGAGTGGCTCCAGAACGGCAAGCCGTCTGTGTTGGGTGCGATTTCCGGAGCCGTTGCCGGCCTGGTGGCGATCACACCGGCATCGGGGTTTGTAAGACCGTTCCCAGCGCTCCTGATTGGCTTGATCGCAGGCTTTGTCTGCTACATGATGGTGACTTCCGTGAAGCAGCGTATGGGTTACGACGATTCACTGGATGCTTTTGGCGTACACGGCGTGGGCGGTACGGTGGGCGCTCTGCTCACGGGCGTCTTTGCCACCAACGCGGTTAACGATGCTTTAAAGACGGCTGCCGGACAGCCCGCGGCGCTCGGGCTGGTGGACGGCAATCCCATGCAGGTCGTCAATCAACTGGCCGGCTGCGCCATCGCGGCGGGGCTAGGCATTGTGGGCACACTAATCGCGCTCAAGATCTGTGACATGGTGGTAGGTGTCCGTCTAGATAGCAGACAGGAGCTTGCCGGTCTCGATGTAAGTATGCACGGCGAAGAAGGCTACAATCTTGAATCCTAGGGGAGAGAAGATATGAAAAAGATCGAAGCGATTATTCAGCCCTTCAAGCTGGAAGAGGTCAAGGAAGCTCTGAAGAGTATTGGTATCGACGGCATGACCATCACGGAAGTGCGTGGTCATGGGCGCCAGAAAGGGCACAAAGAGGTTTACCGTGGGCAGGAGTACAACGTGGATCTTCTCCCGAAAGTTAAAATCGAAATGGTAATCCCGGTGAGCCGCGAAGAAGAGGTGATCCGGACTCTCTCCGCAGCCGCGCGTACCGGAAATATTGGCGACGGGAAAATTTTTACCTACGATGTCGCAGAAGCCATCCGGATCCGCAACGAAGACCGTGGCGAGTCCGCGCTCTAGTCCGGGGCTGATTCAGCAGGAGTTCGTCGCATCGGGTAATGCCGCCGCGGCTATCGCGAGCCGCAGCGCACTGGTGGACGAACTCGTTATTGAGGCGTACCAAAGTTGTCTCGCTGCTACTTTTCCGCACGGGATCGCGGTACTTGCGGTGGGCGGCTTTGGCCGGTCTGAGCTCTTTCCCCATTCCGACGTCGACGTGCTCCTCCTGGTGGACAAGGAAATACAGGGTGACAGCCGGCGCGAGGCGTTGTCGGCTTTTTTGCGAACCCTGTGGGACCAAGGGCTTCGGGTAAGCCAGTCCGTAAGAACCGTGGGGGAATGTTGCCAGCTTGACAGCACCAATGTAGAGCTCAGCATGAGTTTACTGGATGAACGGTTTCTGGCGGGCGACCGGGCGCTGTATGAAGTGCTGAAACAGAAGCTGCCCAGGTTTCTCCAATCCCAGCGCCACCCTCTCATCAAGCATCTCTGCGATATGACACGGTCGCGGCATGCAAAGTTTCACGGCACGATTTTCCACCTGGAGCCCAACATCAAGGAGACGCCGGGCGGGATGCGGGATCTGCATCTGGTACATTGGCTGTCCATCTTGCGCGGAGTGGAGGATGAATCGCTCCAGCCCCTGTCCGCGGCCCGAGAATTTCTCTCGTCGCTGCGCTGCAAACTACACTACAAAGTTGGCCGCGATAATAACCTGTTGAGCTTCGGCGTGCAGGAAGAAATGGCTCCCGATCCCGCGGTGTGGATGCGTGAATATTACCGGCACGCGCGCGCCATACATCAGACGGCCGTGCGTCATATGGACCTGGCCGAAGGACTCATGGAAGGCAGCCTGGTCAAGCAGTTTCGAGACTGGCGATCCCGTCTATCAAACAGCGACTTCACGGTCACGCGCGAGCGTGTATACTTTCGGACGCCGCAAAATCTAGTAGTCGATCCGGAACTGGTGCTCCGCTTGTTTGAATTCGTAGCAAGGCACGGCGTTCGACCCGCGCTAGACACGGAGCGCCGCATGAGCGAGCATCTTTCGAGGCTGGCGGCACACTTCGCCATATCCCGCCCTCTCTGGCCGGCTATCCGCCGGATACTCGCGCAGCCTCATGCCGCCCTAGCCGTGCGGACCATGCACGAAAGCGGCGTGCTGCTGGCGCTGTTTCCGGAGTGGCAAGGCATCGAGTCGCTGGTGGTCCGCGACTTTTATCACCGGTATACGGTGGATGAACACACGATCGTCACTATTGAGGCGATCGAAGATTTACGCACGTCAAAGGACCCGGCGCGGCGGCGTTTTGCCGATCTGCTGGGAGAGATCGACGACTTGCCGCTCGTTTACACTGCGCTGCTGTTTCACGACACCGGCAAAAGTGAAGGAATGAAGGACCACGCAACGATGTCCGCGCGTCTGGCGGAGGCGGTTTTGGCGCGTGTCCAAATGCCGGATGAGGAGGCGCGGAAGGTTCAATTCCTGATTGCAAATCACCTCGCAATCTCGGTGGTAATGAATGCTCGTGACCTCAGCGACCCGGCGACTGCGCGCGAACTGTCCACCAAGGTATTCACTCATGAAAATCTGAAATGGCTGACCATCTTGACTTACGCGGACGTCAGCGCAGTGAATCCTGAAGCGATGACGCCGTGGCGTTTGGAGCAATTGTGGCGTACCTACGTAGTGACGCACCACGAGCTGACGCGTGAGCTGGACACGGATCGCATCGCACCCGCCCAGGGCGAAGCAGCGGGCCTGGATTTCGTTGCCGGTTTTCCGACGCGTTATCTGCTCACTCATTCCGCTGCGGACGTCGACAGGCACGTGGAACTTTCTGAATTGAGCAAGGTAGCCGGTGTCGCCGTAGATGTCGTCCGTTTGCAGGGTACGTATCAGGTAACAGTGGTCACGACAGACCGGCCGAAGCTCTTTGCCGCACTGGCCGGAGCGTTGTCTAGCTTCGGCATGAACATCGTCAAAGCCGAGGCGTTTGCCAATAACAAGGGAACCGTGCTGGATACGTTTACGTTTGCCGACCCGATGCGCACTTTGGAACTGAATCCGATGGAGATTGACCGTCTGAAGCTTACGCTGCAGCGCGTCGCCTTGGGGAAAGAGGATGTCAAGAAGTTGCTGAAAGGACGATCCCGGCCTGTTCAGCGGCTGCTTCAGATGCAACCGTCGGTTTCCTTCGATTCCGAAGCCTCACAATCGTCCACATTGGTTGAGATCGTGGCCCAGGACCGGCCGGGATTGTTGTACGACCTGGCGTCCACTCTTTCGGAGGCGTCCTGTAACATAGACGTCGTGCTGATCGATACCGAGGCGCAGAAAGCCCTGGATGTTTTCTACGTGACCGCCGATGGAGCGAAGCTAACGGCGGATTGCCAGGCATCATTAAGAGAAGCCCTTTTGAATGTTTGCTGCAACTAAATTCTTTGGTTATCACGATTCAGTCGGCATATAATACGCGGGTATGGTTCAGCTTCAAGATCGGCGTGCATTTCACTTGTCGGTAATCTATGGTTTGGGGGCCATCATCACCGGCGCTCTCACAATTCCCGCCGCGATTTACCTGTTTTTTCCGCCCCGGGTTAAAAAAACTGCGAATTGGGTAGAGGCCGGGGACCTGGCGCAAATGCATCCGAAAATTCCCGAGGAAGTGGTGTTCCGCCGCAACCGGATCGATGGATGGAAAGTCACCAGTGAGAAATCGACCGCCTGGGTAGTGAAAACCGGCGAGGCGGAAGCAGTTGCATTTGCGCCCCAGTGTACTCACCTGGGATGTGCCTACCACTGGGATGAGCAGAACAAGAATTTTTTGTGTCCGTGCCATACCTCCACATTCGGTCTGGATGGCTCGGTGCTGAGCGGACCCGCCCCGCGTCCGCTGGACCGCTATGAAATCAAACTGGCGGGCACTAAACTCATGCTGGGCGAAATCAAGAAGTCGGAGAACGCATGAGGCGCCGCGTCATCGATTGGCTGGAACATCGTACGGGGGTCGAAACGACGATCAAAAACTTCCTCTATGAAGACATTCCGGCCTCCAGTGGATGGCATCAGGTCTTCGGCAGCATTGCCGTATTCCTTTTCCTGACCCAGGTTTTCACCGGAATTCTGCTTGCCTTCAACTACGCTCCCACGCCCGGCGAGGCCTACAACAGTCTGAAGTAC